>JAEUHA010000063.1 GCA_016793535.1 Opitutaceae bacterium | reverse complement strand
CGGGCGCGCTCCACGTCTTCGTGTCGTCGCTCGACCGGCGCACGTAGGCCTTCAGGTCGGTGAGCGAGTTCTTCTGCAGGTAGAAGAACAACACGTCGCCCGTCCGCGTGCGGACCAGGCTCACGGACATCACATTCGCCTTGCCGGAGTTCTCCTGGATAACGGTGCGCGCGCCCCAGGTGCGTCCGCCGTCGGTCGAGCGGGCCGACGTGATGCGCGCGGGGGCATCATCCCGCGCGCCACCGTAGAATTCCGCCCACGCCGCGAAGAGCGTGCCGTCGCGGAGGACGAGGATGTCGGCTTCCGGGTGGCGCGGATTCTCAGCGGTCGCCTGGGCGATGAAGGACTCGATGACCGGTGCCGCCGCCCGGGCCGGTGCCCCCAAGGGGGCGAACGCGAGTGCCAGGAGGACCGGCCCGAGAATGTCCCAGGTGGAGCGGCGTGGGGACACACCGCTCCGCCTGCTGACGAGATTCGATCGCAGAGAAGTGATCACGCGCGCACCTTTTCAGAACTGCGACCGCAAGCCGAGCGTAACCAGCGTGCCGAAGTTCTGATAGGACTGCGGACGGGTCCAGTTCGGCGCGCCCGGGCCCGACCGCTCGGTACGTTTGTTCGCCCCGTTGAAGTTGCGGGCGCCACCGTACACCGTGAAGCGCTTCGCGAAACGATACTCGAACGACCAGTCCTGCGTGATCTGGGGTGCCACGTACGAACGGGTCCCGGCGGGCACCGTCGCGCTGGCCGCCACCGCGGCACCGGAAACCTGATACGCGTACGCCACGTTGTACTTGAACGAGAAGCCCTGGCGCGCGTAAGCGACGCCCCAGTTGATGTTCTTGTGGGCGAACGGCGTGAAATCCTGGGCGTTCTGGCCCTCGACGCGCGAGATCGTGGCGTTGGCGAACGTTGAAAAGCCCTTGGCCCAGGGCGGGAGGAAGAACCACGACTGCCGCCAGCTTACTTCGTAGCCTTCCACCGCGGCATCGCCCCCGTTGGTCTTCGTGATGACCTCGTAGTCGAGATAGTCGTCGTTGAGGCCGAAGCTCTCCAACTGCGCCAGGGTCGCCGGGCTTCGCACCTGGAGGAAGAAATTCTTGATGTCCTTCTTGAAGAGACCAAGCGAGAGCACCGCGCCCTTGAGGCCGTAGGCTTCGAAGGAAAGGTCGAAGTTGTCCGCACTCCAGGGTTGAAGGCCCGAATTGACGATCGTGGCGGTCCGCACCGCGGCCGCGGGATCCGACACCGTGATGCCGGGGATCACCTCGCTGAGGGCCGGGCGGCCCAGGGTCTTGGCATACGCGGCGCGGGCGACCAGCGTATCCGTGAAATAATACGTGCTGTTGAAGCTCGGATAGTAGCCGGAGTACTCACGGCGGGCCTCCGCGCCGCGCTTCGAATAGCGCAGCCGGGCGGTTTCCAGCGCGTTCGCCGAGACGGGAATCAGGCGGCCCGCCGCATCGCGGAGCAGGTTGCCGGCCGCGTCCTGCCGGTACGTGGCGCGCACGTCGTCGCGCGGTCCGGCCCCGGTGTCCTCGGTCTTTTCGAAGCGGACGCCACCCACGAGCCAGAGCCGGTTTTCGAAGAACTTCACGTCGCCGCGCACGTAGGCCGCGGAGATCGTCTCCTCGAAATAGCGGGAGTTGGTGGCATCAGACTGGTACGCGGCGGCCTCGTTCAGCGTGAACCACGCGGGATTGGCCTTGAAGAGTTCATACAGCTTGGCGGCGCTGAGCCACTTGACCTTGAGCGTGTCGTTGAAGAACGACTGCGCCGACAACTGGTCGTTGGTGAGGTCATGTCCGCCGCCGAGCCGGCTGACGTTCGCCGGGGGCGCAAAGGTCCAGGTCTTCAGTTCGGTCTCGCGATCCTTGCGCTGGCGATTGAGCGAGAAGCCCGTCTTGAGCGTCACGGGAACTGGCGCGCTGAAATTCCGGCTGATGTTCGCCGCCACGCTCTTCATGTCGGACTTGATCATCTCCGGCTGACTGGTCGGGTTGCCGAGCGTGAGCTGCGCGTTGTCGTACGGGTCGACCGGGCGGCCCGTGCGATCCGTGACGGTCAGTTGGGGCGCGTAGCGGTTGTAGATGCCGTCGAGGCGGTCGGCCCGGATGACGAGCGAGCCGAGCGAGGTGGTGCCGATCGAACGGAAAAAGCCATGCTCGAGATCCTTTCGTTCATCCCAGCTCCGCGAGTAGTTCGCGCTGGCGTCGATCTTGTACCACGCGCCCTCGTGAGTGTAGCGCAGCACAGCCGATGACGTGCCGCGGGTGCGGTCGCCCCAGGTGACCGTCTGGCGCACGAGATCGTTGCCGGCGGCGGCGCCCTGGGTGAACGTCGCGCCGCCCGTGTTGCCCGCGCCCCAGGCGGTGGCGAAGACGTTCTGGCGGGTCGGGGTGTTGATCTGGACGTGCTCGATGTTCAGGCGCAGCGCGTTCTCGCGATTGATCCGCCAGTCGAGCGTCGTCGAGGCCAGTTGCCGCTCCGTCGTCTGCAGGACATTCTGGATCGTGGAGGTCGTCTGCACGCCGCGAATCAGATCCCACGTCGGCGAATCATAATCCATGTCGTAGACGCGGAGCATGCTGCTCAGGTTGAGCGTGAAGGCCAGGGACTTGTTGACCGGCTGCGAGTAGTTGAGGTCGAAGCCCGGCTGGATCGCCCGTTCGCTCGAGTGGCGGTCGCTGCCCACGCGCGTGCCGAGCCCCGGGGGCCGCAGGCGGTTTTCCGAATTGTAGGCCAGGTAGGTGTTGAGCCGGACGAGGCGCCGCGGGTTGGCAAAGCCGCTCTTGCCGACGATGTTCACGGTGCCGCCGACGGCGTTGGCCGGGCGGTCGGGCGTGGGCACCTTGGTGATCTCGATGCGGTCCACGCTGCCGGAGGAACTTGCGGCCAGGTCGAAATTGCGATCCGCGGACGGCGAAGAGACCTCCGCCCCGTCGATCATGAACACGACACCACCTGCCGGCATGCCGCGAATCGAAGCGGTCGCCGCGGTCTGCGGTCCGAACACGATCGACATGCCCGGCGTGTACTTCAGGTACTCGCCGATGTTCCCGTCGCCCAGGTCGCCGATCTCGTCGAGCACGACGACATTCTTGATGTTGGGGGAGAACTTCTGCTCGTTGATCGCCGCGGCCTGCGCGCTCAGGGCGGTCGATTCGACGACGAAGCTGTCCAGCTTCACCACGCTCCCGTCGCCCGCCGTCGTCTGACTGCGCGGCAGCGCCAGTTCGAAGTCCCGGCGCACCGGCGCACCGCCGGTGACTCGCACCGTGGCCGACTGCGACTCGAGTCCCGCATACGTCACCCGCAGTCGGACCTCACCCGGAGCGACGCCACCGAGGCGGAACTCGCCGTTCTCGTTGGTGAACACCTCGACGTTCGTCCCTTCGATGACAACGCGGGCATTGTTCAGGTAGTTGCCGGTCGCCGCATTGGCCACCCGGCCTTCGATGCCCGCAGCCGGGGCCTGGGCCCGCGTCACGGACGCGAGCAGCAGCAGGCTGAGTCCAAGCCTGAGCCAGGAACTCATCCAGCCGGGAAGGGAGTTGCGAGGGTGCTTCATAAATTGGCCGCGATCTGCCGCACGAGCGGCTCCATCACTTCCGCCATCCGCGCCGCGAGGTCGCGGTGCCCGTCGACGTTCGGATGGCAGCCGTCAGTCGTCCAAGGCTGCAGGATACGGCCCCGCCGCTGCTCCGCGTCCCAGCCGGCGAAGTGATCGATGAGCGGCGTGCCGGTTTCCCGCGCGACCCGGCGGCACAGCTCGACGTAGCGCGCGAGCCGCCCGTTGGGTTCCTCGTCGAGTCCGTTGCGGGGATTCTGTTCGGCGAATTTCGGCTCGGTCATCAGGACGACGCGGATGCCCGCCGACTGCAGTCGGCCGACGATCGCGCGGAGATTTGCCTCATACTCTGCTTCCGTGAGCCGGGACGCGGTCCGACCGCGGTCGACCCAGCTGTCGTTGGTGCCGTACATCACGGTCACGATGTGCGGCCGTTGTGCGATCACGTCGCGGTCCAGTCGCGCCAGTGCCAGGTCGGTGCGTTCACTGCCGATGCCGGCATTGTGGACCTGCACCGCGAGACCGGCGGCGCGCCAGCGGGCCTGCAGCCGGGCCGCGAACGTCTCCGTCGGCAGCACGCCGCGCCGGACCCCGCGCGTGATTGAATCACCCAGCACGAGCACACGCACGGCCGGACCGTCGAGGGGGCGGGCGACCGGCGCGAGGAAGTCCCGCTCCTGCAGTTCCGCCGAGAGGCCGCCCTGCATGGTGGAGATCCACAGCCGGCCCGGTGCCGGTTCGAACAGGTACGGGTACGAGATCCAGTAGGCAGTCTCGCGCTGGCCGGCGGGCACGGGGTTGACCGCCATGAGCTGGGGCGTGGTCCAGGTGAGGCCGTCGTTCTCCGAGAACGCGATCGAGAGCTGATCGCGCCGGCCCTGGCGCTTGACGGGGTCACGGAAGCGATTCCACACCAGGACCGCCCGGCCGCTCGCGAGCCGGTGCAGCGTGCCGGGAGAGTCGCTGGCTTCGAGAGTCGAGGGCATCGGGCCCGTCCAGGTGACGCCGTCCCGCGACATGTAGTCATAAAGGCAACCATGCGGCACGCGCAGCAGGAGCTTCAGTTCGCCGTTCTGCTTTTCCAGGACCGTGCCCTCGATGCCGCCGCCGTGGGTGCTGGCTCGGAGCCCGGTCTCCGGGTTGCGGTAGTTACCATCGTCTCCGAGATCGATCGGAGCGCCCGTTTTCCAGGTCACGCCCAGGTCGTCGGTATAGTGCACGACCGTCACGTGCCGCCCCGGATTCGCCCGCGCGACCTGCGAC
>JAEUHA010000055.1 GCA_016793535.1 Opitutaceae bacterium | reverse complement strand
GTGACCCGGGACGCGAGTTCGCGACGCCGCCGGATTCCGCGTGTAGGCGGGGTGCCCTCACCCCGCGAGCTTTCAGGTCCGAACGCCGCGACTCGCGGGGTGGGGGCACCCCGCCGACCTTCGTGCGCGCGGTGACACCCTGCCGGGCCGGCGACCAGCACGTGGTGCGGCCGCCGATCGTTGCCCGTTGCAGGGGGCGTCTCGTCCGCGGACACACCCCGCCGTCCGCCCAGCGATGGTGAAACAGCCACGTCCGCGGGATGCCGACATTGAGGTCGGGCGGCAGCGTGTCGCCGCGGCCGGCAATGGCGTCGAGCGCCAGGCGGCAGACGTGCCGGCATTCGCGCCACAGCCGGCGAACGTCACGCGGTTCGAGCGTGCCGGCGGGCCGGGCCGGATGGAGGGCCGCCCGCCAGAGTATTTCGTCGGCCATCCAGTTTCCGACCCCGGGGAAGCGTTCCTGCATCAACAGCACCGCCTTGAGCGGCGCCCGGCGGCGACGGTGCAGGAACTCCGCCACGGCCTCGACCGTGAACTGCTCGGACTGGATCGCCGGCGCGATCCGCGTCCACCACGGAGGCAAGCCCGGCCCGGGGTGAAAGTCGACCCGGCCGAACATCCGCGGATCGGTGAACACGAGCGCGTGCCGGCCGGTGACCAGCACCAGGTGGTCGTGTTTCCCGGGGACGTGCTCCGGCGGAGCGACCCTGAGCTCGCCGCTCATGCCGAGGTGAATGCCGAGGCTCGCCCCCCGCTCGAACCGGAAGAGCATCTGTTTCGCCGCGGCGGTCGACGTTTCGAGCACCGTTCCGGTCAGCGTCCGGCGCAGGAGGGCGGCGTCGAGGTGCCGCAGGACCTTTTTGGTGTCGTGCGTCAGCACGCGCTCGACCCGATCTCCGGCGGCGGCCAG
Source organism: Opitutaceae bacterium (assembly GCA_016793535.1). GTDB lineage: Bacteria > Verrucomicrobiota > Verrucomicrobiia > Opitutales > Opitutaceae > ER46. The sequence continues at coordinate 15,958 of JAEUHA010000055.1, read as the reverse complement.
GTGCCACCGCTTGCGGTAGAATTCGACTTCAGCGAGTTCGGGCATGGCGGAATGGGTGGATCACTCGTGATCTATTGCGACAAAGCCGCCATCAGCGAACGGAAGGAGATTGTCCACGGAACACCCGGACTTCACGGAAACTGAATAATTCTCCGCGTGGTCCGGGTGTTCCGTGGGCCACTGGATAAAACCGCTTGGTAATCACCGCCGTTCATCCCAGCGACGCCACGAATTCCACGAGGCTCGGGAACACCGGCACCCCCGGGCGACCCGCGGCGGCCCAGCCCGCGGCGTCATGCTTGCCGGTGCAGACCGCAACGGCGTGAATCTTCGCGTTCAACCCGGCGTCGATGTCGCCCTCGCGGTCGCCGACCATCCAGCAATGCTGCGGGTCGAGCCCGTGCCGCGCGATGCTCTCGAGGATGAAACGCGGTGACGGCTTGCGGTAGAGGGGCGGATCGTCCGGGCCCTCGGTCGCGATGCAGATGTCGGTGAACAGGGGAGCGGGCAGGCCGATCAGCTCCTCCATCCGGACGTTGCAGCGGTGGACGTCGTCGAGCGTGAAATACCCGCGCGCGACCCCCGACTGGTTGGTGAAAAGAAAGAGCGCGTAACCCAGTTCCCGGGCCCGGCCGAGCGCCGCGGCCACGCCGGGCAGGAGTTCCACCCCCGCGGGATCCGCGAGGTAGTGTTTGTCGGGGATGATCGTGCCGTCGCGGTCGAGAAACAGGGCGCGGCGGGCGGACGTGGGCGGGGCGGGGTCCAAGACTCAGCGGTGGTTCACGTAGGCCAGCAGTTCCTTGGGCGTGACCGTCGCCGTGCCGAGCTTGCCGACCACCACCCCTGCCGCCGCGTTGGCGAAATGTGCCGCGGTCTCGAGGGGGGCGCCGGCCGCCAGGGCGAGCACGAGGGCGGCGAGCGAGGTGTCGCCCGCGCCGGAAACATCAAACACCTCGCGCGCCGCGGTCGGAATCGTCTTCAGGATCTGGCCCTCGGCACTGAGCAGCATGCCGTCCTCGCCCAGCGTGATCACGAGATTCTTCGTCGCGTAGAGCTCGTGCAGCCGCGCGCACACGTCGGCGGCGGGAAAGGGCGTGTGGGGCTGCGGCTCGCTGCCCGCGAGTTGCAGCGCCTCGCGCTTGTTCGGGGTGATCAGGTCGAGTCCGTGGAACGACAGCCGCCGCTTGGGCTTGGGGTCGAGGGCGACAAACTTGCCGGCGGCGCGGGCGAGGTGTGTGACGCGCTCGACGAGCTCGTCGGTAAGAATGCCCTTGGCGTAGTCCGAAAGGATGACGGCGTCCGACTTCGCGATTTCGCTGGCGAGCAGTTTTTCCGCCTTGGCCGCCGACACCTGGTAGGCCGAGGGCGGCGCCTCGCGGTCGAGCCGGCAGAGTTGCTGGTGCTGCACGAGCACGCGGGTCTTCACGATCGTCGGCGCTTCTCCCGGGGTGACGAGGGTCTCGATCTTCCGGCTGTGGAGAATCGTGGTCAGCCGGGCGCCCGCGTCGTCCTTGCCGATGAAGCCCGCCACGGTGGTCTGCGCGCCGAGGGAGGCGAGGTTGAGGGCCACGTTGGCGGCGCCGCCGGCCGTCCATGAATCGCGCGCGATGTCGACCACCGGCACCGGCGCCTCGGGGGAGATGCGCGTGGCATCGCCCCAGATGTAGTGATCGAGCATGACATCGCCGACCACGAGGATCCGGAGCCGCGGGATCTTCTTCAGCAGGGGGGCGAGGCCTTTCATCGGAGTTCCCACTCGTAGGAATAACGGGAGAGCAGGCGGGGCTGCGCCGACGTGACCTGCACGACGTCCTCGATCCGGCAGGCGCCGAGGCCCGGATAATACAGGCCCGGTTCGACCGTCACGACGGATCCCTTGAGCAGCGTCCAGTCGACGCTGCCGCTCAGCCGCGGCGGCTCGTGCACGGCCAGGCCGAGGCCGTGGCCGGTCCCGTGAAAGAATCCCACGGAGCCCTGCTCGGTGTGGCGCGTCTCGTAGCCGCGCTGGGCGAAGACCGCGACCACCTGCCGGTGGACGTCGCGGCCGTTCACACCGGCGCGGATCGAACGCAGCGCCGCTCGTTGCGCCTCCCGCACCGCTCCGACGAGCGCCCGCTGGGCATCGGAGGCGCGGCCGCGCAGGAAGGTCCGGGTCATGTCACCGTAAAACCCGGTGCGCGTCACGCGGGGAAATATGTCGATGATGACGAGTTCATCCGGCCGGATCGGGCCCGAACCGCGTTCGTGCGGATCGCAGGCCTGGTCGCCGCCGGCCACGATGGTGTTGGCGGACACCGCGCCGGCCTCGAGACACGCGACCTCGATGGCGAACTTGAGTTTCTCGCTCGTCAGGACCTCGCCGCGGTGGACGAGCGTGCGGCCGCGGCGCCGGCTCGCCCGCAGGATCCGTTCAGCGGCGGCGAAGCCGAGAGCGCTGCAGCGGTTGCCTTCCCGGATCGCCGCCGCTTCAGCGGCGGACTTGCATTCGCGGGCCGGAAAAAGGGCGCCGTCGCAGATGTCGAGCGCCACCCCCGCCTGGCGCAACTGCGCATAGAGACCCGCGGGAAACTCGACCGGGACCGTGAATCGCGGCACCCGGTACGCCTTCGCCAGGAGCTGGATCACCTCGGCGATGCCGGCCACGCGCTTGGGCCAGGTTTCGCGGGCCCGCTGCTGCCAGGCTTCGAGGGGAAGCACGATGTCGAAGTCGGACGTCTTCCTGACCCGGCCGAATTCCAGCGCGCCGACCACCGCGTATTTCTTGCCCCGGTGACCGAAGGCGATGAACGCGTCGGGCACGTTCACCCGGCCAAAGTACAGGGCATCGGGACTGCGTTCAGTGTCGGAGTAAAGGAGCGGGGACGGAGCGGATTTTCCGGGCACGGAGGAGAGAGGGATTGTGTTGCGGCTCGACGGGCATTAGCCACCGGCGTGGTGAAAAATGCAAATCCGGTTTTCCGCCCGGCCGGTTCGCGGCGGTCACTTGCCCGCTCCCTGGCGCTGATCGTTTGGCTGGTGGCGCCGGCCTTCGCGCTGGTGGCGTGCGGCAGGGAGAAATCCGCCGCGCCGGCGCGGGGCACGGCGGCGAAAACGGTGGCTGATTTTTTCCCGATCAAGATCGGTGACCGCACCGTGCGCCTGCAGCTGGCGGTCCGCACCGACGAGATGCAGCGCGGCCTCATGGGGCGCCGCGATCTCGGGCCGGATGACGGCATGATCTTCGTCTACGAGCGGCCGCAGCAGATGAGTTTCTGGATGCGGAACACGCCCACGCCGCTCGACATCGGGTTCTTCGGCGCGGGTGGTGCGCTCGAGGAGATCTATCCGCTGCACCCGTTCGACGAGAAGAGCGTGAGCTCACGCAGCGACCGGCTGCAGTTCGCGGTGGAGATGAACCAGGGCTGGTATCGCGACCGCGCGGTGAAGCCCGGCGCCAAGCTCGATCTCAAGGCCCTGGCCGCCGCGCTGAAAGCGCGCGGTTTTGAACCGCGACGGTTCGGTCTCGACGAATGACGCGGCGCCGGCGGTGCCCGGGCCGGCTGAATTTTATGCGACGCAATCTCTCCTCCTTCCTGGCGCAGGCGCTCGGCCTGCTGATGACGGTGACTGCGGTATCGGCCGCCGTGCGTTCGACGCCGGTTCCTGACGCGCTCCGGCCGTTCTTCGCTCCCCCGGCCGAGTTTGCCGGGCAGTTTGGGAAGTACGCCTCGCCGCTGAAATTCTACGACGGCCGGCCGGTGTCGTCGCCGGCCGAGTGGCCCGCGCGCCGCGCGGAGATCCTGAAGTACTGGCACCAACAACTCGGTCCCTGGCCGGAGCTGCTGGCGAAACCGAAGCTCGTGCTCGGCGAGAAACAGGACCGGGCGGGCGTCACCCAGTATCGCGTACAGGTCGAGATCGCGCCCGGCGTCATGCAGCACGCCATCCTGCTGCTGCCGCCGGCGACGTTTACGGGCAAACGCCCGGCGGTGCTGGTGCCGTTCTACGTGCCCGAGGTGAGCGTGGCCTACGCGGGGCCGACGCCGCTCGAGGGGACGGCGAAGCGGATGATGGAAACCGGCAATCGCGGCGCGGGCCGCGACTTCGCCCTCGCGCTTTCCCGGCGCGGCTTTGTCACGCTCTCGATCGGCACGCCGGGTGACGATGCCCGCAAGCCGGACCTGCACGGGGTGAAGTGCCAGCCGCTGAGTTTCTACGCCTATATCTCCGCCAACCTCCACACCGTCCTCGCGCAGCGTCCCGAGGTCGACGCGGCGCGGATCGGCGTCATGGGCCATTCCTACGGCGGGAAGTGGTCGATGTTCGCCTCGTGTTTCTATGACAAGTTCGCGGCCGCGGTGTGGTCCGATGGCGGCGTGGTGTTCGATGAGGCGAGGGGGTCGGTCAATTACTGGGAGCCCTGGTACCTCGGTCTCGATGCGGCGATCACGCGCGCCCCGGGACTGATTTCCCCGAAGTCGCCCCGCACCGGACCGTACAAGACGATCATCGAGTCCGGCCACGACCTGCATGAACTGCACGCGCTGATGGCACCGCGGCCCTTCCTGGTGTCGGGCGGGTCGGAGGATTTCGTCGCGCGCTGGGTGCCGCTCAATCACGCGGTCGCCGTGAACCGCTTTCTCGGCTACGAGAACCGCGTCGCGATGACGAACCGGAAGGACCACTCCCCGACGCCGGAGTCGAACGAGCAGGCGTATCAGTTTCTCGAACACTTCCTCGGCCCCGTGCGGTAGAGGCTCGATCCGTTGGCCCACGGAGCACACGGAAGAGCTCCTGGCTCCCGTGTATTCCGTGTGTTCCGTGGGCAGTACCTCGCTCCGCCTGAATCGCTCCGCTTACTCCTTCGGAATCTCGTTGTCCGTCCGCAGCATCAGCACCGGCGTCTTCGATTTCACCCAGAGGTCCGCCTCCTTGAACTGCTTGGCGGGCACGTTTTCGAGGGCCTCGCCGACGGTCTTCACCGGGAGCAGGCGTCCCTTCTTGGTGGTGTTGTGATCGTAGGCGCTGCGGAAGATCCGGTCCGTGGTCGTGGCGACGCTTTCGCTCTCGGGAATCTGGAGCACCCAGCCGACGAAGTCGTGCTTGGGCAGCCGGCCTTCGGGGTCGCTGACGAGGATCACCCACTGCTTTTTCACCGCCGGCGGCTTGTCTCCGTCGGCCGTATCGGGCTGCACCGCGAGGTTCATCTCCTCGATGACACGCCGGAGGACGGCGGGGGAGATTTCATTCTTCTTCAGAATTTCGGCGACTTTGTTGACCTCGATTTTCGGCATGGTGTTTGGGCGGCTGAGGGGCACGAATGGACACGAATGAGCACCAATGTAAAGGTCGCCGGGAGCGAGGAGTGGTTCGATGTCGTGAACGAGCGCGACGAGGTCGTGCGGCGGGCCACGCGCCGCGAGGTGCACGCCACCGGACTCTGGCACCGGGCCGTGCATGTCATGGTCTTCGACGGCGCGCAGCGCGTGCTGCTCCAGAAGCGTTCGATGCTGAAGGACCTTTCGCCTGGCCTGTGGGACTCGTCGTGCTCGGGTCACCTCGATGCCGGTGAGGACTATGACGCCGCGGCGGTGCGCGAACTGGGCGAGGAGATCGGGATCCGGCTCCCGGACGGAACGCGGCCCGCGCGCTGGTTCCGCGTCGACGCGTGTGAGCAAACGGGCTGGGAGTTCGTCTGGGTCTACCGGCTGGCGTACACCGGAATCATCACCCTCGATCCGCTCGAGATCCAGTACGGCGAATGGGTGGCTCCGGCGGAGGTGTCAGCCCGCGTCGGGGCGCGGCCGGACGAGTATTGCCCGTCGTTCAAGCTGATCTGGCCGCAGGTCGCGGCCCGGCTACAGCTCGGGTGACGGCCGGTAGCGTCGGCCAGAGAGACCGCCCGGTCCCGCGTTCTCGCTCAACCGCTTGATCTCCTCGAACTGTTTCTGGGTGATGAGCCGGCGCGGCACACGTTTCGAGGCTTCGGCGATCAGGCGTTCGCGGTCTTCGTCGCTCGGCTCGTGGGGATCCCAGGACGTGTGGTGCCCTTGGTGGCGCGTCCACTCGATGTTGCCGCCGTGGACCACGGCGTTGACCTGATAGCGGCGGCCTTCCTCGTCCCGATTCCACCAGCCGAACTCGATGCTCATACCCGTGTTTCCGGCAAAGGTCAGGCGGCGGCGAGCCGAAACGTGGCCCGCGTCTCACCCAGCCGGAACTCGCCGGCCCGCGTTTCGATCCGGCGGACGGTCACGGCCTCGGCCGTCACGTCGACACAACAGCCGCCCAAGGGCGGACAGAACGAGCCGGTGTTGATGACCGTGAGCCCGTCCGGCATCGCCCAGACTCCCGGACGATGGGTGTGGCCGGAAACGACGAAGCGGGCGTCCGGACGGTGCCGACGCGTGGCGTCGGCCGCGCTCCGGGGGGCGTTTTGCCAGGCCCGGATGATGCGCAGGATGCGCTGCGGCGGCCACACGGTGTCCGCGAAATAGTGCAGCGCGTACTTCAGCTTGTTGCGCTCCGATTGGTGCCGTTGGGGGATCGCGGCGGCGACGCGGCGAAACAACGCCAGCCGGTGGTCGAGGTGGCCGTGGAATTCGGCCGGCAGGGTGCGAAATTCCTCCGCAAGGCGGCGCCCGATGAAGGCGGCGTCGTGACTCCAGGGCACGATGTCGTCGAAAAAGAGGTCCCCGTGGGTGACGAAGACCCGGCCGGCCGCCAGGTCGAGGCGGTGGTCGGCCGAAAAATCGGCGTCGTGGTTGCCGGTCAGGTACGTCACCCGACCGACCTGCGCGGGGAAGAACGCCCTGACCTCAGCCCGACACTGCTCCGTGTGAAGAGGTTGCGGACCCGGCCGGGTGTCGAGCGTGTCGCCGTTCAGGACCAGATGCTGCACGCCTTCCAGGAGTGGAACGAGCTGGCCCAGCCGGGTCACGCGGCTGGCGTGGTCACCGAAATGGAGGTCGGAGAGGATGCGGACGCGTTCGCTGGACACGGGTGTGGGGCGGGACGATGGGGAAGCGGCGGGCGGAGACAACGTCCGGCTGCCAGATTGTGGTTGCGCCGGCTGGGGCGGCGCCTTTCCTCTGACCCCTCACTTCATTTACGACCATGCAAGAACAAGTCATCCTCGAGTGCACCGAAGCCCGTAAAGAGGGCAAGCCGGTCTCCCGTTACCTCACCTTCCGCAACAAGAAGACCGTCACGGAGCGCATCGAAAAGAAGAAGTACAATCCGCACCTGAAGCGGCACACGCTGCACAAGGAAATCAAGTAACGGATTCCGTTCCGTCATCCGATCCAGCCGGGCTCAAAAGGCCCGGCTTTTGTTTTCCCTGGGAGCGCGGACGCCCCCGTCCGCCATCGATCGAACTGCGGACGACGACGTCCGCGCTCCCAAGCTCACGCCAGTGTCTTGTCGTCTGTGGACGATGTCGCGGCCGTAAACGGTGCCGACGACGGACTGCCGCCCGACGGCGGCTGCTGCTGCAGGTGGTGTTGCCGGCGGGCCGCCCGCCAGCTCTCGCGGTGCTTCCGAATCCAGTCGAGCAACGCGCGCTCAAAACCGATGTCGTATCCCAACCGCTCCGACTCAAGCCACTTGTGTTTCAGGATCTCTTCCCGCTCCGCCAGGAACTCCTGATAAAGGCTGGATTGTTTCACAAACTCCCGGGACGTCGAAGGCTCTTGCGCAGGATGAGTCATGAAGCTGCGTGATATGAGAGCGAGCGGGCGGGGAGTGTCAATTCCCGCAATTTTTCCGGATTGTTACCGCGGCGGCACGGTTGACTTTTGCAGGCGGGCCAGGACGGCTTCGCCCATTTCACGGAACACCCCTGCGGCCAGGCTTTGCGGCGCGGACACCACGATCGGCACGCCGGAGTCGCCGCCGGCGCGGATTTCAGGGATGAGCGGGACTTGCCCGAGCAGAACGGTGCCGAGCTTTTCCGCCGTGATCACCCCGCCCCCGGAACCGAAAAGGTCGTGGCGCTGGCCCGACGGGTCGACGAAGTAGCTCATGTTCTCCGCCACGCCCAGGAGCGGGACGTTCACCTTTTGAAACATCAGTCCGCCCTTGCGCGCGACGTTCGTGGCGGCGAGCTGGGGCGTCGTCACCAGGACGGCACCGTCGAGGGGAATCGTCTGCACGAGGGAAAGCTGGGCGTCGCCGGTGCCGGGCGGCAGGTCGATCAACAGCACGTCGAGTTCGCCCCATTTCACGTTCTGCACGAACTGCTGGATGGTCTTCATGATCATCGGGCCGCGCCAGACCACCGGCGTGTTTTCGTCGACCAGAAAGCCCATGCTCATCACCTTCACGCCGTACCGCTCCATCGGCACGAGCATCGCATCAGTGCCATCGCCCTCGACCTCCGGCCGGCCGCTCAGCCCCATCATGAGCGGCACGCTGGGCCCGTAGATGTCACAGTCGAGGAGGCCGACCCGGCCCGGACGGCCCTGCAGCTCGAGGAGCTGGGCGAGGCCGCAGGCGAGATTGACGGAAAACGTGCTCTTGCCGACGCCGCCCTTGCCCGACGCGATCGCGACGGCGTGCCGGATTTTCTTCGGTGCTCCGGCATTGCCCGCAAGATTGCCCCCCGTGGCGGTCACGCCGGCGGCCGGCGGCGGTGTCTTGGCCGGGGCGACGGCGATCTCGACGAGGATGTCCTTCACGCCCGGCAGGCCGCGCAGCGCCTTCTCGACGTCCGTCTTCAGCTGCAACGGAGCCTTCGGGTCGTTGCTGGTCAGGGAAAGCGCGACCTTGACCGTGCCGTCGAAGAAACCGGCCGTTCGCACGAGGCCGAACGACACGATATCGCGGCTGAAGCCGGGATACTTCACTTGCTTCAACTGTTCCTTGATTTGGTCGGACGTCACGGTGTGGCGAGATTGTAAGCAAATAAGAGTTGTTATGCCGCGATGCGGAGCAAATAGAAATGCCGGAGCGACGGTGAATCGCCGTCCCTTTTCTCATGCCAAAAGTTTCCCGCCTGTTCCTCCTTTTCATCCTCGTTGCGGCCCCGGCCCTGGCGCAAGGGAGCCGCAAGATCGGCGAAGTCAGCGTCGCCGTCGACGCGAACACCATTCCGGTGCGCATCGTGGCGAGCTCGCCGGAACTGAAAGCGGCGGCCGACGCCGCCTTCAACGCCCACGGCCGTTACCGCCGCGTCGACAGCGGGCACGCCTACGAGCTGAAGTTCACGGCCGTGTCGGCCAACCAGGTCCGGGTCGACATCACGCGCGGGTCCGCCGGCACGCCCGTCGCCTCCGAGGTGGCGACCGGCACGAGCGCCCGGAACGCGCTGTTTCGCGCGGCCGACATCGCGGTGCAGAAGACCAACGGGCTCAACCTGCGCGGGTTCTTCACCGCGCGCCTGGCCTTTGTCGTCAACCGCGGCAACAAGGGCGAGATCTACGCGTCCGACCTTTTCATCGGCGAATCGAAACAGCTCACCCGCGACAATTCCCTGGTGCTGACGCCCCGGTGGGCGCCGGACGCCTCGCGGGTCATCTACACGAGCTATTTCCGGAAGGGCGCCCCGGACATTTACCTGCTCGATCCGGTTACGGGCCGGCGCGATGAGTTCGCGAGTTTCAAGGGCACGAACAGCGGCGCGCGCTTCAGTCCGAACGGCCAGCAGGTCGCAATGACGCTCTCCGGCCAGGGCAACGCGGAGATCTGGACGAGCAATGCGCAGGGGCGAAACCTGGTGCGTCGCACCCGTTCGGATACGGTCAAGGCGTCGCCGTGCTGGTCGCCCGACGGCAGCCGGATCGTCTTTGCGATGGAACCCGGTCCCCAGCTCTACGTGATGTCGGCCGCCGGCGGCACGCCCCAGCGCCTGAACGTCGGCTTCAGCTACGCGGCCGAGCCCGACTGGAGCCGCGCCAACCCGAACAAGATCGCGTGCACGGTGCGCGTGGGCGGCCGGTATCAGATCGCCGTCTATGACATGGCCACCGGCACGGGCAAGGTCGTGTCGAAGGCCGATTTCGACGGCATCGAACCCGCCTGGCTCGCCGACGGCCGCCACCTCGTCTACACCGCGCGCGACCGCTCGACGAGCGTGCTGAGCATCCTCGACACCGAGACCGGCAAGAGCGTGCGTATCACCCCGGCGGGTACGTCGGCGCTGCAGGCGGGCGTCTGGCTGGGGCCGTGACGGACGCACCCGGCCGCGGTTGGCGGAGCGGGCGGACGATGGCGTCCGCCTTCCCGGGCTGAGTCAGGCCGCGCCGCGGTTGGCCCCCGTGAGGGCCCGGACATCGTCGCCGGAGATCGTCTCCCGCGCGACCAGCTCCGCTGCGATGGCATCGAGGGCGGCGCGCTCCTCGCGCAACGCCACGAGCGTCGCGGCGTAGTTGTCGTCGAGCAGCGCCTTCACGTGCGTCTCGGCCTCGTGGAACGTCTGCGGGCTCGCGAGCGGCCGGCCGTCACTGGCCCCCGCCAGCGCCATGAAGCCCAGAGGTGACATGCCGTACTCGAACACCATTTGCCGGGCGATGCGCGACGCCTCCTGGATGTCGCTCGAGGCGCCGCTGGTGATCGAGCCCAGCGCGAGCTCCTCGGCGGCACGCCCGGCCATCAGGCAGCGCAGGCGCGAAACGAGCAATTCCCGCGAGTAGTTGAAGAGATCGCGTTCGGGGGCGAAGTGCGTGCTCCCGAGCGAGTGACCGCGCGGGATGATCGTCACCTTTTGCAGCTTCACCGCGTCCTCGCCGGACAGCACCTGCATGAGGGCGTGTCCAGCTTCGTGATACGCGACGACGCGCTTGTCGGCGTCGGACATGACCCGGCGCGTCTCCCGGCCCCAGTTGATCTTGTCCCGGGCTTCGTCGAGGTCACCGGGGGTCACGGTGCCGCGCCGGTGCCGGGCGGCGTGGAGTGCGCCCTCGTTCAACAGATTGGCGAGGTCCGCGCCGGAGTAACCGGGCGTGGCCTTGGCGACTTTCTCCAGGTCGACGGTGGCGTCCAGCTTCACCGCGGCGGCGTGCACCTGCAGGATGGCGAGCCGGCCGCGCAGGTCCGGCAGGCCGACCGCCACCTGACGGTCGAAGCGGCCCGGCCGCAGCAGCGCCTTGTCCAGGGTCTCGGGGCGGTTGGTGGCGCCGAAGACGATGACGGCGTCGCCGGATTCGAAGCCATCCATGGCGACGAGCAGCGCGTTCAGCGTCTGGTCATGCTCCTGCTGCGCGCCGCTGCCGTCGCCGCCGGAGCGGGTGCGGCCGATGGCGTCGATTTCGTCGATGAAGATGATGCTGGGCCCGGTTTCGCGCGCCTTTTTGAAAAGCGAGCGGACGCGCGAGGCGCCGACGCCGACGTACATTTCGACGAAGTCGGAGCCGCTGAGATTGTAGAAGTTGGCCTTGGCTTCGCCCGCGACCGCCTTGGCGAGCATCGTCTTGCCGGTGCCGGGCGGGCCGACGAGCAGCACGCCCTTCGGCATGCGTCCGCCCGTGGCGGTGAAGCGGGCCGGGTCGCGCAGGAATTCCACGACTTCGCTGACCTCGTCCTTGGCTTCGTCACAACCGGCGATGGCGGAGAACTTCACCGTCGACGTGGCCGGTCGGAGCGTCTTCGGGGAGAACGCGGTCAGGCGCGTGGCGAAAAATTGTCCACCCGCGAGCAGGGCGACGACGAGGAGCAGCAGCCCGAGTACCTGGACGATGACGCGGGAAAACGTGGTGGCGCGGTCGGACGCGGTGGCCGCCCGTGTTTCGGCCAGCGTCGCGGCGTCGGTTTCCGCAAAACGGCGCTCGCGCAGGAGACCCAGGTCGCCGTCGGTCAGGCGGGCGGTCGTCTGGATCAACGCGCTGGCGGTGCTCCCCGACAGCGTGCGCCGGGCAGTGAGATCCGCGAGGCCCGTGGCGTTGGTGCGGAAGGCGATGCGACCTTGCGTGAGTTCGCCCGCCCGCGCCGCGGTCATGAAGTCGGCCACGTCGACGCGCAGTGCCTCCGGCCCGCCGCGGGCTCCGTAGGTGCGCGTCAGATACAGGTGCACCCCGGCCGCGATCACGAACGCGACCAGCAGGCCAATGATCCAGCGCAGGGAGAGGGTCGGCATGTCCTTCTCTTTTCGGCACAGGAGGGGCCCTTCTGCACCCAGGAGTTGCGGCTACAGCGGTCGGCGGCCCGGGTGAGGGATGGCAATGCGGTCATTGCGTAGCGCGGCGGGGCGGCTCCTTGTCACCCCCCCCGGGTGATCGACGGTTTCCGGCAGGTCGATTAGGCACGCCACTAGCGACCTTTACGCGGGCTCCGAAGCGACGTCCCAGAGTGGGCGGGCGTTGACGTTCCACCGGGTGCGCGTTTGGTTGGCGTCGACGTGCGCGTTGCACGCTCTGCTTCACCCTGAACCCGTACCCGCGATGAACTCCCCTGAAGGCTCCGACCTGTCCCGCCGCAACTTCGTCAAGCTCTCCGCCGCCACGACCAGTGCCGCCGTGCTGGGGGCCCTGGGCACGCAGGGGGTGATGGGGGCGACGTCCGGTTCCGATCGGATTCGGGTCGGCGTGGTGGGTTGCGGCGGACGCGGCACCGGCGCGGCGCGCAACTGCCTCGATTCGGCCAAGGGTGTCGAGATCGTGGCGCTGGGTGACCTGTTCGAGCGGCAGGTCACGGCCGCGAAAACGAAGCTGAACGTGCCGACGGCGCAGGGCTTCTGGGGTTTCGATGCCTACCAGAAGGTCCTCGCGGCGGACATCGACCTGGTGATCCTGGCGACCCCGCCCGGATTCCGACCGGCGCATTTCGAGGCGGCGATCGCGGCCGGCAAGCATGTCTTCATGGAGAAGCCGGTGGCGGTCGATCCCGTGGGCTGCCGCGCGGTCATCGCCACGGCGCAAAAAGCGAAGCAGAAGAAACTCGCGGTGGTGGCGGGCACCCAGCGTCGGCACCAGCCGAGTTACATCGACATCATCCGCCGCATTCACGACGGCGCGATCGGTGAGCTGGTGGGTGGCCAGTGCTACTGGAACGGGGAGGGCATCTGGTTCCGGGAGAAGACCGGCTGGCTGGCGAACGTCAGCGACTTCGAGTGGCAGTGCTGGAACTGGTACCACTGGGACTGGCTGAGCGGCGATCAGATCGTCGAGCAGCACATCCACAACATCGACGTCATCAACTGGACGTTCGGTGGTCCCCCGGTGAAGTTCTACGGCATGGGCGGTCGCCAGAATCGCGGCAGCATTCCCGGCAACATCTGGGACCATTTCGCGATCGAGATGGAGTACGCGAACGGCGCGCGGGTGACCAGCATGTGCCGGCACACGCCCAAATCGAGCACGCGCATCGGCGAGCGGGTCGTCGGCACCGCGGGATCCTCGGATTGCACGAATTACATCAAGGGCGCGAAGGCCTACAAGTTCGAGGGTCCGACGCCGAATCCGCTGGTGCAGGAGCACACCGACCTGATCGCCAGCATCCGCAGCGGCCAGCCGCTCAACGAAGGCGAGCAGGTGGCGATCAGCACGCTGACCGCGATCGGCGGCCGGATGTCGGCCTACACCGGCCGGGAGATTTCGTGGAACTGGCTGATGAACGGCTCGAAGCTGGACATCTTCCCGAAGACGATCGCCCCGGGCCCCGGCGTGTTCACCGACGTCCCGATGCCGGGCAAGGTCGAGCTGGTTTGACCGGACCGGGCCACCCTGGGGGCGCGGACGCCCTCCCAGGGCGTGCCGTATCACAAGCGCCGATACTTCTCCGGCGGCACCTTGATCCGGTGGCCGGAGTCGAGGTCGGTGAAGATGTGCCAGTGGGGGTCGTGAACGTCGTGCACGGCGACCTCCATCCGGTGGCCGGTCTCGTAGGTGTACTCTTCCATGGCGAAACCGTGATCCTCATGCAGGATCGCTTCGCCGAGCTCGCCGCTGTGCGGCTGGGTGATCTCGATTTTCCAGGTCTCCATGGGCGTGGTGGGTTCGACTGCAAAGCGGGGTCTTACTTCTCGTGCGCGCCGTTGGCCTTCACGTGTTCGGCCAGGATCTTCCGGGCGAACTCGGGCGCGATTTCCTCGTAGTGGCTGAATTCCTCGGTGTGGCGGCCGCGGCCGCTTGTGAGGGAACGGACGACGGTGCTGTAATGGTACAGCTCCTTCTGGGGCACGCGGGCGCGGATGTTCTGGAAGTGTCCTTCCGACTCCACCCCGACAATGTGGCCGCGTCGGGAGGAGAGGTCGCCGAGGACGGCGCCGACGTGTTCCTCCGGCACGGTGACGGTGACCAGGCAGATCGGCTCGAGCAGCACGGGGTGCGCCGCGAGAAACGCCTCCTTGAACGCATGGTAACCGGCGACCTGAAAGGCGATGTCCTTGGAATCGACCGGGTGCATCTTGCCGTCGAAGAACTCGGCCTTCACGTCCGTGACGCGGAACCCGGCGAGGATGCCCTCGCGGCAGGCCGTCTGCACCCCTTTCTCCACCGACGGGACGAACACCCGGTCGACGTTGGTGCCGACGAGCGTCTGCCGAAAATCGACGCCGCTGTCGCGGGGCCCCGGTTCGAGCCGCAGCCACACTTCCGCGAACTGGCCGGCGCCGCCGGTCTGCTTCTTGTGCCGGTAGCGCGATTCGCCCTGGCTCCGGATCGTCTCCCGGTAGGGAATGCGCGGCTCCTCCAGCGTGACGTGCACTCCGAACCGCCGCAGCAGGCGCTCCACGATCACCTGGAGATGAATCTCGCCCTGGCCCGAGACGATCGTCTGGTGGACCTCGTCGTCGACCCGGTAGTGGAACGTCGGATCCTCGAGGTGCAGCGTCGCGAGGCCGACGGCGAGTTTGTCCTCGTCACCCTTGGAACGCAGCTTCAGCGCGCCGTGAATGTTGGGTTTCGGGTACTCGACGGCCGGCAGGGTGACCGTGAAGCGCGGACTGCAGAGCGTGTCGCCCGTGTGGGTCGCGCGCAGTTTCACCACGGCGCCCAGGTCGCCGGCGTGCAGCTGGGGCACGGGGGTGCGATCGTGCCCGTTGAGGACGTAGAGCTGGCCCAGGCGCTCTGTCACATCCCGCGACGTGTTCACGAGCTCATCGCCAGACTTGATGGTGCCGGAGTAGACGCGGAAGAGCGACAGTTCGCCGACGCCCGGCTCGTTCATCGTCTTGAATATAAACACCACCGGCTCCGGCTGCGAAAGCGGCACGGAGCCGGTGACTCCACTCGCATCCCGCGCCGGAACCTCGGCGCGGTCGAGGGGTGAGGAGCCATACTTGGCGATGAAGTCCATCAGGCGGCCGACGCCGACGTTGGTCTCCGCGGAGGTGGCGAAGAGCGGGATGAAGACCTGGTTCTGGATCGCCTTGTGCAGGCCGGCGCGCAGTTCCTCCTCGGCGAGCATGCCGCGTTCGAAAAAGCGCTCCATGAGCGAGTCGTCGGACTCCGCGACGTATTCGATCAGCTCGCGGTGGAGTTGCTGCACGCGCTCGGTCAGCGCGCCGGCCGGCGCCTCGGTGTACTTGCCGCTGCCGCCTGGAGTGTAGGATACGACTTCATTGCGCATCACGTCCAGGACATGGCTGAACCCCGGGCCCGCGTTCAGCGGTAGTGCCATGGGAAATACGTTTTTCCCGAAATGCGCGCGGGCATCCTCGAGGATCGCGTCGAACTTGACGTTCGCCTTGTCGAGTCCGTTCACGACGAGGATTTTTGGCAGGCCGAAGCGCGTCGCATAGTCCCACGCGGCGTCGGTGCCGACGCCGAGGCCATGGGCGGCGTTGATGACGATGAGCGCGAAGTCGCCGACCCGCAGCGCGCCCAGGCCCTCGCTGATGAAGTCGCTGTAGCCCGGCGTATCCAGGATGTTGAACTTCCGGCCCATCCACTCCGTGTTGAGCAGCGAACAATGCACCGAGATCTGGTGCTGCTTTTCGCTGGCGTGGTAGTCCGACGTCGTGGTGCCGGCGGCGATGCTGCCCATGCGGCCGATCCGGCCGGAACAGGCGAGCATCGCCTCGGTTAACATGGTCTTGCCGGCGGAG
>JAEUHA010000046.1 GCA_016793535.1 Opitutaceae bacterium | reverse complement strand
CGGAATTACCGAGCGTCTCGGCTGCCGGCGTCGCTCTCTGCTGGATCCGGATAGCGGCTGCGGCGGATCTTGCGCCGGTGAATGCAGCAGCCGTAGAAGTCGGATAAACTCACCTGCGAAGAATGAACCCTCCTCCGACGGAAAATCCCGCTGCCCGCTGCTCGGCCTGTGGCAAGTGGGGCGCGATTGAGTTTGAGGGCGTCGCCCTCTGTGACGACTGCACGGGCGACTGCGGATCGAGTTGCGCCGGGGGACCGGACGAGGATCCGGCGAAGTGAGCCACCGATCCTCGCGCCCGCGGGCGCCTCACGCCAGCGCCGCGCGGCAATAGTCGTGGCACTTGGCCACTTCCTTGATCGCGTCCGAACCGGCCGGAATCTTGTACTCGAGCTCGATGTTCGCAGGGAAGGTCCACTTCTCCTTCCGCATGAGTTGGAGGATTTCCTTGATCGGTGTCTGGCCCTGGCCCCAGGGCAGATTGCCGCCATCGGCGGTGCGATCCTTGAGGTGCAGGTTCAGGATACGGTCGTGGTATTTCTCCAGGACGGGGATCGGCGACTTGCCCTTCGTGCCGGCGACGTAGTGGCCGACATCGAAGTTGAACGCGACATACCGTCCGTAATCGAGCAGCGCGTCGGGTTGCTCGATTACGGGCACATTCGCGGTGTGATTGTGAAAGCCGATCCGGATCCGGTGCTTTTCGGCAAAGGGCGCGAGCCGTTTCACCGCGGCATCCGAGCGCTCGACGGTGATACCCTCGCAACCGAGGGCCTTGGCCACTTGGAAGTTGAACTCCACCTCTTCATCCGACGGGCCGAAGGCGATCTTGTGGATGTGAATGTTCACGCCCGCGTCATTGTAGAGTTTCCGCAGTTCGCGGCATTTCGCGAGTTGGGCCTCGCGTTGCGCATCCGTGTAGTGGATCGCCGGAGCCGCCTTCTTCGCCTTGCCGCCGCCGGGAGCAACGGCGAAACCCGCGAAGGCCTGGATCGGTGCGCCCATCAGCTCCACTTCGCTCAGCCCGCCGGTGAGCAGCGCCTGCAGGAGCTCCTCCGCGCTCGTGAGCGCGCTGCGGTAACTGTAGCTGATCGTGCCGATCCGCACGCCGTTGATGATCGAGTTCGGTTTTCGGACCGGGGCGGACGCGGACGCGCGGGGCAGCAGCGCGACGGTGGCCAGGGCCGCTGCCTGACCAAGAAACGCGCGGCGCGTTGAGGATGTATCCAGACGGGGTAGGGAGGACATGGTAAACAGGGAGACGGATCGAAGCTCAGGGCGGCGTGTCCGCCTGCGCAAGGAGAGGAGAAAAGAACGATGTAGGCCGCCGCAGCGTGGAATCGAGGGAGGTGCTTTCTGCCTTTATCGCGCAGGGTACAGCTGGATCCGCCGGAAGAACACTTCGGCGCCTTCAGATTGAAAGAGCAGCTTCCCCGCCGTGAAGGTGCTGCGCGTCGCCCGGTTGATGATCTCACCGTTGAGGATGAAGGTGACCGTGTCCGCTTTGCAGATGATCTCGGCCTTGTTCCACTGGCCCACGGGGCGTTCCACATCCCTGGCACCGCGGTAACCCAATTCTCCACTCCAGTCGGGATCCTTGTAGGAACAGCAGAGGCGGCCGCGCGCGCTCTCATCGAATCGCACCTCGGCGCCGTTCGGGTCCCAATTCATCTGGCCGTTGCGCAGGACCCGCACCGTGCCGGTCAGGTGTGGCGCGAGGAGAATCGAGCCGTCCTTCGCGTGACCCCGGACGCGAATGAAGTCTCCCGTGGCGCCCTCGATCAGTTGGTACTCGATCGAGTTCATCCAGGGACCGTTGAAATCCGCCCGGGAGTTTCCGTCCGGTCCCCGCGCGTGGACCAGGATTCCGCTGTCCATGGCCTTGTCCTTGCGTTCACCCCAGGTAAGGGCGCCCCAGCGATATTCGACGACGAGGTGATAGTTGGTGTAGGACGCTTTCGTCACCAGCCCGCCCCAGTTCTCACCGCTGACACGAATGGCGGGCGCGCCGTCGATGCGTTCGACGACGGAGAAGACGCGGTTGGGATCGGAGTATTTGTGATCGACGAGCCAGGTGTAGAAGTTCGAAAGGTCCTTGCCGTTGAAAAGCGCCAGCGGCTTGTCCGGTGCAATCGCGGTGGACGGATCAGCCGGCGCGCTCGCCGCTAGTACCGGGGTTCGGAAGCAAGCCAACGCGGCAAACAAGGCCACGGCCGGAAATGAGAACGGGTTCAGGCGGAACAAGTGCGTCATGGTGGGCGTAGTGGGGCGCGGTCCACGAATGGGAATGGGCGAGGGCGGAGTGGAGGAAATCCACGACCAAGCGGGCCGCACCTTGTTTCCATCGCGGCGGCACTTGAACGTCAATCGCCATACCCCGGTCCGTTTGAGCGGGCCAGGCGCCGGCCTTTAGCGCGTCGCGCACTCGTGCTACCGAGCGTGTTTGGGGTCAGGCCCGAATCTAAGGGCGTAGAGATCGGCGTCTTTCATGATGAAGAGCAGGCGCACCGATTGTCCCGCGAGGCAGCTGACGTCGGCGCCGCGCCGCCAGAGAACTTCGCGCTCGATCTCGTCGCCGATCATTTCAATACCGTCGGCCGCGCCGAAACCGGGGATCGGCTTTCCCTCGGCGCTCTGAATTTCCACGCGCAGGCTTCCGGCGGCACTTGTACGGTAGTTGAGGAACAGACGCTCGCCCGAAAACCGGAGTGGCTTGGTGAGCATCCGACCGCCCGCCCAAGGTGCGTGCACGGAGGCAAAGCCGTCGGTGCGCAACGTCAGGCGTTCGATATGCCAGGAGTCCTGCATATAGTGACGCGCGACAAACAGCATCATGCGGTCGGTGCCGGCGGGCAGGATGCCGGTCAGGGGGTAGTTCGTGCGCGAGACCCAGTTCGAAGCCCCGGGCCCGGGCCGGACAAACGCTTCCATGAAGGTCCGATCATAGTGTTCGGAACCGGCGCGGGACGTGAGCAGCACGGCGTCTGCGCAGTCATTGTGATAGGAGTGACCCTGGACCTGTCGCAGTCCAATATCTTGCGCCTGCGCCTCCGTGATGACGCGGCGGCGCTCCATGAATCGCGCCGCGGGTGCGACGTAGAGATGGGGTGCGCGGAAGTAAGGCTCGGTCTGATTGGTGTAGAACTGCTCGCGCGGCGTGGCGCCGAATTGCATCGCGACCGGCTCGGTCCAACGGAGGAAATCCTTCGACGTCATGCGGCCAACCGAACGGCCGCCGTCCCAGATGCGGAAATACAGCACGTACTGCTGCTCGGCGTCGCTCCAGAACATCGCGTTACCGCCGTCGAAGGAGTTCTTCAGCGCACTGACGATTTGTGGCTGCGGCGTCAGCCGGCGAAAGCGAAACCCATCCCCCGAGCCGAACATCACGAGGCGCTTCGGGCCCTTGGGATCGTGGTAGGCGGTGTGTTTCTCTGCGCCGACCGCTTCGCTGTGGAAGGCCTTGATCCGCTCGTCCGACGGAATGCCCGGCCGCGTATCCAACCAGGGCACCACGGACAACTCCTTGCCCGTTTCGTCGACCACGATGTTCGTGTCGGTGCGTCCGCGGTAGCTCACCAGGCCCAGCTTCGGTTTTGCCCATCTCATACCGTCCCGGCTCACGGCCACGCAGGTCCGACCCGAAACGTCGTCCTGCCCGACAGTCATGGCCCGATAGTAGAGCAGGAATTGATCGCCGTGCCGCAAGACCGCCAGTGGACCGTTGGCCGGGCCTTCCCAAGGCTGATCAATCTGCACTGCGACTCCGCCTGGAACGGGCTCGTGCAGCCGCAGCGAGGTTCCTTCGAGCTGTTCGATCAGGAGCCGGTCGACGAATAGTTCGCGGCGTGAACCGAGTTCCACCGGTGCGGCGGCAACGGCGCTCACCACGAGCGCACCCAGCAGAGAACGGACGTTCATGAGTGAGTGACGATGAGAATGCATCGGGTTGGGGTGCCCCCGGCATTCAAAACACCGATGAAAACGACCGCGCCGAAAGTGGAGCGGCTTGTCCTCAAGCCGCTGCGGCTGGCTCGGTGGTACGTCAGCCGCCTGGGGACAGGCGGCTCCACCCCTACGGCATTGTTCCGGCTCAGATCAGCCCGAGCTTCATCTTTCCCTCTTCGGAAAT
>JAEUHA010000044.1 GCA_016793535.1 Opitutaceae bacterium | reverse complement strand
AGATCGATCCGACGTGAGTGGGGCGCGCGCCCGCCCCCGTCCGCTCCCGATCGGGGCGGACGCGGGCGTCCGCGCTCCCAGGGGCGGGATTTCAGCTCGCGCACTCGCGACACGCCCGGTGCGGCGAACTCGGCAGCAGCGCGCGACCGCAGTGCGTGCACTCGCGGCGGCTGAGGCCCTGCCGGGCCCAGTTGCGCCGCAGGATCGACTGCGTCTGCTCGGTCGCCTGGCGCCGCAGGTGTTCGACCCGGTCCAGGTCCGTGAACGCCGCCGGAAATTTCAGCGCGAGCCAGCGATAGACGGAGATGAGTTTCAGCATCTCCTCCAGCTCCTCGAGTCCGCCGCCCTCGAACCGCCGCGGAAAAGGAATCTCCCGGCCGGCGTTGAGCAGCTCGAGCCAGGTGCTGAACGCGTCGCGAAAATGGTGCTCCTGCAGGTCGATCGGGGCGCACGCGAGCGCGTAGCGCTGCTCGACCGGCAGTTTCGGGGCGAACGTGTCGACGAGCCCGGCGGCCGTCAGCACCGCGTCCTGCACATCCGGGAAGAACGTGCCCGCGGGAAACGTGAGCCGGGTGCGGAAGAAATCGAGGATCGGCACCAGCCGGTCGAGCCCGAGGTGATCGGCGATCGCCCGCACGTGCATCGGCGTGGGCGCGGCGGGCAGTTGGTCGGGCGTGGGCGTGCGCTGCGGCTCGGCGAGCGCGGCTTCGATCCGGCGGCTGTCCCGCGACGAGAGCGCCGCCACCCACCCGGTGGCGCCCGGTCCCCGGCCGGCGCGGCCGGCGATCTGCAGCAGTTCCGCCGGCTCGAGCCGCCGGTTGATTTCGCCGTCGAACTTGTCCGTCTCGTAGAACACGACGCGGTCGAGCGGCAGGTTGAGTCCGAGACCGATGGCATCGGTGGCGCACACGACGTCGGCCTCGCCCGCACGAAAGCGCCGCGCTTCGTTGCGCCGCACTTCCGGCGAGAGCCCGCCGTAGATCACGGCGACCCGCAGGCCGCGTGACTCGAACATCGCCTTGAGCTCGAGCACCATTGCGCGGGAAAAACCGATCACCGCCGTCCGCGGCGGGAGGTGCCGCCAGTCGAGCACGCCCTCGAACTCCAGCGCGCCCTGCCGCGCGAGCACGTTCACCTCGACGTCGTCGCCGCAGAGTTCGGCGAGCCGGCGGATCACGGGCTCGGCCGACGCCGGGCCCGTCACGAAGAGCGTCTCCGCGGCGACCCCGCAGTAGGCGGCCACCCACGCCCAGCCGCGGTCGCGGTCGAACGCGAGCTGCATCTCGTCCAGCACGGCGACGTCGAACCGGCGGGAAAAATCCGTCATCTCCACCGTGCGCGCGGAATGCGTGGGCGAGACGTCGTCGCGTTCCTCGCCGGTGACGAGCGAGCAGGGCGTGCCGAGTTCCGTGAGCCGGTCACGCTGCTCGAGGGCGAGCAGCCGCAGCGGGCCGAGGTACAGGCCGCTCGGCGCGGCGGCGAGGGCGAGCACGGCGCGATGGGTTTTCCCGGAATTGGTCGGACCCAGCCAGGCGACAACCTTCCGCTTCAGCGCCCGGGCCACCGGGAAGCACTGCAGGTAATCGAGAAACCCCGGATTACGCTCGGCGAGTCCGTCGAGCAGCGTGCGATCGAGCGCATGGGTGCAGGCGATCCGGAGACGCTGATGGAGATCCTTGCGATCCGTGACCAGCGGAGGCGCCGGCAGAGTGCTGCGCGCCAGATCGGCCGTCGTGAGCTGATTCCAGCCGGCGTGCGTCGGTGGTTGCAGCCGCAGCCGGCGCTCGACGTCGCGGACGGCGGGGTGCCGGCGGGAGAGCAGGTCGGCGGCGACCGCGGCGGCGCCCTGCGCGGCCACGGCGGCGACGAACGGGGCGAGCTTTTGCGTGACGGCGGCCAGCACCGGCAAGTCGACGCCCGGACGCACCGCCACGTGCGCGGGCAGGTGCAGGATCACTTCGTCGCTGGCGTCCGTGAAACCGCCATAACGGATGCCGGCGCCGGCGCGACCGACCGCATCGGTCGCAAAGCGGGCGAGTCCCGCCCGGACGCCGCCGACGCGCACCCGCGGGCCGATCGGCGATTGCAGGTAGTCGCGTCCGAGATCGGTACCGTCGAGGCCCAGCTCCGCCAGCAGCGCCTGACGGGCTCCGATTACGACCTCCTCGTGCGTCCACTGCTCCTTTCCCGGGCTGACATCCATGGCGCAGTGTCCCGCGGGCGGGCGGGAAGTCAAAGGACCGGGTGTCTGAAAACATGCGCCCCGCGCTTGTCGGAGCGGCTTTGCCCCGCGCCCGGACGCCACGTCGACTGTTCGTCGCGGCGCAACGCCGCTCCGTCAAGCGGTTCGCGGCCCGAGTGCTCCTGGAAGCTCCACCGGCGGACGGCCGAGTGAGATCAGGTTGGACGCGTGCAACGTTGCCGGCCGTTTTTGCGTCAGGCAGGTGTGCCTTCCCCGAACTCCCACCGAGCCACCCGCGGCGTGTTGCTGGGGGTGCTGCTTGCGACGGGAGGGCCGGCCGCGGATGTCGGAACGCTCCTCACCGGTCCGCCGACGGTCTTCTTTCCGCCGGGCGTGCCGGTGTTTGGTGACCGGATTGTGGATACGGTGCCGAACGGGCGGGAACCCGGGGCCCGTCCGCCGCCGGAAGGACTGGGACCCTACGTGAACGAGGCCTTCTATCCCGCGCTGGCCACGCGACTGGGCGAGGGGACGCTCGGCCCGTGGCTGCAGGAGCGGGTGGAGGGGTTTCAGGTCCGGCGCGCGCGCCTGGTCAATGAACTCGCGGATCAACTGGTGGCGCTGCATGGCACGGAGGAGCCCGGGCGGACGGCGGAGTTGCGGGCGTTTGCCGAGCAGCAGTCGCCGCGGATTGCGGCCCTCGAGCGCGAGGCGGAGGAGTTGCGCCGGTTGCTGGTCAACGGTGGCGTGCTGCGGTTGAGCGTCGACTGGAGCCGGCACCGGCCGTGGCGGCTGCGGGCGACCTCGTTTGCCTCCGAGTATCACGATCGCGAGGCCCAGTTCCAGGTCGTGCGTGCGACGGCGTACTATCAGGACGGACTCGTCCCGGAACAGCGCGGCCTGCTGCTGGAGGTCGCGTTTGAGTTGCGGAATCATGCGCGCGCGGCGCGGCCGGTCCCGGCGCCGCGGCTCGCGGATCCCCTGGCGATGTTCTTTTCGCCCGCGACGTCACGGCTGCGTTTGCCCAAGGTGATGCCCGACGAGCTCGTGGCCAAGCTGGGGCGTTACAACCGGGAACGGACCGCGCTGAAACAGGAGCTGTATGAGGCGGTGCTCGAACAGGATCGCCATTCGTCCGGCGAGCGAACGCGGTTCTTCGAGGCGCTGGGCGACCGGCAGTGGCCGCAGCTGGTGGAATTGGAGAAACTGGCGGAGGAAATCCGGGTCGACCTCGTGGCGCTGCCGCGCGAACGGCTGGTGTCGCCGCCGTACATTCCGCCGACGTTGATTGCCCGGATCCGGGCCTATCAGGCCGACCGGCAGGTGTTCATCGATGAATTCGAATCGGAGATGCGGGTGGCGACGAACCTGGTGACGCCGGCACCGGACCGGCTGATGACGCCCGACGAAAGGGTCCAGCAGGCCCGTCGCTTGGCGGCGGAGCGGGCGGAACTGCGGGCCACCGTGGCGGAGGCGTTTCATGAGCGGACGAAGGAGCGATTTGAGGCGATGCGCCGGCGGTATGATGCGATTCAGGAGGAGCTCACGCTGGTCGCGGCGGGACAGTTCGATCCCGAGACCGGCCGGCCGCTGACCCCCGAGACCCTGATGCGCACGCACACGGCAGCCATGCACCGGTTCGACACGTTTGGCCGCGAGGAGGTGATCTACCGCGGTTACCGGACGGCCATGCTCATGCCCGGGTTGTCGGCCGAACAACGGCGGCTGCTGTTCGGGGCGGCGCTGGTCAACCTGGCGCAGCCCTTGCCTTGGGGCGAGCGGGCGCCCGGCGATCCGCAGCCGGTGCCGCGCTCGTAGTGACGTTGCCGAAGGAGCGTAGCGGCGGATCGGAGGGCGCGGCGGCGTCCGCGCCGCGGCAGCGCCGAGGCGCCGCCCGCCGGGAAGGGCTGCGGCCCGGTTTGATCGGCCCCAGCCGGGTCCCGTTCACCCGCACCGTTTGGTTTTGCGCTCGACGCCCTTCGCCCAACGCTCCGCGGCGGTGATCCGGCTCAGCGAGTACAGCCTGCCCGGGCTCGAACAGCAGTTTGTGGCCTGGGGTTTCAAGCCGGTGCATGCCGGCCGGGTGCTGCGCGCCCACTATCTGGCCGGAGGCGAGACGGAAGCCGGCCCGGCGCGGTTGCCCGCGGCCCTCGTGGCGCGGTTGCGTGCCGAAGGGGCGGCGGACGATGACCGGGTTGCGGTGCGGCAGGTGGCGGCGGACGGCACGACCAAGCTGCTGTTGCGTCTGGCCGACGGCCGTTCGGTCGAAACGGTGCTGATGCCGGACTTCCGGCCCGACCGGGCGGCGGGGTGCGTGTCGTCGCAGGTGGGGTGCGCGATGGGTTGCGATTTTTGTGCTACGACGAAGTCGGGCTTCGAGCGCAATCTCACCGCGGGCGAGATCGTCGAACAGTTCCGTGCGCTCCGTCGCGAGGCGCGCGCCGCGGGCCGTCGGCTGCAGACCCTGGTGTTCATGGGCATGGGCGAGCCGATGCTCAACCTCGATGCCGTCCTGGCGGCGGTGGAGCGCATCGCGGACAATCGCGTGGGCGGACTCGGCTGGCGCCAGATCACGGTGTCGACCGTCGGCATCATTCCGGGCATCGAGGCGCTGACCGCGACGGGCCTCAACGTCCATCTCGCCGTGTCACTGCATGCGCCCGACGACGCGACCCGTGCGCAGTTGCTGCCGCCCGGGCGGCGTTTTGCGATCGCCGACATCCTTGCCGCCGCCGACCGGTTTCAGGCGAGTCGCGGCCGGCCGGTGACGATCCAATACTGTTTGCTCAAGGGGGTGAACGATGCGCCGGAGCAGGCGCGGCAGCTGGCCGACCTGATTGGCGCCCGCCGCATGCACGTGAACCTGCTGCGTTACAATCCCACCGGACTCAGCCTGCGCGGACTCGCGTACGAGCCGTCGTCCGACGAGACCAGCGAGGCCTTTGCGGCCGGGCTGCGGGCGCGGGGCGTGGTGGCGCACTTCCGTCGCTCCCGCGGCCCGGAAATCGATGCCGCCTGCGGGCAGCTGCGGCGGCGGGCGGGGTGACCCGCGCTTACTTCGTTTCCTTGGTTTCCTTCTCGGCGAGCGCCTTCCGGTAGGAGACTTCCCACTTGTCCCAGGCGGCTTCGAGCCGGCTCTTGGCACTGTCCCAGGTGGCGGCCGTGGCGGAACCGAGCGCGGCGGCCTTCTGCTTGTAGTCGGCCTCGGCGTTCTTGAGTTCCTCGAGCGCGGCCTTGCGGCTGTCGCTGGCCTTTTCCCGGGCGAGATCCGAACGCAGCTTGCTCGCCTGCGCCTCCATCTCCGCTTCGAGCTGCTTGCTGCTGGAGGCGAATTCCTCGCGCTTCTCGTAGGTGTAGGCCTTCAGCTTCGCCCAGCGCTCGGCGACGGCGGTGCGGGACTTCTCGTAGAGCTCCTTCGTCTTGTCCTTGGTATCCGAATACATCTCCTTGGCCTTCTCCTTCGTGTCCGTGTAGATCTCCTTGGCCTTTTCCTTGGCTTCGACGCGTTCCTCCTTGCTGCAGGCAACGAGGAAGGGGAGGGCGGCAACGAGGAGGACGAAACAGCGCAGGCGGGACGATACGGCTTTCATGAGGGTGATGACGGTTGGAGGGGACTGGAACGGACGACGCCGGTAATATACCGGGAACCGAACATTAGACCAGCCCTACGTGATTCGGTTCGCGCCGCGGCGGACGGGATCAGGCCGGCCGGGTCGCGGTGAGAGCGGCGATCAGGAACAGGGCGATCATCACCGCGGCGCAGGCGAGCCGGGCGACGGTCGAGATCACAAAACCGGTGGCGGCGCCCACGCCGGCCTTGAGCGCCTCCCGGTCGGTCTTTTGCGCGAGGAGTTTCTCGGCGAGGATCGCGCCGAAAATGGTGCCGAGTACGAGGGCCGGCAGGGAAAAGAAGACGCCGACCAGGGCTCCGCCGCTGGCCCCCGCCATGCCCCACTTGCTGCCGCCGAACCAATGGGTGCCCAGGATGACGCCCCCGAAATCCGCCACGATCGAGAACACCCAGAAGAGCGCGATCAATCCGATCGCGAGCCACGAAAGGTCCCCCGGCAGGATAAGTTTGTGCAGGATCGCGGCCACCAGGATCAGCGTGGTCCCCGGCAGGAGCGGAATGACGACGCCGGCCACGCCGATCAGCATGAGCGTCAGCGTGAGGATCCAAGTGGCGATCTCGAGCATGGGAGCAGGAACACGCGAGCGGCGGGAAAGTTGCGCTCAACCTCGAAGCTGACTCCAGGCTGCGTTCGCGCGGCTGCGGGTGGTCGGCGGAAACGTATCCGGACCCGTCAGCGCGGCAGGGGATCCGCCGGGACTTCGGTGGCCATGACGTCGATGACGTCGCCGGAACCGGCCGGGCCCTTGGGGCGCATCGTCGGCTGTCGGCCGGCGAACTGCGTACGGACCTGCACGCCCCCGCGCCGACCCAGCAGCCGACCAATCAACATCGCGATCAGCCCGATGGCCGCGATGAACATCCCCGCCACGACGGCGATCGCGGCAAAGATACCGGTGAGAAGGATGCGCAGGAGCGGCATGGTGGCAGGACACAAATGTCCCCCCTAAAGTCGCACGCCTTGCCGCAAGCGCAAGGCGCGATGGCGATCATTGGAAAAACGGAAACAGTTTCTTCAGCTCGGCCTTGTTCGGCTGGCTGCCGTATTCGCAGATTTCGAAAGCCTCCGCATGCTTCACCGCCTTGCCGGATTCGCCGGGATACCAGTCGGCCAACTGCTTCTGGAACCGCGCGGTGGTGGACTGGAAGCGGCGCGAGAAGTTGTCCCGCACCTGCTTCTGCCGCGCCTTCTGGCCCGCGGGGTCGGACGGGTACAGCGAGGCGTTGCCGTTGGCGCCACCTTCCGCGAACTGCGAGATCATCACGCCGAGGGCGTCGAGCTTCTTGTCGACCACGGAATCGATCGAGATCAGGATGTCGGGGTTCGAGGGGTTCGGCTTCTGGAAGCGGTCCGTGTAGTACATGAACACCGGATTCTTCTTCATGTGGGGAACGTCGGGGACGAAGAACGGGACCGTCACCATGTAGGCCGCGTCCTGCACCAGCACGCCGGTGTAACGGTGGTCAGGGTGGTAGTCGTTCGGCCGCGGCGCCAGGACGATGTCGGCGTTCCAGGCCCGGATCAAACGCGTGATCGTGCGCCGGTTTTCGAGCGTGGGCTCGAGCTCGCCGTCGTGAATGTCGAGGATCACACCCTGGATCCCGAGAATCCGGTGCGCCTCCTCCACCTCGGCCTTGCGCCGCAGCGCCAGCGGGCCGCCCGCCTCGCGCCAGTGGCCGATGTCGCCGTTGGTCACCGAGACGAACAGCACGTGATGACCCTGTTTCGCCCACAGCGCCCCGGAGCCGCCGGCCTGGATCTCGCAGTCGTCGGGGTGGGCGCCGAAGGCGATGATGCGGAGCTTGCCGTCGTTGGGCGGCATCTTGACGCCGGGAAGCTGGGCGCGCGCGGAGAGCGCGAGCAGGGAAACAAACAGCGCGGCAAGCAGCGCGGTGGCCGTGAGGGTGCGACGGGTGGTCATGGGAAGGAGGCAGGGTGCGGAAGGAGGATGCGCCTACGACGGCGCGGCGTTCAAGCCTCGCCGCGGGACGCGGTGATTTTCATCGCTGCAGCGACTTCAGGAAGGTCACGAGGTCGGCCAGCTCTTCACGGCTGAGGATCGCATCCATGCCGGGCGGCATCGGTGAAACCGGCCCCGGCTGCAGGTCGGTGAGATCGGCGCGGGCGATGCGCTGCTCGGTGTCGGGACCCGTCGCGAGGACGATCTCGTCTGGCGCGTCCTTGCGCAGGATGCCGCCGTGCGTCTCGCCCCCCTTCGTCGTCGCGACGAACGGTTCGTAGCCCCGGACGAAGGTGGCGCTCGGGTAGATCGTCGCCTCGAGCAGCTCCCGCTCGTTGCGAATCTTGCCGATGCTGGAGAGGTCGGGTCCGAGCTTGCCGCCGAGATAGCCGATCGTGTGGCAAAGCTTGCACGCGGTGCGCTCGCTGTTGAAAAGCGCCGGGCCGCGGCGGATATCGCCGTGCTTCACGCCGGCGAGCAACTCGTCGACGCGCGCGTTCTGCCGAGCGGCGTCGGTGTTGAGCCCGGCCAGCAGCTCCTCGCCCTGCTGGCGCACGGAGGCCGGGTATTTGGCGAGCAGCGTCTGCAGGACGTTGGCGCGGATACCGGCGAGGCCGGGGGAACCCTGCAACGACGCGACGAGCTTCCGGCCCAGCGTCTCGGTCGGCGACTTCTCGAACGCGGGCAGGAGCTTCGGCGCCTCGAGAGCGCCGACGGTACGCAACGCATCGGCAAGGGCGAGCTGCTGCGCGGGCGTCAGCGCCGCCTTGGCCAGCACGGTTGCCGCCGCGCCGCGCACCACCATCGCCTGGCGGCCGTCGAGATGGGCCCGCAGGAAATCGAACAGCGGGGCGTCGATCGCGCCGATGGCGGCGGGATGCGCGGCGGCGAGCGCCTCGAGCCGGACTGCGGCGGGCTGGCTGGAGTCGCGGCCCACCTTGACGAGCGCGCCAAAGACGGGCGCCTGTCCGCTGCGCGGCAGGGGCAGGAGTCGCGCGGTGCCGACGGCCTCGCGCGCCAGCGCGGCATCCGCGCCGTTGAGCAGCGCGACGAGTGCCGCCTGCCAGGGCTCCGGCAGCTCCTTGAGTCCGGCGGCCGGCATGATCCGCAGCGCCAGCCGGCGGGCGGCGTCCGGAAAGGCGGCGTCGCGCGCCGCGAGCGCGAGCAGGCCCTGGATGGCTTCGGACTTCGCCAGCGGGGCGAGCTGGGCCTGCAGGGCCGCGAGTTCCGCCGGGCCGCGGGTGGCGGCGGCATTGAGCTGATTGCGGAAATACTGCGCGAGCGCGGCGCCCCATTCGGGATGGCGTTCCACGATCCAGCCGGCGGTCTGCTTGAGCCGGGGGATGCTCGAATCGAGCCACGCAAGGACGTCGGCGGCCTGCAGTCCTCCGCCCTCGATCTGGTCGAGCGCCACGAGCGCGGCGCGCACCACCCGCGGGTTCTCGTTCGGACGCAGGCGGGAACGCAGGGCCTCGGCGCGTCCGGTCTCGAACAGGGCGAAGATGAGGGAGTGTTCCAGCACGCGCTCGGCCGCGTCGTCGGGCGCCCCCGCCGCGGTGAAGGTCGTGCCACCGAGGCGCCGCACGGCCTCCAGCAGCGCGTCGACGGCGCGCGGGTCGCCGATGCGGCCGAGCGCCTCCGCGGCGCCGCGTGCGGCGGCGGCGTTCGGGCCGGCCAGCAGGCGACCCAGCGCGGGCACCGCCTCGGTGTCGCGCCACAGGGACGTGACGTGCACCGCGGCCTGCGCGACCGTAGCGTCGCCGTCACCGAGGGCCTGGCGCACCGCGGCGCGCGCGGCCGGCGCGTCGATCCGGGCCAGCGTCCAGACCGCCTGCCGGCGGACGGCGGCGGCGTTCGCCTTGCTTGCGGCCTGCTCGAGGGCCGGGATCGCGGCGGCGCCCTTTTGCCCCAGCAGGTGCAGGGCGCGCTCCTGCACGTACAGGCGTTCGTCCGCGAGCAGCCGCGCCAGCTCGGCCGGCGTCAGCGTCGCCCACGGCACGTCGAGGCCGCGCGGGTCGGCCCGCTTCGGCGCATCGACCTTTCGGATACGATAGATGCCGCCGAGCACGTCGGGCTTGGCCAGCTGCGAGGTCGGGCAACAGATCTTGTACCAGCCGCCGGTGTCGGCCACCAGCAGGCTGCCGTCGGCGTCCTCGAGCACGTCGGTCGGGCGGAAGTCCTGGCTGTCGGACGTGATGAAGTCGCTGTCCTGCGTCCGGTACGTCGCCCCGTCGGGCGTGAGCACATGGCGCGAGACCTTGCGCAGGTTGAAGTAGCAGACGAAGAGGTTCTCCGCGAAGTCGCGGCCGAAGCCGGTCGAGCGGTACGTCGTCGACCCGCAGGGCGCGGCCGCACCCATGTGCGTCATGATCGGCATGAGGTCGCCGGTGCGCGGATGGCCGGTGGAGGCGGCGTTCTCCTTGCCGTATACGCCGCCGTAGATGGCATGGATCAGGCCGTCGCGCTTCCCGGGCACGCCGATCTGGAAAAACGTGCCGCTGAGGAAACGATCGCCGGAGGCGGAAAACGTGACGCCCACCGGATTGTCCATGCCGCCGGTGAGGACGGGCTCGAGCCCGGTGCCGTCGGGCCGGGCGCGGAAGATGTGCGCCGCGCGGGTCACGAACGGCTTGCCGTTGCCGAGCGTGTGCCGCTGTTCCGCGAAGGCGCCCTTGGTCCAATAGAACCAGCCGTCGGGCCCGAGGTAGGGTCCGTGCAGGTCGTTCGCGCAGCCGGTCAGCGTCTGGCCATCGTACCACGCGACGCGTTCGTCCGCCACGCCGTCGCCGTTGGTGTCGGTGAGCTTCCAGAGGTGCGGCGGCGCGGCGACATAGAGCGAGCCCTCGTAGAACATCGCCCCCTGGGGAAACATCATGTTCTCCGCGAACACGACCGAGCGGTCGAAGCGGCCGTCGCCATCGGTGTCCTCGAGCCGCACGATGCGGTGCGGCTTCTTTTCGAACTGCACTGGCGCGCGCTCGCTCAGGCCCGACGAATCCGTGGCGTAGAGCCGCCCGCGCTCGTCATAGGCGATCGAGATCGGCCGGTTGACCATGGGGGGGCCGGCCACGAGCTCGACCGTGAAGCCGGCGGGCACCGTGAGCGTTTGGGTGGGAAACGTGAACCGGGCGGGCGACGGTTCGGCACCAAGCGCGGTGACGGCGGCAGGAGCGAGGGCAAGCGCGAGGCGGAGCAGGTAACTGGAAGGATACATCGGCGAGGGGGTGGCGTGACCCTGGGCGACGATTCCGGCCGAGGCAATCCCGGGTCCGGGGCGCGGCGCCCTCTGGTTGGACGTCGATTCCACGTGCCATTCCCGGCCCGGCGCTTGCCCTCGGCCTCACGGGCTCGTTCTGATCTCCGGCGTGGCCCGGCTCACGGCCGGCGTTCCCCGCCTCTTCCACCCATGCCGCCCGTCTCCCTCCGCCGCCGTGAGTTTCTCCACGTCACCGCGCTCGCCGCCGCCGGCCTCGCCTCGGTCCGCAGTCTCGGCGCGGGGGATCCACCGCTGGTCGCCGCCATTGAAAAAGTGACCCTGCGCCGCGGGCGCGATGGCTCTGGTCCGACGTGGTTTCATCCGCGTGCGTGTCCGGTTCCTGATCCCGCGGGTCCCCGCGTCTTCATGACGCTGCAGACGATCCTGGGCTCCGACAACTTCGGGCCGGTGCACGGGATGGAGTCGGCCGACCGGGGCGTAACCTGGACGGAGCCGCAGCCGGTGCCCGCGCTCGGTCGCCTCCCGCAACCCGACGGGAAGGAGGAGGGAGTGTGCGACGTGGTGCCGGAGTATCATGCGCGCAGCCGTACGGTCCTCGCGCTGGGGCACAATGTCTTCTACGAGAAGGGGCGGTTCATCCGCGAGCAACCACCCCGCTGGC
Source organism: Opitutaceae bacterium (assembly GCA_016793535.1). Lineage (GTDB taxonomy): Bacteria > Verrucomicrobiota > Verrucomicrobiia > Opitutales > Opitutaceae > ER46. The sequence continues at coordinate 10,014 of JAEUHA010000044.1, read as the reverse complement.
CGGTCTATGCGGTGTGGCGCAACGGCCAGTGGGGCCCGCGCCGCCGCCTGGAGTGGGATGATCCGCGCGGGGGCTACATCTACTCCAACAATTGCGGCCAGCGCATCACCCTGCCCAACGGCGACATCCTCCTCGCGTTCTCCTACAAGCCAGAAGTGAAGGGCCGGGCGCGCTGCGTCGCCGGTGTGATCTGTAGTTATGACGGGGAGATCCTGCGGGTGAAAAACGTCGGGGACGAGATTCCTGCGACTGACAACCGCAGCATCGTCGAACCCTCGCTCGCCCGGTTCAACGGGCGCTTTTTCATCACGCTGCGCACCGACCATGAGGACAACTGTGCGTATGTGACTTCGAGCGACGACGGGCTCCGCTGGGGCCCGAAGCTGAAGTGGCGGTGGGATGACGGCGAGCCCCTCGTCACGCAGGCGACGCAGCAGCACTGGCTGACCCATTCCGATGGTCTCTTCCTGGTCTACACGCGGAAGGATGCGTCGAACCTCAACGTGATCCGCTGGCGCTCGCCGCTCTTCATGGCGCAGGTCGATCCCGCGACGCTTCGTCTCCGGCGGGCCACGGAGCGCGTGGTGCTGCCGCTCGTCGGCGACGGGGTCAACGACCCCGATCGCGTCGCGATCATGGGCAACTTCCATCCGATGAACCTCGGTCCGCACGAGTCGTGGGTGACCGTCGGCGAGTGGCAGCCGCGCAACCGGATCCGCGGCGACACGTTGCTCGCGCGCATCCGCTGGAGCCGGCCCAATCGACTGGTCGCGGAACTCTGAGCCATGCAGTTGGGAGTAACCGCCCGCCCGGCCGAGCCGCCTGAGAAAAACTCATCCGGCCATTCTGTCATCCTGTCTTTGTTGGGACAGGATGGCGGGAGTCACGGGCTGGCTGCACCGGCCAAAACCCGGTCGAAGGGACGTTTCTCTGGGGCTCCTCCCGTGAATTGCTCCGGCTGAGCGCGCCGGGTTGCATCCCATAGCCGGCCGCGTCACTACGTTGGCTCTCCCATGCGCTCCCGTCGCCGCTTCGTTCTTGCCGCCGTCACGGTTGCGGCCGGCCTGGTTCCGGCCTTGCTCGCGGCCGCAACGCCGCCCCGGTCCGCCAACGCCTCCGCGCCGCTGCGGGTCGTCTCGTTCAACGTCCGCAATTCCAATGCGGCCGACGGCGAAAACGCGTGGCCGAAGCGGATCGGGTTCTTCTTCGACACGCTCACCGGTTTCGATGCCGACCTGATCGGATTTCAGGAGGTGCTGGCGGTACAGCACGACGCGATCGTCGAGCGGCTGCCCGGCTACGGTTTCGCCGGCGTCGCGCGCGATGACGGCCAGCGCAAGGGCGAGTGGTCGCTGATCGCCTACCGGAAGGCGCGCTTCACGCCCGTGGCGCAGGGTGATTTCTGGCTGTCGGAGACACCGGAGGTTCCCGGCAGCAAGTCCTGGGACGCCGCGCTCACGCGGCTCTGCAGCTGGGTCCGGCTGCGCGACACCGCGACCGGCCGGGAGCTGGTCTTCGCAAACACCCACTTCGACCACAAGGGCGTTGTCGCCCGCCAGGAGGCGGCCCGCGTGATCTCCGAGCGGCTTTCGATCCTCGCCCGCGGCGTGCCGGCGATCCTGACCGGCGATCTCAACATCAACGAGGACAACCCCGCCTATGCCGTCTTCGTGCGCCCCTCGACGCCGGGGGCGATCCGCTGGATCGACGCCTACCGCGCGGTGCACCCGGAGCGGCGGCCGGACGAGGCGAGTTTCAACGGCTTCAAGCCTGTCGTCGAAGGTTCGCGGATCGACTTCATCTTCCACACCGCGGACTTCGCCGCCACGGCGGCGGCGATCGACCGCACGTCGCGCGACGGGCGGTATCCATCAGATCACTACCCGGTCACGGCGGTGCTGGTGTGGCGGAAGTGAGGACGTAATCCGCCGCGGGCTGCGGTGCTCCCGTGTCAGGCCGCCTTCCGGTTGCGCCCGCCTCGCCGCGCCAGTCGCTCGATGGACGACACGTGCAGCGTGTGAAGTTCGATCAAGCCGCCCGAGTCATCGGCGATATGCAATTCGCGCGTCATTGCGAACAGCACGGCGTGGTCCGCCGTTGGTACCTCATAGGCGCGACCGCTGGTCGTGACGACACGGAAGGGCTCGAACGGGGTCCGAGTCAGGTACTGCTTGATGCGCGCAAAGAGGACGGTTTGCGGACTACCTGCCTCGGGAGGGTGGTCGCTCATTGAGCTTCAGGGTGTCGGTTCGGGGGGGACTGTCAAACGGAGCATCCCCTCGGAATTGGGGGCGGACTTCGCAGCAATCCTCGTCTTGCAGGGGGCTTGGAATTCCTGGGAGCGCGGCCGTCCCCGGCCGCAGGAATTGAACTGCGACCGGGGACGGTCGCGCTCCCGGCGGCGGCACTCGATGCTGAGTGCAGATAATGGGTCCCTCTCGGCGACCGATAGCCACTGGGACTTCGTCGGATTAAGTTGAGCCCGGAGGTCTCTCGCGGCTAGCTCACCTCGAACCCCCAGCGAAGGCCAACCATGTCTGCGCAACAACTCCCCGGTCCCGCGATTCCCCGCCGCACTTTCCTGAAGAACTCTGGCCTCGCCGGTGCCGCCGTGGCGCTGCCGCTCATCGTCCCCGGTCGTGTCCTCGGCCGCGGCGGCGTGGCCCCGAGCAACCGGATCGTGCTCGGCGGCATCGGCATCGGTCCGCGCGGAAAACAGGTGCTCGCCTCGATGATGGCGGAGAAGGACGTGCAGTACGTGGCGACCTGCGACGTGCAGGCGCGCATGCGCGACGAGATCAAGGCGATCGCCGACACTCAGTACGGCAACCGGGACTGCCAGACGTACCGCGACTTCCGCGAACTGCTCGCGCGGCCGGACATCGACGCGGTGTTGATCGCGACGGGCGACCGCTGGCACGCGCTCGGCTCGATCCTCGCCGCCAAGGCCGGCAAGGACGTCTACAGCGAGAAGCCGTGCGGGCTGACGATCGGACAGTGTCAGGCTTTGGCGGATACGATTCACCGCACCGGCCGCGTCTTCCAGGCCGGCACCCAGCGCCGCAACGTGCCGAACTTCCAGTTCGCCGTACACCTGGCCCGCAGCGGGCGGCTGGGCCGGCTGCACACCGTGCATGCGTCGATCTACAAGCTCGAGTGCAACTACTCGTGGCTGCCGGCCGAGCCGGAGCCGGCGAAGGACGTCATCGATTGGGATATGTGGCTGGGGCCCGCGCCGTGGCGGCCGTTCAACAAGGCGTACGTCGTGGACCGGCGCTGGCGCGGCTACTACGACTTCGACTCCGGTGCCAAGCTGCTCGACTGGGGCGCGCACACCGTCGACCTCTGCCAGTGGGCAAACCACGCCGACGACACCGTGCCCGTCGAGTACGAGCCAGAGGGCGGCACGGTCTACGCGAAGTACGCGAACGGCGTAAAGCTCGTGCTGCGGCCCGAGGGCTGGATCGGCCAGCCGCCGGTGGCGGCGGGCGCGGCCAATTTCGCCGTGGGATCGACCGGCACCTGCCCCGTGCGCTTCGAGGGTGACGCGGGCTGGGTGGAGACCGGCGACAACGGCTCGATCGAGCTGCACCCGGCGTCGCTGCGGGCCGAGTGGCGGGCGTTCACCATGCGCGGCACCGACCCGGCGCAGCACACGCGTGAGTTCCTCGACTGCGTGAAAACGCGCGGCCGTCCGGCGGCGAACGCAAACGTCATGCGCCATTCGCACATCGCCTGCCACGCGGCCGCCATCGCGTGGCTGCTCGGCCGCAAGGTCCGTTTCGACCCGGTGAAGGAAGCCTTCATCGGCGACGACGAGGCGAATCGCATGCGCAGCCGCGCGATGCGGGAGCCGTGGCACGTGTGACGAACGCCCCGAGATTTTTGCAGGAGATCGCGGAGAACGCAGAGTTCGAACCAGCGAGTGGGCCCGTGGAACACACGGATCACACGGTGACCAGCGGAGGCTGCACAGCCCTCTTCTCCGGATCGAGCTCTGCGTCCTCTGCGGGCTCCGGTGCGCTCCCACCCCTTCCACCATGATCATTCGGACCGCCCTATTGATAACCGTCTTCCTTTCCGGGTCCGCTACCACTCGTTCCCTCGCCGCCGGCGCCGAGCCGGCGAAATCCCGTGAGCTCGCCGCCGTTGTGCAGTCCAACGCCGATGTGGCCGAGCGCGCGCGGGCCCTGCAGCAGCTGGCACTCGTTGCGACGCCCGATGCGATCCCCGTTCTCGTGCCCCTGCTGGACCACGCCCAGCTCGGGCAGTACGCGCGCGACGTGCTCGAGGTCATGCCGGACGCCGCGGCGGCTGACGCCCTGCGGGCTGCGCTGGCCCGCCTCCAGGGCAACGCACTCATCGGCGTCGTGAACTCGCTCGGCCAGCGGCGGGACGCCGCGTCCGCGGCCGCGCTCGCCCGGCTTGCCGCCGACGCGAGCTCTCCTGCTGCTGCCGCGGCGCTGCTCGCCCTGGGCCGGATCGGCACGCCGGAGGCGGTGCGCACGCTGGAGTCGGCCCTGGCCGGCGCCTCCGCGGCGCTTCGCGCCGCCGCCGCCGAGGGTTGCCTGCTCGCGGCCGAACGCGCCGAGGTGGAGAACCGCCCGGCGGCCGCCCGCTCGCTCTATGACCTCGTGCGTCGGGCCGACGTGCCTGCGTCCTGGCGGGAAACCGCCACGCGGGCCGCCATCCTTGCGGGTGGCGCCGACGGGCTCGCGCTGCTCCTCGCCCAGCTCCGCGGCCCGGATCCGGAACTGCGCGCCATGGCTCTGCGCACGGCGCGCGATCTTCGCGAACCGCGGACCAACGCCGCGCTCATCGCCGAACTCGACGCCCTCCCACCGGCCCGGCGGGCCCTCGTGCTCGGCGTGCTGGTCGATCGCGGCGGCGAAGGCGTGACGGCGGCCGTCGAGGCCCGCGCGCAGTCCGGTCCCGATGCGGTCCGCGTCCCTGCGCTGCAGGCGCTCGGCCGGGTGGGTGGGCCCACGAGCGTGCCCTTGCTCCTCGCGGCTGCCCGCGACCCGGCGGGCGGTGCGATCGCCGATGCCGCAGTGGCGAGCCTCGCGCGCATCGACGTTCCGGATACGGACGCCCGGATCCTGGCGGCGCTGCCGTCGGCCGCGCCGGAACTCCGGGTGCGGCTCATCGGCGTCCTCGGGGAACGGAAGGCCGCCGGTGCCACCGACGAAATGATCCGGCTGGCGGCCGGTTCCGACGCCGCCGTCGCGGCGGCAGCCCTGCGCACCCTGGGCCTGATCGCGACGCCGGACCGGTTGCCGCAACTCATCCAGCTCGCCCTTGCCATGACGGACGAGGCGCGGAAGACCCTTGCCGACCGCGCGATCGTCACGACCGCCATGAGAGTGCTGGAGCCGGCCCGGCGCGCCGCCGCCGTGCTGGACGCGTTCGTTTCCGCGCGCGAGCCGGCGACGAAGGCCGCGCTGCTGCGCCCGCTCGGTGCGATCATGCGCACCCTGGGCGGCAGCCACGACGTGTTTTTTGCCGTGCAGGCCGCGCTGAAGGATCCGGCACCGCTGGTGCGTGACGCCGCCGTACGCTGCCTGGCCGACTGGCCCGATGCGGCGCCGGCGACGACGCTGCTCGCGCTGGCCCAACAGGCCGACCTGCCCGCCGCCGCGCGCGAGGTTGCGCTGGGCGGGGCGATCCGGCTCGCGACCGAAGTGGCGGCCGGGCGGGAGCGTTCACCGCTGGATGCGCGCGCCGTCCTCGTCGAGGCCGCGCGTCTGGTGCGCTCGGACGCGGAGAAGATGATGCTTGTTTCCGCCCTGGGCAACCTGCGGCACCCCGACGCGCTGCGGCTGCTGCGCCCCTACCTCGATGATCCCGCGGTGAGGAGCGAAGCCGCCCTCGCGGTCGTGCAGGTGGCCCCCGCACTGGGAAACACGGTCAAAGGCGGTGGCGAGGCGAAGGAACTGCTGACGCGGATCGCGGCCTCGGAAAAGGACGAGGACGTGCGCCGCCGCGCCGCCCGCCTGGCCCGGGGCGAGGCGCCGCCCGCGGCGAAGAAGAAGGCGGGCGCGGGCGCTCCCGCCGTGCCGGCGCTCGCGGCCGGTCAGCTGTTCAACGGCCGCGACCTGTTTGGCTGGGACGGCGATCCGGGCGTCTGGCGCGTGCGCGACGGCGTGATCGTGGGCGGATCGATGCTGGGCAATCCGCGCAACGAGTTCCTCGCGACGAAGCGGACTTACCGGAACTTCGTGCTGCGGCTCGAGTACCGGCTGGTGGGCACGGAGGGCTTCGTGAACGGCGGCGTGCAGGTGCGCAGCGTGCGCATCGCGCAACCGCCAAACGAGATGAGCGGGTATCAGGCCGACATCGGCGCCGGCCATTCGGGCTGCCTCTACGACGAATCGCGGCGGAAGAAATTCCTCGCCCGCGGGACCGATGAACAAATCAAGCGGCTGGAGAAGGTGGGGGACTGGAACCGTTACGAAATCCGCTGCGAAGGTCCGCGGGTCGAGATCACGCTCAACGGCGAGAAGACCGTGACCTACACCGAGAGCGATCCGACCGTCGTGCCCGAGGGGCTGATCGCGCTGCAGATCCACGGGAACTGCAAGGCGGAGATCGCGTTTCGAGACTTGAAGCTCGAAGAGCTGCCGTAGGGACCGGAGGAGATCTGACCACGGAACGCACGGATCACACGGAAATGAGGCCAGCTTCCTCCGTGTGATCCGTGTGTTCCGTGGGCCACCTGCCGGGGTCTCGGCGCTCTTCGGCGCCCTCGTGTAAAATTGGCTTGGATCGTTTTCATTGGAGTCTCGTCGCCGCGTTTGCACGCTGTGCCCCCATGGCGCGCCTACCCCTCGTTGTCCTCCTGTTCGTTGGGCTGTGTTCGCTCGCTAGCGCCGCCGACTATCCCGTACGTCCGATCACGTTCATCGTGCCGTGGGGCGCGGGCGGCGGCACGGATGCGGTCGGGCGGATCATGGCCTCGCTGCTCGAGCGCGAACTGGGCCGGCCGGTCAACGTGGTCAATCGCGCCGGGGGCAACGGGGTGGTCGGGCACACGGCCATCGCGACGGCGCGACCCGACGGCTACACGATCGGCATCCTCACGGTGGAGATCGCGATGATGCACCATCAGAAGCTGACCACGCTGACGCCGGCGTCGTTCACGCCGCTCGGCCTGATCAATCTCGACCCGACGGCGATTCAGGTGCGCGCCGACTCCCCGTATCGCGCCCTCGGCGACCTGCTCGCGGCGGTGCGCGCGCAGCCGGGCAAACTCAAGGCATCCGGCACCGGGCAGGGCGGCATCTGGCACGTCTCGCTTTGCGGCCTGCTGCGGGAGCAGGGCATCAGGCCAGATGCCGTCATCTGGGTGCCCAGCGCAAGCAACGCGGCGGGCCTGCTCGATCTCGTGGCGGGCGGGGTCGACCTCGTGCCGGGTTCGCACCCGGAAGGCCGCTCGCTGATCGACGCCGGCAAGGTGCGGAGCCTCGCGATTCTCGACGACCAGCCTTCGACGCTCTACCCGCAGGTGCCGACCGGCGCGCAGGCGATCAGCACGAAGTGGGCGATGGGCGCCTGGCGCGGCCTCGGCGCGCCGAAGAACCTGCCCAAGGCGATCGAGGCCCGGCTCCGGGCGGCGGTGGAGAAGGCGTATCAGAGCAAGGACTACGCCGACTTCATGCACCAGCGCGGCTTCGGCCGGCGCTGGGCCGGCCCGGAGGAGTTCGCCGCCTTCATGGCGAAGGAGGACGAGCAAATGGGCGTGGTGCTGAAATCCGTCGGGCTGGCCAAGTGAGCGAGGGAAATCACCAACGCCCCGTGCCAGGCGCCAAGGAATGCCCCGTCGACCTCGGACGAGGGCACGCACGCGTTGATGAGAGTTGCCGCCGTCGATTGCTTTGGCGTTCGGTCGTTGGCGTGCGGGATACTTCGCGGGCGCGAACTCCAGGGCGCACCCGTCTTTCGAGTGAGGACTGACCCCATGAAGTTCCACGATACCCTCACCGGCCTGCTGCTCGCCTTTCTCGGCGTGGGCGTGGCGTGGGTGGCTTCGACCTTCCCACCGGCCCCGGGGCACGGACCGGGAGCGGGCGCGTTTCCGCTCGTGCTGGGACTCGGCCTCGCGGGCTGCGGCGTGGTACTCGGGATCCAGGGACGGCGGGAGGGCGGGGCCTGGCTGGAGTGGGAGGAGGGGGCGCGGCGCTTGGCGCCGGCGCGCAACGCCCTCCTGGTCCTGCTCGCGCTGCTGGCCTATGCGCTTGGGGTCGAGACGGCGGGATTCTTTATCACGAGCTTCGTGCTCCTCGCGGGCCTGTTCCTGGCCTTCGGGGTGCGTCGGCGTTGGATCGTGCCGCTGGCGGCGGGCGTGACGCTCGCGCTGCACGGCGCCTTCTATTCGGTGCTGCGCGTGCCGCTGCCCTGGGGCTGGTTGGAGGGGATCGCGTGGTGATGGCACCGGTGCTCGAGGCGTTCCGTCTGGTGTTCGATCCGGCCGTGCTCGGTGTCGTGCTGGTGGCGGCGTTGTTCGGGCTGTTCGTGGGGGCGGTGCCCGGGCTGACGGCCACGATGGCGACGGCACTGCTCGTGCCGGTGACCTTCGTCCTGCCGCCGGTTCCGGCGATCGCCTGCATGGTCACGGCCACGGCGATGGCGATTTTTGCCGGGGACATTCCCGGCGCGTTGCTGCGCATTCCCGGCACGCCGGCGTCGGCGGCCTATTGCGACGAGGCGCATGCGCTGACGCGCCGCGGCCAGGCCGAACTGGTGCTGGGAGCGGGCCTCGTGTTTTCCGTGGTGGGCGGGTTGTTCGGCACCGCGGTGTTGGTGACAACGGCGCCGCTGCTGGCGGAAGTGGCGCTGCAGTTCAGCTCGTTCGAGTACTTCTGGCTTGTCCTGCTCGGGCTGACGTGCGCGGTCTTCATCGCGCCGGGGCGCCCCCTCAAGGGCGTGGTGTCGCTCCTCCTCGGGTTGTTGTTGTCCACGGTCGGTTTCGAGAATCCCGCCGCCCATCCGCGCTTCACCTTCGGCTCGGAGCAATTGATGAGCGGGCTGCAGCTCACGCCGGTGATGATCGGGATGTTCGCGGTGTCGGAGGTGATCCGGTATGCGTTGTCGCCGGGCGGGCCGGTGGGTGAGTTCAGGCAGGGCATCGGGCGGGTGTTCCGCGGGCAGGGCGCGTTGCTGTGGCAGTATCGCTGGCCGACGCTGCGGGGGAGCGTGCTCGGGACCGCGATCGGGGCGTTGCCGGGAGCGGGCGCGGACATTGCGGCCTGGATCGCCTATGGGGTTTCGAAGCGTTTCTCGCGCACGCCGGAGAAATTCGGCACCGGTCATGTCGAGGGCGTGATCGAGGCGGGGGCGGCAAACAACAGTGCGCTCGCGGGGGCGTGGATTCCGGCGCTGGTGTTCGGCATCCCGGGCGACTCGATCACGGCCATCGTGATCGGCGTGCTCTACATGAAGGGCATGAACCCGGGGCCGACGCTGTTCATCGAGAATCCGCAGAACATCTATGCGGTGTTCATCGTGTTCGTGCTCGCGAACCTCCTGCTGCTGCCGCTCGGCTGGGTCGCGATCAAGGCGGCGAAGAACGTGCTGCACGTGCCGCGCGCCGTGCTCATGCCGGTGATCCTGCTGTTCTGCGTGGTGGGGGCGTTTGCGATCAACAACTCGGTGTTCGACATCGGCGTGATGCTCGCGTTCGGCGTGCTCGGCTGGCTGATGGAGTCGAACCGTTTTCCGATCGCGCCGGCGATTCTCGGCCTCGTGCTCGGCGGGATGCTGGAGCAGAATTTCGTGACGTCGCTGCTCAAGGCCGACGGGAATCCAATGGCGTTCTGCAACCGGCCGATCGCCGGTATCCTGGGTTTGGTGACGCTGCTGGTGTGGGTGTCGCCGCTGCTGCGTCGGAGGCGCATTTGACTCTGGGAGCGCGGCCCTGCCCCGCCGCCATCCGGTACCATCGGGCGGGGGCCGCCCCCCGGACCCGCGTGGGGGGGCGCCGACCGGCGCGGGCACAGGTTTTTAAAAACCACCCCC
>JAEUHA010000027.1 GCA_016793535.1 Opitutaceae bacterium | reverse complement strand
CTTGGGTTGCACGATCGCCTTATCTCCCGGAACTCCAGATGGCGTCCGATTTGGCCCTGCGCGACTTTGCTCCTCTCTCGCCCGACGTTCCATTTCATTGCGGTAGGCGTTGCGCTGATCCTCGAGGCGCTTGTGCTCGGCCTGCCGTTGTTCCTCGCGCCACCGGCGCTCGGATTCTGAAATGGGCTGCGCCGGCGCCACGCCGGCCAGCAGAACGCCGCACGTTGCGGCGATCAGGACGCGACGCACCAAGGCGGGTGCGAAGTGCCGTTGATGGACGCAGGTGGAATCGATGGGTCGAGGCGAGGTCATGACCTGACGGGGGAATTGCGTTTCAGGGTGTCACGCGCACAATTACTTCTTCGGCCGGTTCGCCTCGATTTTGGCCTCCATGGCGGTTTTCAACCGAGCCTGTTCGGCCTTTTGCTCCGCTGTGGCAGTCAGCCACAGCCGGTCTATAACCTCCTTCGCCTTCGGAACTCCATTCGGGGCCCAAGGGCGATGGGCCAGGTTTAGCCAGAGCAGGGCCTGAACAACATCCCGGGGGACGCCGACTCCGGAGGAGTACAAGAGGCCCAGTTCGTATTGCGAGGGGGTGTGATCCTGTTCCGCCGCGTGGCGATACCACGTTGCCGCCATCGCATCGTCCTTTGCGGTGCCTTCGCCCCGCGCGTAGAAGGAGGCGAGGTCGTACTGGGCGGTGGCATAGTTTTGCTCCGCTGCCAGGCGCACCCACCTCACTGCTTCAGTGGCATCCTTCGGCACGCCGTCACCGCGGGCGAGCATCAGGCCGAGTGTCGCTTGGGATTGTGCGTCCCCGAATTCTGCCGCCTGGCGGTACCATTTGGCCGACTCGGTACTATCCTTCGGGACGCCTTGTCCTTCGGCGTATAGGGTGCCGAGATTACGCAGAGCCCGGACGTTGCCTTGTTCGGCCGCCCTGCGATACCATTTCATGGCTTCGGCATAGTCCTGCGGCACCCCCTGACCCCAGAAGCACATTAGTCCGAGGTGCAACTGGGCATCGGAATGGCCCTGATCGGCCGCTTTGCGGAACCACGCTGCAGCCTGCTGGCGAGCCGCCGGCTGCCCCATGCGGTAGTAAATTCCTCCCAATTCATATTGGGCGCCGGGATGTCCCCCGTTGGCGGCGGCACGAAACCACCGCTCGATGCCTTTCTCGAAACGGCTGCCGAGCTCGAACTGAGCCTCCGCCAAGCCTTGGTCCGCCGCCTTGCGAAACCAGAGCCGGGCCTCCTCCTTTTTTTTTGGCACGCCTTCTCCGACTTCGTACATCGAGCCGAGCTTCGCTTGGGCCCTCGCGTGTGCCTGGTCGGCCGCCTTGCGGTACCAGTTCACGGCCTCGGCACTGTTCTGCAGGACGCCTTCACCCAAATCGTAGTAGAAGCCGAGTCTGAATTGGGCCTCGGAATCCCCGGCTTCCGCCTTCGTCCTTAGTTCGACGATGGAATCCGCTGCGAAGATGGCGTTCACCAACAGCAGCGATGCGAGTGCGCTCCAGCGGGGGCGACGTTGCATGCTTGTTTGGTAGTTCGGACGAAGAATCGGGTCAACGCACGATGCTCGTCATGGTTTTCCGTACGGGGTCACCGCTGGTTGTAAGGTCTTATATTTCACTCAGCGGACACCATACAGCTTTAGCCGGAGGCCGATTATGCCCGGGAACGACGCCAGACGGCGACGGCAGGGAACGGACGATAAAGTCCCACCGCCGGCGGCCGCGGTGAGAGGGCAGGGGGCAGCCGCTGCCCGCGGGTGCTGCGCCGACCGGCACCGGCCCGGCCTCAGGCGGGTTCAGCCCGGCGGCCAGGTCATCTGGCGCTTGGCGAGCAGGTGAACGTGCAGGTGCGGCACGGATTCGCAGGCGTGCGGGCCGTTGTTCACGACGAGCCGGAAGCCTTCGGCGAGCTGGAGCTTCTTCGCCACGACGCCCGCGGTGAGGAGCAGGTGACCGAGCAGCGCCTGGTCATCGGCGGTGGCGGTGGCGACGCGTGTGATCGGTTTCTTCGGCACGATCAGCAGGTGCACGGGCGCCTGCGGCTGGATGTCGTGCAGGACGATGCAGTGATCGTCCTCGTGCTCGATGCGGGCGGGAATCTCGCGGTCGATGATCCTCTGAAAGATCGTCTTGGCCATGGTGGTATCCACGGAACACACGGAAGACACGGAAGTGAATTCCCTTTTCCGTCTCTTTCGGGAATCCCGCGGGCCTTACAGGAAAAGCAGCTGCAGATTCGAACCCCGCACGGTCCGGGCCGCGGCGAGTTCGCGGATGAAGGCGAGCGCCTCCTCGTAGTCGCGCTGACGGCGGGGGGTGGCGCGGGCGCCGGGCGGGATGAGCGCGGGCCTCAGGTTGGTGACGAGCAGGGTGGAGTCGCGAAAGGGGGCGAGCTGCCGGAGGCCGGCCATGACCTCGGCGCGGGTGAAGAGCGGCGTGGCGGCCGCGAGGGTGAGCGAGGCGTCCCAGTGATAGAAGCCGTGGCGCGGCTGGCCGGCGAACACGCGGGCGAGCAGCGTGGCCGCGGCGGCGTTGAACATCGCGTCGTACACCTTCTGCGCGCGCGGGTGCTGCGCCACGCTGGCTTCGAACTCGGCCAGGTTGAACGCGATCGCCGCCTTGATCTGCTCCGCGAGGTAGAGGTCCTGGCCGGTGGCGTGGGCGAAGAGCGCGTTGATCAGATGCAGCCGGCGCAGGTCTTCGCGGGAACGGGGAGGCATGGTGGAATCACGGATGCCCACTGCTGAAACGAGCCGTTGTCGTCAGCGAGCGTCGGTGAAGGTCGGCGATTCACTCCGGCGCCTTGGCCTTGGGCTTCCGCAGCGTGCTGATCTCGTCGACGAACTCGGCGACGTCACGAAATTCCTTATACACGCTTGCGAACCGCACGTACGCGACCTGGTCGACCGTGCGGAGGCGTTGCATGACGCCTTCGCCGATGGCGGACGACGGGATCTCCTTCTCGAACTGCGCCTCCATCGCATCCATCACGTCCTCGACCAGCATGGCGATCTGCTCGCCGTCGACCGGGCGCTTGTGACACGCCGCGCGGACGGCCCGGACCAGCTTTTCACGGTCGAAGTCCTCGCTCCGGCCGTCGCGCTTGATGACCACGACGCCGTCACGGACGAGCATCTCGGTCGTGCTGTAACGGTGTCCGCATTCGAGACACTCCCGCCGCCGGCGAATGGTCGAACCCTCCTTGCTGATGCGGGAGTCGATGACCTTGTCCTCGATCGAAGTGCACTTGGGGCAGCGCATGGGTTGAAATTAGCCCACGGACCACACGGAATACACGGAAGTGCCAGGTTTCATGTCTGTGTGCTCCGTGTGTTCCGCGGGCCTCAATTCAGCTTCAAGAAATTCTGCAGGATCCTCATCCCGCCCTCGGTGGCGATGCTCTCCGGGTGGAACTGCACGCCCCAGATGGGCAGGGTCTTGTGGCGCAGCCCCATGATTTCCCCCTCGGCGGTTTCCGCGGTGATTTCCAGCACCGCCGGCAACGTCGCCCGCTCGACCAGCAGCGAGTGGTAGCGCGTGGCCAGGAAGTTCTGCGGCATGCCCTCGAACACGTCGGTGTTCCGGTGGCGAATCGGCGACGTCTTGCCGTGCATCAGCCGGTCCGCGCGCACGACGCGACCGCCGAAGTAGTGGCCGATCGACTGATGCCCGAGGCAGACGCCAAAGATCGGCTTCTTCCCCGCGAACGCCTCGATGATGCCGAGCGTAACGCCGGCCTCCTTGGGCGAACACGGCCCGGGCGAAAGCAGGACCCGCTCGGGATTCAGCGCGAGCGCCTCGGCCGGAGTGATCTCGTTGTTGCGGAAAACGCGCTGCTCGACCCCCAGCTGGCCGAAGTATTGGACCAGGTTGAAGGTGAAGGAGTCGTAGTTGTCGATGACGAGCAGCATGTCGCTTCGCGAAGTGTAAGGTAAAATGAGTAAAGGGTAGGGTCGCGGAAAACAAGGAGGCCGCAACGTCCGTTTTCGCCTTCGGCACGCCTCCCTATCGACCTGACACCTTGACCCTTGTCCTTGTCCCGCCGCGGAAACGCGAAGCGAACACGCGGATTGACAGCGGGGTCAAGCGCGCCGGTAGGTTTCCCCTGCGCATGGCCGAACACTTCCAGCTCTTGCAGACCGATACAGCTACGGCGGCGCGCCGCGGGCGGCTGCGCACTCGGCACGGCGTCATCGAAACGCCGATTTTCATGCCGGTCGGGACCCAGGGTACGGTCAAATCGATCACGCCACAGCATTTGCACGAAATCGGCGCGCAGATCATCCTCGGCAACACCTATCACCTCAACCTGCGGCCGGGCAGCGAACTGATCCGGGACCTGGGTGGGTTGCATCGGTTCATGGGCTGGGACGGCCCCATCCTCACCGACAGCGGCGGGTTTCAGGTCTTCTCCCTCGCAAAGTTACGCGACATCCGCGACGACGGCGTGGCGTTCGCCTCGCACCTCGACGGCCGGAAACTGTTCCTCGGTCCGCGCGAGGTGATGACGATCCAGCAGAACCTCGGCAGCGATATCGCCATGGTGCTCGACGAATGCCCGCCCTGGCCCTGCGAGCACGACGCCTGTGCAAGAGCGGTCGCGCGCAGCCTGCGCTGGGCGGGGCAGTGCCGGCAGATCGCGGCCGAGTCCGGATTCCTGGCCGCGGGGCACCACGTGTTCGCCATCGTGCAGGGTTCGACCTTCGACGCACTGCGGCGCGAGGCCGCGGAGTCCCTCGCCGCCCTCGATTTCCCGGGCTACGCGGTCGGCGGCGTGAGCGTCGGCGAGCCGGAACCGGAGATGCTGAAACAGGTGGGCGCGACGACCCCTTTCCTGCCGGCCCACAAGCCGCGTTACACGATGGGTCTGGGAACGCCGCCGCAGCTGCTCAAGATGGTCGCGCTGGGCGTCGACATGTTCGACTGCGTGCTCCCGACGCGCGTCGCGCGCAACGGCCTGGTCTTCACGCCCGACGGCCCGATGAACCTGCGCAATGAACAGTATCGCGCCGACGCGCGGCCGATCGTGGCCGGACTCGCGAACTACACCGCGAACTTCTCCCGTGCCTACCTGCGCCACCTCACGCTCGCGGGCGAAATCCTGAGCTGCACGCTGCTCACGATCCACAACCTGCATTTCTACCTCGATCTGATGGCGCAGGCCCGCGCCCACCTCGAGGCGGGCGATTACGGAAGCTGGCACCGGGCGTGGATCGAGCGCTACGAGGCCGGCGCGGCGGCGCGGGTGGCCGGCGCGAGCTGAGCCGCCGGGCGGCCGGAGCGGGTTTCACGCGCGAGGCGCGCAATCCTTGATGTGAGTCAAGGCTCGCGGCGGGAGGTTCGGATATCCTCCGGGCCTATGCACCCGATCTCGCGTTCCTCTTCCCGCCTGTGCGAATGCCTGCGCCTGGTCCTGGTGATCGCGGGTGCCGGCGGGGCGCTCGTTTTCACCGGCTGCGGCTCCCGGGAACAGGCCGAGTCCGCCGCCCAGGCGGCGCCCAAGCCCGAGGAGATTCTTGCCCGGACGCCGGAAGTCCACGGCGTCGAGGTCAAGTCCGTCGAGCTCACCAGGCCGCTGAAGCAGGACTGGGTCGCCGCCGGTAGGGCCATCTACGACGGCAAGTGTCTCGCCTGTCACAAACTCACCGGTGACAAGGTCGTTGGCCCCGGCTGGGCCGGCGTCACCCGGAAGCGGCAGCCGGTCTGGATCATGAACATGATCACGAACGTCGACGTGATGCTCGAGAAGGACGCCGAGGCCCAGAAGCTCCTCGAGCAGTGCCTGGTGCGCATGCCGAACCAGAACGTCACGGTCGAGGACGCGCGCAAGATCCTCGAGTTCATGCGGCACAACGACGGCGAATCCTGATCCCGGCGCTCCCACCCGTTTCCCTCCGAAAACCATGAATACGCGGACATATGTTCTCCTCCCCGCGGCGCTCGCATTCTCCGGCGCCGCCTTCTTCTCCGGTTGCAAGCCGAAGCAGGTTGTCGTCGCCCCGGTGCAGAGCGGGGTCGCGGAAAAGGTGTACGTCGCTCCCGGCAAGCACGACGAGTTCTACAACATCGTGTCCGGCGGCTTCAGCGGCGGCGTGGCCGTGTACGGCCTGCCGTCGGGCCGGCTGTTCCGCCAGATCCCCGTCTTCTCTCAGCATCCGGAATCCGGATACGGATACACGGAGGAGACGAAGGCGCTGCTGAACACCTCCTACGGTCCGCAGTTCTGGGACGACCAGCACCACACCTCGCTCTCGACGACGAAGGGCGAGCACGACGGCCGTTGGATCTTCGCCAACGCGAACAACACGCCGCGCATCGCGCGCATCAGCCTGCAGACGTTCCGCACCGAGGAGATCATCGAGATCCCCAACAGCTCGGGCAACCACTCGTCGCCCTTCGTGACGGAAAACACCGAGTATACCGTGGCCGGCACGCGCTTCGCGTATCCGCTCGATGACGAGGGCTCCAGCCCCGACGTGCCGATCAACACGTACAAGGAGAACTTCAAGAGCACCGTCAGCTTCGTCGCCGTCGATCCGCAGCACGGCCGGATGAACGTCGCGTTCCAGGTGCTGCTGCCCGGCGTCGACATCGACCTTGCCCGCGCCGGCAAGCTCAAGTCGCACGGCTGGGTCTTCTTCTCCTGCTACAACAGCGAGCTCGCGCACACGCTGCTCGAGGTGAACGCGTCGCAGAAGGACAAGGACTTCATCGTCGCGATCAACTGGAAGAAGGCCGAGGAGTACGTGAAGGCCGGCCAGGGCCGGAAGTCGCGCACGAAGTACTGCCACAACGTGCTCGACGAGGGCACGCACACCGCCACGTCCACCGTGAAGGAGGAGGTCATCGTCCTCGATGCCGCGAAGCTTCCGGGCATCGCGTACCTCATGCCGTGCCCGAAGTCACCGCACGGCTGCGACACCGATCCGACCGGCAGCTACATCGTCGGCAGCGGCAAACTGGCCGCGCTCATCCCGGTCTTCTCCTTCGACAAGATGCTCGCCGCGATCGAGAAGAAGGATCACGAGGGCGAGTTCATGGGGCTGCCCGTGCTCAAGTACGAGTCGGTCCTGCACGGCGAGGTCAAGAAACCCGGGCTCGGGCCGCTCCACACCGAGTTCGACGGCAAGGGCTTCGCCTACACGTCGTTCTTCGTCACGTCCGAGATCGTGAAGTGGAACATCCAGACGCTCCAGGTCGTCGACCGGCAGCCGACATTCTACTCCGTCGGCCACCTCACCGTCCCCGGCGGCCCGACCACCAAGCCGCACGGCAAGTATGCGATCGCGTACAACAAGATCACGAAGGACCGCTACCTGCCGACGGGCCCCGAACTCACGCAGTCGGCCCAGCTCTACGACATCTCGGGCGAGAAGATGAAGCTGCTCCTCGACTTCCCGACCGTCGGCGAGCCGCACTACGCCGAGGCGATTCCCGCCGCGCTCGTGGCGCCGAAGTCGAAGAAGTTCTACAAGATCGAGGACAACCGGCACCCCTACGTCACGAAGAGCGAAAAGGACGCCCGCGTGGTGCGGGAGGGCAATGTCGTGCGCGTCTACATGACCGCCATCCGCTCGCACGTCGCGCCCGACAACATCGAGGGTGTGAAGCTCGGCGACACGGTGTACTTTCACGTCACCAATCTCGAACAGGACTGGGACGTGCCGCACGGCTTCGCGATCAAGGGCCTCGGCGCCGAGCTGCTGATCATGCCGGGCGAAACCGCGACGCTGAAGTATGTCCCGACCCGCGTGGGCATCGCCCCGTTCTACTGCACCGATTTCTGCTCCGCCCTGCACCAGGAAATGCAGGGGTACCTGCGCGTCTCCCCGGCGAACTCCCGCGTGCCGCTCACGTTCGGCCTCGGCGACACCGCCAAGTAAATGAAACCGCTCCCTCCGCTGGTCCGCGTCATCCTGGGCGTCGCCGCGCTGTCGATCGGCGCGGCGTATGTCCTGCCCATCTGGGAAATCCAGTTGTGGGCGCCCCAGTATCCGGAGGGCCTGAACATGAAGATCTGGCTCAGCCGCATCAGCGGGGATTTCGAGATCATCAACGGCATCAACCACTACATCGGGATGCGTACGATCAAGGCGGAGATGTTCCCCGAGTTCAAAGTCATGCCCTGGCTCGGCGGCGTCCTGATCGGGGTCGGCCTGCTCGGCGCCCTGCGCGGCAGCCGGCGCTGGCTGCGGGCGTTCGCCGGACTGCTGTGCCTCACCGGCATCCTGGGACTCGCGGACTACTACCGCTGGGGCTACGACTACGGTCACAACCTCGACCCGAAGGCGGCGATCAACGTCCCGGGCATGTCGTACCAGCCGCCGCTCATCGGCTACAAGAACCTGCTCAACTTCGTCGCGTATTCAGGTCCTGACTACGGCGGTTGGGTGTTCATCGCGGTCGGATGCACCGCCGTCGCCCTGGTCGCCTGGGACTGGTGGCACACCCGCCCCGCGCCCGTCCGGCCATGAAGCGAAACGACCTGTCCCGGCCGGAACGGCCCGCGGCGGAGCAGCCTGTCCCCCGGCTGCTCGGGCGGCTGGTCTTGCGCGGGGAAGGCGGCCCGGGGACGGGCTGCTCCGCCGCGGTCCGGCGCCCCGCCGCCGTGCTGGCGCTCGCCCTGTGGCTCGCCGGCTGTGATTCCGGCCCGAAGCCCATCCGCTTCGGGCGCGATGAGTGCGCGGAATGCAAGATGACGCTCGTCGACCCGCACTACGGCGCGGAGCACATCACCGCGCGGGGACGGGTGTATTTCTTCGACGATCTCAACTGCCTCACCGCCTACCAGCGTCGCGCGGCCGGTCCGCCCGGCGGCGCCGCCCGGGCGGTCGTGGTCGATTTCAAGCACCCCCGACGGCTCCTGCCGGTCGATCAGGCGTGGTATCTCCAGCACGATGGCCTGCGCTCCCCGATGGGGAGCGGGCTCGCGGCCTTTGCCGGCGAGGCCGACCTCGAGGCCGTCCGCCGGGAACTCGGCGGTGGCGGTCGCGTCCTCCGCTGGCCGGAGGTGAGGGCCCTGCCGCCGTGAACGCGCCTGGACGATCTTCCCTGGCCGTCCTGCTCGGCGGCCTCGCGCTTCCGCTCGGTGCGGAGGAGTGGCACGTCGGGGCCGGCCGGCCGTTCACGCGCATCCGCGACGCGCTGGCCGTCGCCCGGGCGGGCGACACGGTCACGGTGCACGGGGGCTCCTACCGCGAGGGCAATCTCGTGGTCGACCGGTCTCTCACGTTCACCGGCCTCGACCGGCCGCGGCTGGATGGCGGCGGCCGCGACGAGGTGATCACCGTCACGGCCTCGCACGTGACGATCCGCGGGTTCGAGATCGTGCACGGCGGGACCGGCAGCCTGCACGACCTCGCCGGCATCAAGGTGGCCAACGCGAGCCATGTCACCCTCGAGGACAACCGGATCCTCGGCTGCAGCTTTGGCATCTACTTCTCGAAGGCGCGCCACGGCATCGCCCGCCGCAACGAGATCATCGGCGCACCTGCCGCCGGACCGGACAACGGCAACGGCATCCATGCCTGGTCGAGCGAGCACCTGGAGCTGGCCGGCAACGCGGTGTCGCGCCACCGCGACGGCATCTACCTCGAGTTCGTCACCGACTCGCACATTGCCCGCAACCGGGTGGGGGAGTGCCTCCGCTACGGGCTGCACTTCATGTCGGCTCACCGCAACGTGTATCAGGAGAATGAATTCATCCGCAACGGCGCCGGGGTCGCGGTGATGTATTCCCGCGAGGTCCGGATGGAGGCGAACCGCTTCCGCCACAGCTGGGGCAGCGCGGCGTACGGGCTGCTCCTGAAGGACATCTCCGACAGCCGGATCACGGGCAATGTGTTCGAGCACAACTCGATCGCCGTCACGATCCAGAGCTCGAGCCGCCTGCTGCTCGAGGACAACCAGTTCCAGGGCAACGGCTGGGCGCTGCAGGTCGAGTCGAGCTCGACCGACAACGTGTATCGGAAAAACAACTTCGTCGGCAATTCCTTCGACGTGACGACCCACGGGGAGCTCGAGCTGAATCGTTTCGAGGGCAACTACTGGGACCGCGCCGAGCTTTACGACCTGGATCGCGACGGCGTAGGCGACGTGCCCCACCGGCCGCTCAGCCTTTTCGCCCGGCTCGTCGATCGCGTGCCGGCCGCGCTCCTTCTCCTGCGTTCGCCCCTGGTGCATTTCCTCGACCGCGCCGAGCGGATCTTTCCGACCCTCACGCCCGACCGGCTCTTCGACCCGCAGCCGGCGATGCGCGCCCATCCGCGGTGAACGCCGCCCGCCGTCCGCTTTTCCGTCCAACCCAAAGCCTCAGCCCCTGGAAAACATGAAACGCGCCTCCTGCTTCGCCTGCGCCAGCGTCCTCGGACTCCTGCTCGCCGCCTGTGGCCGCGAGCACCCTGCGTCCGCCCCTTCGTCCGCCACCCCGCCCGCGGCAGCGCCGGCCCCGGCCGGCCAGGCCGCGGTTGCCGACAACGAATCTCAGAAGGACATCGTCAAGGTGGCCGTCGGCAGTGCCGCCCACTCCACGCTTGTGACCGCGGTGCAGGCGGCCGGATTGGTCGATGTGCTCGCGAACACCGGTCCGTTCACGGTGTTCGCCCCCACCAACGACGCGTTCAAGAAGCTGCCCGTCGGCACGGTCGAGTCGCTGCTCAAGCCCGCCGGCCGGGAGACGCTGCGGGACATCCTGCAGTACCACGTCGCGGTGGCGGTTTACCGGCCCGAGATGCTGAAGGACGGGATGACGCTCAACATGGCCAACGGCGACAACGTGAAGATCTCCGTCAAGGACGGGAAGATCACACTCAACGGCGTGGCGACGGTCGTGGGCACGGTGCCGGCGGCCAATGGCATCGTTCACGTGGTCGATGGCGTGCTCACCCCGCCGGGCGCCAGGTAACTGCGACGCCCATGCTCCAGGCCCAGGGTCTCTCCAAGTCGTTCGGGCGCCTGCGGGCCCTCGACGATCTGACCGCCACGCTGCGGCGTGGTCAGTCGGTGGCGCTCATCGGGCCGAATGGAGCCGGCAAGACGACGCTGTTGAAGTGCGTGCTCGGCCTTGTGCGGCCCGACGCCGGCACGCTCACGCTCGACGGCGAAAGCCTGCTCGATTCGCCGGCCCCGCGGCGGCACATCGGCTACATGCCGCAGATCGGACGCTTTCCGGATCACCTGCGCGTGGGACAGCTCTTCGAGATGATGCAGGAGATCCGGCGCGGCACGCACGAGCAGACCGATGGCGAGCTCATCTCGGCGCTGCAGGTCGACCGGATCGCGCACAAGCCGGCGCGCACGCTTTCGGGCGGGATGCGCCAGAAGGTCAGCGCCTGCCTGGCGTTTCTTTTCGACCCGCAGGTCCTCGTGCTCGACGAGCCGACCGCGGGCCTCGATCCGGTGTCGGTCGAGGTGCTGAAGGAAAAGATCCGGGCGGAACGCGAGCGCGGCAAACTCATCCTCGTGACGTCGCACATCCTGAGCGACCTCGATGAGATCGCCACCGACGTCCTCTATCTCATCGAAGGCCGCTTGCGGCTGTATCGTCCGATCCTGGCGCTGAAGGCGGAGTCGGGCGAATCCCGGCTCGACCGGGTCATCGCCCGCATCGCCCGGGACACCGCCGGTGAGACGCCGGCGGGAGAAAGGGCGGCGTCATGATGCTGCGGATCGTCAGGTATGTCGCCGGTGACATCCTGCGGGGCCGGATCATCCTGGCCTATGCCGGCTGCCTGCTCGTCGCGTCGCTGGGCTTGTTCAATCTCGGCGGGGATACGACCAAGGCGCTCATCGGGCTGCTCAGCCTGGTGCTGATGATCGTGCCGCTGGTCAGCGTCGTGTTCACCACGGCGCATTTCTACAACACGCAGGAGTTCGTCGAACTGCTCGCCGCGCAGCCGCTGCCGCGCGCCACGATCCTCCTGGCGCAGATGATCGGGGTGATGCTCGCGCTGACCGCCGCGCTGCTCGCGGGCATCGCCGTGCCGGTGCTGTTGTACGCGTGCTCCGCCACCGGACTCACCCTGATCGCCGTGGCGCTGTTGCTGACGGCCGCCTTCACCGCGCTCGCGTTCGTCGCTGCGGTGCTCGCGCGCGACAAGGCCCGCGGCATCGGGGCCGCGCTGCTGATCTGGTTCTATTTCGGCCTGCTGCACGACGGACTCACGTTGTACGCGCTCTTCCTGCTGGAGGATTTTCCGCTCGAGGGCATCAGCCTCACGTTGCTCGCCCTCAACCCGATCGACCTCGGCCGGGTGTTGGTGCTGCTGCAGATGGACGTGTCCGCGCTGATGGGTTACACGGGCGCGATGCTGAAGGACCTGCTCGGCAGCGGCACCGGGATCGGATTTGCCGTCCTGGTGCTCGGGTCGTGGATCGCAGCGCCGGTGCTGGCTGCGCTGTGGATTTTCCGGCGGAAGGACCTCTGAGTTGCGCGAAGCAACCGGCGGACGTGAACCGGAAGGCCGGAAAGAACGGGAAGCGACGGGACCTGTTCCGTCCCGGACTTCCCGCTCTTCCGGTGCCATGGAGCGGAACCCCGCGTGGGGGTTCGCCGGCTCAGAACCGCGCGCGCAGGCCGATCTCCCAGTTCCAGGAGTCGTACGGGCTGTGGCGGACATCGGTGCGGCCGAGCGACGTGTAGATCGCGGAGGTCCGGCTATACCAGTAGTTCGCCTCGACGGAGGTGGTCCAGGCCCGGCTGCCGCGCGCCGAGCTGTCGAAGTCGTCGGCGTAGCTGAGGCGCGGCGTGATCGTCACGATGCCGGCCGGAATCTCGACGCCGACGGCGGCGCCCCAGATCGCTTCGTCGTCGCCCGCGCCGTGGCGGAGGCTGGTCCATTGGTAGCCGAGGGCCGCCGTGGCGAACGGCCGCACGCGGGCGAGCGGCGCGTAGGCCGTGGCATAGGCGCCGATCGTGTTGGCGTGGCCCTTGAACGGGCCGCGTATCCACGAATAGCTATACGTGGCGCCGGCATCGAGCACGCCGGGGATGAGCGGATTGTTGGCGCGCGCGCCGACGCTGTAGCCGTGTTCCGCGAGATGGTCGATGTTCTCGAAGCCCAGGCTGAGCTCGGTGTACCGGTGGCCCAGCAGGCCGGAGCCGGTGGTGGCGGCGGGAGCCATGGTGGTGGTTTGCGCATTCGCCGCGGCAATTTCCAGCAGGCCGAACGCGAGGACGGTGGTCTTGGTCAGTTTCATGTTTGCCCCGCGTTGGTCACGGCTCCCGCCGCAAAGTGTCGCGCGAATTTCAAACGGCCGGGGAAAAATCGTGTCAAAGAAGGGAACCCGCGGCTGCGGTGGCGGCGTGACGCCGTGTTTTGCTGGCCATGATGTTGGCCCCGCGTAATTTTGGGGCATGCGTATCCTCGTCACCGGCGGCGCCGGCTTTCTCGGCTCCCACCTCTGCGACCGG
>JAEUHA010000018.1 GCA_016793535.1 Opitutaceae bacterium | reverse complement strand
TGGAGGTCAGCTCCTCGGTGAGCTGCATCATGTTCTGGTTGGCCTTCAGGTCGGGATACTGCTCGGAGACGACCATGAGGCGCGACAGGGCGCCGGCGAGGCCGGTCTCGGCGGTGACGAGGCCGCGGACGGCGTTGGCGTCGGCGGGATTAGCCGCAGCGGATTGCGACGCCGCGAGCGCGATGTTGCGGGCCTTGATCACCGCCTCGAGCGTTTCGCGCTCGTGCTTGAGGTAGCCCTTGGCCGTCTCGACGAGATTGGGGATCAGGTCGTAGCGGCGCTTGAGCTGAACATCGATCTGCGCGAACGCGTTCTTGAACCGGTTGCGCAGGGCGACGAGGGAATTGTAGATTCCCGTCACCCAGAGGCCGAGGACGAGCACGATCACGAACAGGACTCCGAATGCAATCAGGGCAGTGGACATGATGAGGTTGGGTTGCGAACTGGAACCGGGACGCGGCCGAGTCTGGAGTGAAGTGGCGCGCGCGCGAGACGGAACTATTTACAACGCGGTTGATTGTTTCCAGCAGCGCGGGCAAGGTCCCGGTCACGTGCGGTTTTTTCGGAAAATTTTCACGCGGCTTCCGGCGGGCGGCCTCGCGCTCGCCGCGGCGCTCACCGTGTCCGCTTCCGCCCAGGAGGCCCCGGCCGCCCCGGCGCCCCTGAGCCGGAAGCCCGCCGCGTCCGCTCCGGTCCCGCCGGGCGTGACCCTGGCCGCGGCGCAGCGGGCGCACGACCTCGGGCTGCCCTCGATCGCGGCGCAGCTGTATCAGGAACTTCGTGACGCACCGGGCGCGGATCGCGCCGCGCTCGACCTGGCGCTGGCCGCGGCGCTGCTCGACGCCGCCGACGCGGCGGCGGCGGTGGAGGTGCTAGAACGCGTCCCGGAGGGCCAGCGCGGCGCGGCGTGGCGCGTGCGGTCCGGGCTCGCCGCCCTGCAGCTGGACCAGCGGCCGGCGGCGCAGGCGCACTGGGATGCGATCCGCGAGGCCGAACTGCCGGCCGAGGACCTCGCGTGGTACCGGTTCCTGACGGGGGCGCTGTGGGACACGGCCACGCCGCGCGACGTGACGCGCGCCAACACGTTCTACGTGCAGGCCGAGGAACTCGCGCCGACGGTGATGGCGCGGGCGCGCTTCCAGCTAGCGGGCGAGCGGGTGCGGCTTCGCCTCTACGGCAAGCCGTCCGAGGCGGATCTGCGGCAGGCGCGGGAGAATGCGCGGCAGTTTGCCGGGCAGGCCTACGGCTACGAGGCGGCCCGGAACTACGCGGTGATGCTGGCCGAAAGCGGCCGCAGGGAGGAGGCGGTGGAGAGCCTGCAGCGGGTCCTGGCCACCGCTCCCGCGCCGGAACGCGTGGCGCGCGACGAACTGCGTTTCGTGCTCGGCCTGATCGGCGACCGGACGCGCGCCGGCGCCGGCCGCGCGGCGCTCGTGCAGTTGCTCGAGTCCGGCTCGAATCTCCAACGCCAGCGCCAGGCGCTGCAGCTGCTCGCGGAAGCGTCGCGGGAGGAACCGGAACGCGGCCAGTTCCGGACCGAGCTCAACCGGCTGCTGGCCGGCCGGCCCGCGCCGCCGCTGCTCGAGGCGGCCCGGTTTTTCCGCGCCCAGCTGGCCCTGGCCGAGGGTGATTTCCCGCGCGCCGAGAGCGAGGCGAACGCCCTGCTGAAGGATTTCCCCGTCTCGCGGCTACGGGTGCATGCCTGGACCCTGCTCACGCAGTCGGCCTGGGAGCAGCGGCGCTACCGCCTCGCGGCTGACTACGCCAACAAGGCGAAGGGCGAGCTTGTACCGGCCACCGGCGCCGCCGAGTCCCGCCCCGCCGCGGCGATCCGCCCGGGTAGTGCGGCCACGGATACGCTGGTCCCGGCGCGGGTGCTGGCCGACCTGGGGGTGATCGAGGCCGAGGCGTGGTTTCGCGCGGGCGACTACCGGAGCGCCGCCGACGCGTATGCGGCGGTCCTGCGGGAGCGCCGGGCGGCGATGGCGCCGGGCCGGCTGGCCGAGCTCATGTTTCAACGCGTTCTGGCAGAGATCAAGGCGGGCCCCGCCGACGCCGGGCGCGTGATCGACGAACTCGCGGCCGATCCGGCCTTCGACCTGGAGAATCGCTGGGAAGCCGAGTGGAACCTGGCGCGGGCGCTCAATCTGCAGGGTGCCGAGGGCGTCCGGCAGGCCTACGCGCGGATCACGCGCCTGCTCGGCGAACCGGCCGGAGCCGCGGAGCTGAAGCCCGAATTGCGCGCGCGGATGGCGTGGCTGCAGGCCCGGCTTTCCTTCGACAGCGGCAATCCCGCCGAGACGCTCCGGCTGGTCGACCTGCAGGTTGGGGGACCGGCGGAAATCGACGCCACGCTGCGGGTTGAAATCGCCAGCATCCTCACCCTGCTGAAGGCCCGTTCGGAGCTGGCGCTCGGACGGGAGCCCGCGGCGCTGGAAACGCTCAAGCGCCTGCGCGACGACTATCCGCGCACGGACGCGGCGATTTCGTCCTACCTCATCGAGTCCGAGTACTATGCCGCCCAGGACAAGATCGACGAGGCCCGCAACCGGTTGATCGGCCTCACCGACAACCCCCAGTATGCGACGAGTCCCTACGTGCCGTACGCCCTCTACCGGCTGGCCCTGCTGTCGGAGCGGCTCGGCCGCGAGGAGAATCTGAAGGAGGCGAACCAGCGCATCGAGGACCTGGTGAAAACGCCCGCCGCGGTCGCGGACCCGGGCCTGCTCTTCGCCGCGCGCCTGCGGCAGGGCGACATTTTCCGGAAGCTCAATGATTTTCCGGCCGCGCAGCGCGCCTATGACTATTTGGTCAACAATTACGCCCAGCGGCCGGATGTGGTCGTGGCGCAATTGGCGCTGGCCGACTGTCACAATATCCAGGCTTCGCCGCCGCCGGGGCAACCCGGAGACCCGTCGCATGCCGACTCGGCGCAGTTGTTGTACGAGCAACTGCGGGACCGGGTTGATGCGCCGCGCGACGTGCGCGTCGAGGCGGGCTTCAAGCTCGGGCTGTTGCTGGCGCGGCGGGGGCGGGTCGAGGAGGCGGCCAAGGTGTGGTGGAGTGACGTGATCACGCCGTTCCTAGTCGACGACACGAAGCCGGCTGAGCCCGACGCGAAGCGCCCCTACTGGCTGGCCCGCACCCTGACCGAGCTCGGGGACCTGCAGGAGAAACGCGGCAAACGGGAGGAGGCGAAGGCGGCCTACCTGCTCCTGCTGGAAAAGCGCCTGCCCTTTGGCGGCACGATCGCGCGGTCGCGGCTGGAGCAGATGGGCGTGCAGGTTTCGCGACCCGGACAATGAGTGGACGCTTTCGAGTTGGCGAGGGGAGTGCCGGCGCCAAGTCTGTCGCCCGATGACCGGCTTTGATTTCACGCTGTTTTCCCGGGGCGGACCGGTGATGTGGGTGCTGGTGGCACTCGCGTTGCTGGGTCTGGTGCTTTTCGTCGAACGCGTGCTCTTCCTGCATCGCGGGCAGATTCGGGCGAAGGCGTTCCTCGACGGGATCAAGAACGCGCTCGCGAAACGCCGGCTCGTGGAAGCGCTCACCCTGTGCGAGGAGGCGCCCGGGCCGGTCGCCGCGGTGGTGAAGGCGGCGTTGTTGCACGCCGACGCCACGGAAGAGAAGATGCGCTTTCACGTCCAGGAGGCGGCCGTCGTCGAGCTCCCCGCACTGGAGCGGCGGCTGGGGGCGATCGCCGCGCTTGCGCAGGTGGCGCCCCTGATCGGCCTGCTCGGCACGATCCTCGGCATGGTTTCAACGTTCCGTGCCTTTGAGCAGGGCGGAAATTTTGCGATGGCCAGTGCGCTCTCGGCGGGAATGTGGCAGGCGCTGCTCGCCACCGCCGGTAGCCTGATGCTCGCGATACCGGCCCATCTGGCGCATCATTTTCTCAGCGGGCGTGTGCGGGCGATCGTGCGGGACGTCGAATGGTCTGCGAACGAGATCATGAAGTATCTGCTGACCGAGTTTCGGAGTGGGGGCCCCGTGGAAACGGTGACGCTGCCTGAAGTGGCGGCGGTGAAGAAATGATCACGCGCCCGCTCGACCTTGCATCACGCCTCCGGCCCGAGCCGCGGAGCTTCGATTTCCTCTTCTTCGTCAATGGAGGATTGATCGGGCTGTTCTTCGTGCTCTTTGGTTCCCCGTTCGTCCTGGCGCCCGGTGTGGGGGTCGAGTTCCGGCTGCCGACCGTGGCTGGTGCGAACACGAATGCGATTCGGGCGACCCAGGTGATTACGGTGATGAGCACCGGGCAGATTTTTACCGAGCACGGCCCGCGGCAGATCGGTGAACTGGACGAATGGCTGAGCCGGCATGCGCGGACCACGAAGGAGCCGATGCTCCTCGTGCGGGGCGACGCCGACGTGCCGACCTGGGTGCTGGCTGCAATTGCGAGCGCCGCCAAGAAGGCGGGTTTTGTCGAGGTGTTGTGGGCCGCCGGCGAACCGGCGGGACGAAACGGACCGGGAGGGCGTTGAGATGGGTGTGGCCGCACGGGGAACGCAGCAGCGTTGGTTCGTGGCGGTGGGCGTCGCGGTGGTCGTGATGACCGCGTTCGTCGCGCTCGTGAACGTCGCTCCGGCTCCGGTCTTGCTGATATCGCCGCTGAACAACCAGCCGGGGCGGCCGACCGTGAAAATCGCGCGGCCGGATGAGACCGACGCACTGTTGAAGGAGGAGTCTGAACTGCGCGACCTGCGGCCCCTTTTCCTGCCCACCGATCGCAACGTGGCGTTGCCCGATCCCAGGCTGGAACCCGGACGGACGATGCTCGACAGCGAGGGGCTCAAGCGGCCGGGGTCCGACCCCGAGGTGCAGCTCGGAGCCGAACTGCCTCCCGTGGCGACGATCGGAGGAAAGCCGGCCGGCGACGCCGGAGCGATTGACGCCTTCGATGCGGAAGCGGCGAGTGCTGGCCTGCTGGGTTTTGGCCGCAAGGCGCGGGAGCCGGTGCCGTTTCGTCCCCGCGGCGGCTTTATCGAAGTGACCGCCTGGGCCGACGGTCGACGCCTGCAGGCCGAAGACCTTCCCGTCGAGGCGCGGCCGCCGAATGAGCGGCCGTGGAGCCCGTTGGAACTGATCGCAGTTATCGACCGGGCCGGACTGGCGAGTCCGCTGGTCGTGACGGAGGGTTCCCGGGTCGAGGAGGTGGATCTCCATTTCAAGAATTTCCTCACGTCGTCCTACCGGATTGGGGAGCGACTGCCTCCGGGAATTTACCGGATCGTGGTCGCGCCTTAGATTTTTGGCTTTTCCTCCCAGTTTGCTGTTGACGGTGATAAACGCGGGTCGCACTTTCACCGGCTCTTTTCGTTTTTTGGCACTCCCTTAGTCTGCCCAGATAGCTCAGTTGGCAGAGCACGTCCTTGGTAAGGACGAGGTCGCCGGTTCAAATCCGGTTCTGGGCTCCAGGGTCAGAAAACGCGTCGGTTCAGGCTTCTACGACGTTAAACCAGAGGTCGCATTTATCCATCACCCAAACATCCGTCTCCCATGGCAAAAGGCACATTCGAACGCAAGAAACCGCACGTGAACGTAGGCACGATCGGCCACGTTGACCACGGCAAAACCACGCTCACGACCTCGATCCTCGCGTGCCAAGCTCGCAAGGGCCTCGCTGAGGTGAAGACGTATGCCGACATCGCCAAGGGCGGAACCGTGCGCGATGCTTCGAAGATCGTCACGATTTCGGTGGCGCACGTCGAATACGAGTCGGACAAGCGCCACTACGCGCACGTCGACTGCCCCGGCCACGCCGACTTCGTGAAGAACATGATCACGGGCGCGGCGCAGATGGACGGCGCGATCCTCGTGGTTTCGGCCGCTGACGGCCCGATGCCCCAGACCCGCGAGCACATCCTCCTCGCCCGCCAGGTCGGCGTGCCGAAGATCGTGGTCTTCCTCAACAAGGTCGACCTGATCGATGACAAGGACCTGCTCGACCTCGTCGAAGAGGAAATCCGCGACCTTCTCACCAAGTACCAGTTCGACGGCAAGAACGCCAAGATCATCCGCGGATCCGCCACGGCCGCCCTCGAGGGCAAGCCGGAAGGCGAAGCGGCGATCGCTGAACTGATGAACGCGATCGACACGGAGATTCCGGAGCCGGTGCGCGAGATGGACAAGCCCTTCCTGATGTCCGTCGAGGACGTGTTCTCCATCACGGGTCGTGGCACGGTCGCCACGGGTCGTATCGAGCGCGGCATCGTCAAGGTCAACGACACCGTCGAGATCGTCGGTCTCCGCGACACCACCACGACGGTCGTGACGGGTATCGAAATGTTCCGCAAGCTGCTCGATAGCGGCCAGGCGGGCGACAACGTCGGTCTGCTCCTCCGTGGCGTGGAAAAGGAAGGCATCGAGCGCGGCCAGGTTCTCGCCGCCCCGAAGTCGATCACCCCGCACAAGAAGGCCAAGGCGGAGATCTACGTCCTCTCCAAGGACGAGGGCGGCCGCCACACGCCGTTCTTCAACGGTTACCGTCCGCAGTTCTACTTCCGCACGACGGACGTGACCGGGATCGTCAACCTCCCCAAGGGCGTTGAGATGATCATGCCGGGCGACAACATCACGGTTGAAATCGACCTCATCGTGCCCATCGCGATGGAGAAGACGCAGAAGTTCGCCATCCGCGAAGGTGGCCGGACGATCGGCGCCGGTCGTATCACCGAGATCATCGAATAATCTACTCCTTAACCGTTTAAGGCGACTCGCCGAGGCCCCAGATGAGGGCCTCGGCTGTGTTGTCTAAAGGACCAAAACAGGCGCGTAGCTCAATTGGTAGAGTAGCGGTCTCCAAAACCGTTGGTTGGGGGTTCGATTCCCTCCGCGCCTGCCAGCATTTTTAGCATGAAAAACCCGTTCCGCAGCACCCGTATCTTCCTCGGTGAAATGGTCGGCGAACTTCAGAAGGCGACCTGGCCGACGAAGACCGAGCTGCGCGATTCCACCATCGTGGTGGTGGTCGCCGCGGTTATCCTTGGCGTCTTCACCAGCATCAGCGATTTTTCCCTCTATCAGGTTGTGGATCTGTTCACCTCGTGGGTGAGCTGAAGTATCGAGTCCTACACAATGTCCGCCCAAACGACCACACCTGCCGGCGCGCAATGGTTCGCGCTTCACACGCTCTCCGGACAGGAGAACAAGGTGAAGACGTACATCGACAAGTTCAAGAAGGCCGAGGAACTCGATGATTACATCTTCGAGATCCTGCTTCCGACCGAAGTCGTGTCCGAGGTGAAGGGCGGAAAGAAGTCCACCAAGGTCCGGAAGCTGTATCCGGGCTATGTCTTCATTCAGGCCAAGCTGTATGGCGACGATGGGAAGCTGATCAACAAGCCGTGGTACTTCGTCAAGGAGACGACCGGTGTGATCGGCTTTGTGGGCGGCGATCGCCCTGCCGCGTTGCGCCAGTCCGAGATCGACGAGATCTACGCCCGGATCGAGGCGGCCAGTGGCAAGGAGGTGCCGAAGGTACAGTACTCGGTCGGCGAGGAAGTGAAGATCACCGACGGTGCCTTCGCTTCGCTGACGGGTCGGATCGACGAGATCGATCCCGAGCGCGGCAAGCTCAAGGTTTCCGTCTCCATTTTCGGCCGGTTCACCCCGGTCGAGCTCGAATACTGGCAGGTGCAACGGCTCACCGAGTGAGCCGGGCCCTCTTTGTCACCGCCGACATTCAATCAACGACAAGATAATCACCCGCCACCCTCCTTCACATGGCTAAGAAGATCCAAGGTTACATTCGCCTTCAGTTGCCCGCCGGCGCCGCGAATCCCGCGCCCCCGGTCGGTCCCGCGCTCGGCGCGCAGGGCGTCAACATCATGGCGTTTTGTAAGGAATTCAACGCAAAGACCAAGGACCAGAACGGCATGATCCTGCCGGTGGTCATCACGGTTTATTCCGACAAGAGCTTCACCTTCATCCTGAAGTCTCCGCCGGCGTCGGTCTTGCTCAAAAAGGCGGCCAACATCGCGAGTGGCTCCGCCAAACCCAACCAGGACAAGGTGGGCACGGTCACCAAGAAGCAGCTCCTCGAGATCTACAACATCAAGAAGGCGGACCTCAACGCCACGACGCCGGAGGCCGGCATCAAGGTTATCGCTGGAACCGCCCGCAACATGGGCATCGAGGTCGTCGACTGATCGGGAACTTTTGTGGGCGTGGCGTGCGTCGCGATCATCCGCGGACACGCCCCTCCCACAGCTCAACAACGCAACTCAGCGGGAGTCCTGACGGACGTCTGCACCGCAAGGAGTAAAAATGGCCAAAACACACAGCAAGCGATACAACAGCGCCGTCAAGGTCGCTGATCTCACGAAGGATTACCCGCTCAAAGACGCGGTCGAGATCCTTTCGAAGTTTCCGAAAGCGAAGTTCGACGAAACCGTCGAACTGAGCTTCCGACTTGGCGTCGACGCCACGTCCGGCGAACAGAATGTTCGCGGCACCACTCCGCTTCCGAACGGCTCGGGCAAGAAGGTCCGCGTCATCGTTTTTACCGACGATCCGGCGAAGGCTCTCGCGGCGGGCGCGGATGAGGCGGGTCTCGCCGAGTTGATGAAGAAGGTCAGCGAAGGCTGGCTCGATTTCGACGTCGCGATCTCGACGACGGAAGCCATGAAACAGGTGCGTACGCTTGCGCGGGTGCTGGGTCCGAAAGGCCTCATGCCGAATCCCAAGGCGGGCACCGTGACCGATGACATTGCCGCGGGTATCAAGGCGGTGAAGGCCGGCCGGGTTGAGTTCAAGATGGACAAGACGGCCAACATCGGCGTGGGCGTCGGCAAACGTTCGTTCACCCCGGCGCAGATCCTCGAGAATGCCGCCGCAGTGCTGGAAGCGGTCGGCAAAGCCAAGCCCGCGACGTTCAAGGGCGGGCAGTTCATCAAGTCCCTCACCATTTCCTCGAGCATGAGCCCGAGCGTGAAGGTCGCCTCGACTGAGTTCTCCAAGTACTAACGCGCACGACCATGAGAGCAGAAAAACAATACCTGATTTCCGAGGTCGATACGCACCTCAAGAAGAGCAACTACGTCATCCTGACGAACTTCGCCAAAGTCACCGTGGCAGACACCGCGGAGCTGCGCAAGCGGCTCGCGGCGGAAAAGGCCGAGTTCCACGTCGTGAAGAACAGCTCGCTGCGCGTCGCGGCGAAGACGCTGGGACTGCCCGAGTTTGACGCCGCCGCGCTCGCCGGTCCCACGGCGATCGTCGTGGGGGGCAAGAACTCCGCAGGCGTCGCGAAGATCCTCAAGAAGTTCTTCGAGGAAAAACAGAAGCTCGAGCTCAAGCTGGGCGTGATGGACAAGAAGATCGTCAGCGCGGCTGATCTCTCGAAGATCGCCGATCTGCCTCCCTTCGACGCCCTGCGCGCGCAGTTCCTCGGTCTTCTCACGAGCAATGCGGCCGCGTTCGTCCGCGTCCTCGATGCGAAGGTCAAGAAGGAGCAGCCGGCGGCCCCTGCCGCCTGATCGTCGGTCCCTCTCTCAACGTTTCCAACCCTTTCCCCGGCGCGAGCCGGGAAAACATCCAACGAGGCAGGCTAGGGGATACGTCTCTTAAACGCGTTTCATTCTTCGAAACCGCTAGCCGGTCCAAGGAGCAGTCATCATGAGCAACATCACCAAGGAACAAGTCATCGAGTGGCTCTCGAGCCAGTCGGTTCTCGATCTCGCCGCGCTGGTCAAAGACCTCGAAGGCAAGTGGGGCGTCTCCGCCGCCGCCGCCGTAGCCGCCGCCCCGGCGGGTGCTGCCGCTGCCGCCGCGGCCCCGGCCGAAGCGCAGACGGAGTTCACCGTCATCCTCAAGGAGGCCGGTGCGAACAAGATCGGCGTCATCAAGGAAGTCCGTGCGATCACCGGCCTGGGCCTCAAGGAGGCCAAGGACCTGGTCGAGGGCGCTCCGAAGCCCGTCAAGGAAAACGCCCCCAAGGCCGAAGCCGAAGACATCAAGAAGAAGCTCGAGGCGGCCGGCGCCAAGGTCGAGCTCAAGTAATTCGGCCACGCTTGGCGTTTTACCTCGCAAAACGTCCGATTTCATCGGGACAGGCCGCGCCGCTGCGCGGCCTGTCCTTTGCCTTTTCTCGTTTAGTTCTTTTGTTTGCCTGTCTTAGCCACGGGCACGCGCATTGAGGGCCCTGCCGCGTCCCTGTCCGTCTTCACCCTTTCAACGGGATAATCTCATGGTCGACCGCCACCACACCGAACGCGCCAACTTCGGCAAGCTCCGCGAAGTGATCCAACCGCCGAATCTCATCGAGATTCAGATCACCTCCTATCTGGACTTCCTGCAAAAGGGCATCCCCGAAAAGCAGCGCAAGCCGCAGGGCCTCGAGGCCGTATTTCGTGAGGTATTCCCGATCCTGTCCTACGACGAGCGGCTGACGCTCGAGTACGTCTCGTACACCCTGGGCGATCCCAAGAACACCGAGCTCGAGTGCCTGCGCGAGGGCATCACGTATTCGGTTCCCTTGTACGTGAAGCTCCGCCTCCGCGAGGAGGACTTCATCAAGGACGAGGACATCTACATGGGTGAGATCCCGATGGTGACCGAGCGCGGCTCGTTCATCATCAACGGCGCCGAGCGCGTCGTCGTCTCCCAGCTGCACCGCTCCCCGGGCATCGCCTTCGAGGTGACGCCGCACCCGAACGGCAAGCCGCTCCACTCGTTCCGCATCATTCCCGACCGCGGCACCTGGCTCGAGGTGCAGTTCGACAACAACGACCTGCTCTACGTCTACCTCGACCGCCGCCGCCGCCGCCGGAAGTTTCTCATCACGACGATGCTTCGGGCGATCGGCTACTCGAGCGACATCGACCTGTTGAATCTCTTCTACGAGATCAAGGACCTGAAGGTTTCCAAGGCGCTCGACATGGAGAATGTCTCCACGCTCGTGCTCGTCGAGGATGCGATCGATGCCCAGAAGGGTGTCGTCCTCGCCCGCGCGTTCGAGCCACTCACCAAGGCGATCGTGCGCACGTTCGAGAAGCACGACATCACGACCCTCCGGGTCATCGATACCTCGATCGACGAAGGCGCGATCATCCGCGCGCTCAAGAAGGATCCGACCCGCAACGAAGAGGAAGCGCTGAAGGAAATCTACAAGCGACTCCGGCCGGGTGAGCCGCCGACCACGGCCAACGCGAAGGCCCTGCTCAAGCGTCTCTTCTTTGATCCGAAGCGCTACGACCTCGGCCGCGTCGGCCGTTACAAGGTCAACCAGAAGCTCGGGCTCAAGGCCGAGCTTGAACAGCGTATCCTCGAGAGCGCCGACATCGTGGCCGCCACGAAGTACCTCGTCCGTCTGAAGCGCGGCGTGGGTGTCGTCGACGACATCGATCACCTCGGTTCGCGCCGCGTGCGCACCGTCGGCGAGCTGCTCGCCAACCAGTGCCGCGTCGGCCTGAGCCGCACCGAGCGTCTCGTCCGTGAGCGCATGACGATGTACGATCAGAGCGTCGACTCGATCACGCCGCAGAAGCTGATCAACCCGAAGGCGCTCACCACGGTCATCCGCGACTTCTTCGCCCGTTCGCAGCTGTCGCAGTTCATGGACCAGATCAACCCGCTGGCCGAGGTGACGCACAAGCGCCGCCTCTCCGCCCTCGGGCCGGGCGGTCTCAATCGCGAGCGCGCTGGCTTTGAAGTCCGCGACGTGCATCCGTCGCACTACGGCCGCATCTGCCCGATCGAAACGCCCGAAGGTCCGAACATCGGTCTCATCAACTCGCTGTCGACCTACGCGCGCGTCAACGAATTCGGCTTCATCGAGACGCCGTATCGCACCGCGAAGGACGGGCGCGTGACGGACAAGATCGAGTACCTCACCGCCGACCAGGAAGAGGGCAAGGTCATCGCCCAGGCCAACGCCGAGATCGATGACAAAGGCCACTTCGTCGGCAAGGTCACCGTCCGCCAGGACGGCAACTTCCTCGAAGTCTCACCGGCCGAGGTCCACCTGATGGACGTTTCGCCGAAGCAGGTCATTTCGATCGCGGCGGGCATGATCCCCTTCCTCGAGCACGACGACGCCAATCGCGCGCTCATGGGTGCGAACATGCAACGCCAGGGCGTGCCGCTGCTCCAGGCCGAGGCGCCGCTCGTCGGCACCGGCATTGAAGAGCGCGTGGCCCGCGACTCGAAGATCGTGGTCGTGGCCGAAGAGGCCGGCGTGGTCGCGTCCGTCGATGCCAAGCGCATCGTCGTGACCAAGGACGGCGAGATGCCGCGGCACCTCAAGACCGACGCCAAGAATCACACGCATATCTACGAGCTGCGGAAATTCATGCGCTCGAACGCGGGCACCTGCTTCAACCAGAAGCCGATCGTCCGCCAGGGCCAGAAGATCAAGGCCGGCCAGATCATCGCCGACGGTCCGTCGACGGATATGGGCGAAATGGCCCTCGGCCGCAACGTGCTCGTGGCGTTCATGCCGTGGAACGGCTACAACTTCGAGGACGCCATTCTCATTTCCGAGAAGGTGCTCCGCGAGGACATCTTCACCTCGATCCACATCCAGGAATTCGAGGTCACCGCCCGCGACACCAAGCTCGGGCCCGAGGAAATCACGCGCGACATCCCGAACGTCGGTGAGGAAGCGCTCAAGAACCTCGACCACAACGGCGTCATCCGCGTCGGTGCGGAGGTGAAGCCCGGCGACATCCTCGTCGGCAAGATCACCCCGAAGTCGGAGACCGAGCTCGCGCCCGAGGAAAAGCTCCTCCGCGCGATCTTCGGCGAAAAGGCCGCCGACGTGAAGGACACGTCGCTCATCGTCCCGTCCGGTGTCACCGGCATCATCATGGACGTGAAGGTCTCGTCGCGCATCGACAACCAGGAGGAGAAGCTCTCCCCGTCCGATCGCCGCCGTCAGGCCAAGCAGATCCAAGAGGAATACAAGACGCAGATGGACAAGCTGCGCGAGGGTCTCACCGAGGCCCTCTCGAACATCCTCCTCGGCGAAAAGATCCCGCTCGACGTCATCAACGGCGAGACCGGCGAAATCATCATCCCGGCCAACCGCAAGATCACCAAGACGCTCCTGCGCAAGCTCGCGGCCGTCTCGAAGCACGTCCAGATCGATCCCTCTCCGGTGCGGATCAAGATCATGGAGATCATCGGCTCGTACCAGACGAAGTTCGACGAGCTCGAGACCGACCGTGAGCGCAAGATCGGCTCCATCGAGGCGGGCGAAGGCTCGGCCGACGGTGCGATCAAGCAGGTCAAGGTCTACATCGCCACGAAGCAAAAGCTCGAGGTCGGTGACAAGATGGCCGGTCGCCACGGCAACAAGGGTGTGGTCGCCAAGATCGTGCCCGAGGAAGACATGCCGTTCCTGCCCGACGGTACGCCGGTTGAAATCTGCCTGAACCCGCTGGGCGTGCCTTCGCGCATGAACGTCGGCCAGGTGCTTGAAACCCACCTTGGCTGGGCGTGCAAAAAGCTCGGCATCAAGGTAGCGACGCCCGTCTTCGACGGCATTCCGGAAAAGAAAGTCCGTGAATACCTCCGGGACGCGAAGCTGCCCTCGACCGGCAAGAGCCCGCTCTACGACGGTCGTACCGGTGAGAAAATCGACCAGGAGGTCGTCGTCGGCTACATCTACATGATGAAGCTGAATCACCTCGTGTCGCACAAGATCCACGCTCGTGCGGTCGGTCCGTACTCGCTCGTCACGCAGCAGCCGCTGGGTGGCAAAGCGCAATACGGCGGCCAGCGCTTCGGCGAAATGGAAGTGTGGGCGCTCGAGGCCTACGGCGCGGCGCACACGCTCCAGGAACTGCTCACCGTCAAGTCCGACGACGTGCAGGGCCGCACCAAGATCTACGAGTCGCTCGTCAAGGGTGACAACACCCTCCAGGCCGGCACGCCGGAATCGTTCAACGTTCTCATCAAGGAAATCCAGTCCCTCGGTCTGGATATCAAGCTCCAGAAGCGCGATTCGCTCAGCTACGGTTCCTGACCGTCGCCCGCACCGCCTTCACCCGCTGCCAAAGTATTCAGGGAAACACTACAATGATTCAACCCAACGAGACCGCCGCCACCACGCGTACAGAGGCTCGCGAGGCCCTTGGCCTCGAAGAGAGCGCCTTCGACTGCGTTTCCATCACGGTCGCCTCGCCCGAGACCATCCGCAAGTGGTCGAAGGGAGAGGTCAAGAATCCCGAGACGATCAACTACCGCACCTTCAAGCCCGAGCCGGGCGGCCTGTTCTGCCAGAAGATCTTTGGGCCGGTGCGCGACTACGAGTGCGCCTGCGGAAAGTACAAGCGGATCAAGTACAAGGACGTCGTGTGCGACCGCTGCGGCGTCGAAGTCACGATCGCCCGCGTCCGCCGCGAGCGCATGGGGCACATCGAGCTGGCCGTGCCGGTCGCCCACATCTGGTTCCTCAAGTCGATGCCGAGCCGGCTCGGCCTGCTGCTCGACATGACCGCGCGCTCGCTCGAGCGCGTGATCTACTACGAGAACTACATGGTCATCGATCCGGGCAAGACCCCGCTCGAGATGAAGCAGCTCCTCACCGACACCGAGTACCGCCAGGCGCTCGATGAATACGGTGACGACTCCTTCGTCGCGAAGATGGGCGCCGAGGCTGTCCGCGACGCGCTGGTCAAGACCGACATGGAAGCCACCGTCGCCGAGCTGCAGGAGCAGATGCGCGCGACGAAGTCGAAGCAGATCAAGAAGAAGCTCTCGAAGCGCCTCAAGGTCATCCAGGGCTTCATCCACTCGAAGAGCCGTCCGGAGTGGATGGTCCTCGAAGTGCTTCCGGTGATCCCGCCGGACCTGCGTCCGCTCGTCCCGCTCGAGGGCGGCCGCTTCGCGACCTCCGATCTCAACGACCTCTACCGCCGCGTCATCAACCGCAACAACCGCCTGCGGAACCTGATGCAGTTGAAGACGCCCGATGTGATCATTCACAACGAAAAGCGCATGCTGCAGGAAGCCGTTGACGCGCTCTTCGACAACGGTCGTCACGGCCGCCCGGTCACGGGCGCCGGCAACCGCCCCTTGAAGTCCCTCTCGGACATGCTCAAGGGCAAGCAGGGTCGTTTCCGCCAGAACTTGCTCGGCAAGCGCGTCGATTACTCCGGCCGCTCGGTCATCGTCATCGGTCCGGAGCTGAAGCTCAACCAGTGCGGCCTGCCCAAGAAGATGGCGCTCGTGCTCTTCGAGCCGTTCATCATCCGCCGCCTCAAGGAGCTCGGCTTCGTGCACACCGTCCGCGGTGCGCGCAAGATGATCGAGAAGAAGTCGCCGGAAGTCTGGGACATCCTCGAAGAGGTCACCAAGGGTCACCCGGTGCTGCTCAACCGCGCGCCGACGCTGCACCGCCTCTCGATCCAGGCCTTCGAGCCCACGCTGATCGAGGGCGAAGCCATCCGCATTCACCCGCTGGTCTGCACCGCGTACAACGCGGACTTCGACGGTGACCAGATGGCCGTCCACGTGCCGCTCTCCCTCGAGGCGATCATGGAGTGCAAGCTCCTCATGATGGCGACGTCGAACATCTTCTCGCCGTCGTCGGGCAAGCCGATCCTCACGCCGTCGCAGGACATCGTGCTCGGCGCCTACTACCTCACGATCGAACCGCGCACCAAGCCCGCCAAGGGCGTCCGCGTGCCGCTGCTCAGCGGCCTGCAGGAAGTGCTCTACGCCAAGGCCGACGGCGCGCTGAAGGTCCACGATTGGGTCGAGTTCCCGAATCCCGACTTCGGTCGCGAGACGGTGTACGGCGACACCAAGCGCAAGACGCTGCGCACGACGGTCGGCCGGGTGATCTTCAACCAGATCTGGCCCGCCGCGCTGGGGTTCATCAATTTCCCCGTGCCGAAGGGCAAGCTGGGCGACCTGATCCTCAACACCTACAAGACGTCGGGCAACCAGATCACGGTCGAGACCCTCGACAAGCTGAAGGAGCTCGGTTTCCAGACCGCCTTCCAGGCCGGCATCTCGATCGGTATCGACGACATGATCATTCCGGACTCGAAGAAGGAGATCGTCGCCGAGTCACGGAAGAAGATCGCCGAGGTCGAAGGACAGTTCAAAAAGGGCATCATCTCCTACGGCGAGCGCTACAACAAGGTCGTCGACATCTGGACCTCCGACAACGTCCAGATCGCCAAGCAGGTGTTCGCGAAGCTCGAGAGCAACGACGGACGCCCCGAGGTGAATACCGTGTACATCATGATGGACTCGGGCGCGCGCGGCAACAAGCAGCAGGTCCGTCAGCTGTGCGGCACCCGCGGCCTGATGGCC
>JAEUHA010000682.1 GCA_016793535.1 Opitutaceae bacterium | reverse complement strand
GGGGGTGTTGTGTGGGGGGTTGGGGGGGGGGGCCCACCCCCCGGGGGGTTTTTGGGTTTTTTTGGGGGGGGGGGGGCGGCCACCCCGCCTACCGCTCGGGACCTTCCGCCGGGCCTCTTGACTTGCCCCGCAACTGGCCCTCCGCTCCCGGACTTTCCAGTCACCCCGTGGCGATGATCTCCCGCTTCCTTTCGACGAATGGCATTGCGGCCCTGTTGGCGTTGACGCTTGGCGCCGGCGTCCTCGGCGCCGCCACGCGCGAACCGTGGACGACCTCGCGCATCGAGGGTTCGCCCGAGCCGCTGAAGCCGTTCGTGGCGGAACCGGTGTCGCCCGCGCTCGTGATCGCCGAGGGACTCGAACTCATGCCCGTGCCCGGAGCGCGGCGCTGGCTCGTCGTCGAGCGACGCGGCAAGATCCTCTCGTTCTCCGCCCGCGGGCACGCCGAGTCCGCCGATCTGGTCATCGATCTGCTCGCGTTGCATCCCCGGATGGACACCGCCTACAGCGTCGTCCTGCACCCGCGTTACCGCGAGAACCGGCAGATCTTCGTGTGCTACGCGATGACGCAGGGCCTGGTCGACGGCAGCCGGGTGTCGCGCTTCACGCTGAGTTCGCTCGAGCCGCTCCGCGTGGACCCGGCGAGCGAGGAGATTCTGCTCACGTGGCGGTCGGGTGGACACAACGGCTGCAGCCTGCGCTTCGGTCCGGATGGTTTCCTTTACATTTCCACCGGTGATGCCGGCCCGGCCGCGCCGCCGGATCTCTACGACACGGGACAGGATCCGAGTGACCTGGAAGGTTCGATCCTCCGCATCGACGTCGATCAGCGCGATCCCGGCCGCCGGTATCGCGTGCCGCCGGACAATCCCTGGGTCGCCGGGACGCCGTCGACGTCGGCCGGCGGCACCGCCGCGGTGCGACCGGAACTCTGGGCCTACGGCCTGCGCAATCCGTGGCGGATGAGTTTCGACCGCGTGAAGGGCGACCTGTGGTGCGGCGACATCGGCTGGGAATTGTGGGAGATGGTGCACCTGATCCAGCGCGGTGGGAACTACGGCTGGGCCGCGTTCGAGGCGAGCCAGCCGATCAAGCCGGACCGCGTGAGCCGCCTCGCCCCCATCACGAAACCCGTCATCGCACACCCGCACGCGGAGGCCGCGTCCATCACCGGCGGCTACGTGTATCACGGCAAACAATACCCGGAACTCGCGGGCGCGTACATCTATGGTGACTACGTGACGGGAAAGATCTGGGCGCTCTGGTACGACGGCCGGCAGGTCACGCGGCACGAGGAGATCGCGGACACGCCGCACAGCATCATCGCGTTCGGCGAGGACGACGACGGGGAACTGTACTACCTTCACTATCCGGGCCGAAGCTCACTGCATCGCCTCGTTCGGAATCCGCAGGCGGCTCCGACGGCTCCGTTCCCGCGCACGCTGGCGGCGACCGGACTCTTCGCCGACACCGCGCGCCGCGTGCCGGCACCGGGCGTGTATCCGTTCGAGGTCGCGACGCCCGTCTGGGAGGATGGGGCCCGCGCGGAGCGCCTGATCGCCTTGCGGGGCACGTCCGCGCTCACGACCACGGTGCAGGTGCGGCCCGCGCGCAAGGCCCAGGCGCGCCGGACCGAGTACACGACCACCTGGCCGGCGGGTGCGGTGCTCGCGCGGACGCTGACGCTGGGCGCGCTGGCACCGAGCGCGGCGGAGCGGGACCGGCCGGTCGAGACCCAGGTGCTCCACTACGATGGCGAAACCTGGAACGCCTACGCGTACCGGTGGAACGACGCCGGGACCGACGCGGACCTTGTGCCCGCCGAGGGCGCCGAGTTCACCCTTCGCGTCGCGGCGGACCCGCACGCCCCGGGGCCGCGCACGCGCGACTACACCTGGCGCATCGAGGGCCGCGCGGAGTGCCTCCGCTGTCACAGCACCTGGAACAAAGGGGCGCTGGCCTTCACCGCGGCGCAGTTGAGCGGTGCGGCCGCGAGTCAGCGCACGGCGCTCCTGGAGCGCGGCCTCGTGAATGAGCACTTTTTCGAGCCGGAGCGGACGGACCCGGCCGGGACGGACGCCGAGGCGGCCGCGCGCGCGTACCTGCACATCAACTGTGCCACATGCCACAGCGCGCATGCCGGCGGCGCGGTGGCGATCTTTCTCGGACGCGACCTCACCAGGGACGAGATGAAGCTCGTCGGTGTCGCGCCGGCGCAGGGCGGACTCGGCTTGAAGCAAGCCCGGCTGATCGACCCCGGTGATCCGTGGAACTCCGTGATCGCCGTCCGCATGGCGAAGCTGGGCGCGGGACACATGCCGCTCATTGGTTCGCGCGACGTCGATGTCGAAGGGCTCAAGCTGATCGAGGACTGGATCGCGCGGATGCCGGCGGAGAAGGCGGCACCGAAACCGTGGGCGGAGACCCGCTGGGATGCCGCGCTCCTCGAACGCGAACTGGCGACCGTCAGCGGCGCGATGCGCGTGCGGCGCGCGATTGATGACGGCAAGATCGACGCGGACCTGCGCGCGGCGGCGTACCGGATCGCGTGGGCTTCGCCGGAGCCGACTGTGCGGGACATCTTTGAGCGGTTCAAACCGGACGAACTCCGCGAGCGCACCCTGGGGGCCGTGATCGATCCGGCCGCCGTGCTCCGGCTGACGGGCGACGCTGCGCGCGGGGCGCGGCTGGTCGCGGGTGAGGGCAAGCTCGCGTCCTGTCAGGCGTGCCACGTGATTCGCGGCCAGGGCCGTCATTTTGGGCCCGATTTATCCCGCATCGGTGCGCAGCAGGGGCCCGCGCAGATTCTCGAGAGCCTCCTGTCGCCGTCGAAAGTGATCGCGCCGCTCTACCGGGCGACCCGCGTCGAACTGCGCGACGGGTCCGCGCACCTCGGTTTCGTCCGCGCGCGCGGTGCGAGCGAGCTGGTGCTGTCGATTCCCGGCGGCCAATCGGTGAAGGTCCGGCTCGCCGACATCGCCGCCGAGAAGACGATCGACACCTCGCTGATGCCCGAAGGCCAGCTGCAGGGGCTCACGCCGCAGGAAGCGGCCGATCTCATCGCGTACCTGGCGAGCCTTCGTTGAGCAGGAGCGCGCATCCTGCTCAACGACGGGCCGGTCGGACCCATCGATGGTCAGAACCGTCCGCGCACACCGACCGTCCACACCGCGCCATACTTCTGGTTGACGCGCAGGATGCCGGGCTCGTTCACGTAGCCGCGGATCGGCGAGTTGAGGATGTTGCGGCCGCTGAGCGTGAGCTCGTAGCGCTGGTTGAATTTGAAGCCGCCGCTCACGTCGAACATGATGCGCTCGTACTGCCACTGCACCTGGGTTGCGGCGATGGAGGTGGCGCGGGCGGACGACCAGGTCGACCGGAGCTGCAGGTTGAAGAGGTGATTGCTGAAGCGGACGCCACCGTTCACGGCCTTCGGCACGACGTTCGTCAGGCGCACGTCCGGGATCGCGCGTGAGATGGAGCCGAACACGCTGAACCCGCGGGCGAAGCCGGGCAGGAAGACGAGCTGCTGGCTGTACTCGAGCTCGACGCCCTTGATCTTGCGCGTGCCGTCGAGGTTCGAGGGACGCAGGAACGTGAAGCCGACATACTCGGGATCGTCGGCGTAGCCGGCCTCCTCCGCGGAGATCTGGGTGTTGGATACGCCCATGTTCTTCACGTTGAGCTGGTAGGTGGAGAAGCTGAGCGTGCCGGCCGGCTCGATGTAATACTGGGCGCTGATGTAGTACTTGTCGGACGTCTCTGGCTTCAGATCCGGATTCGGCATCGTGACCGTCTGGTTGGTCTCGTTCACGTTGATCGCGCCGGCGAGGTTGTTGTAGTCCGGCCGGCCGATCGACTGGTTGCCGGAGATCTGGACGACGAGATTCTTGAGCAGGGAGAACTTCAGGCCACCGCTGAGGAAGTCATTGTCGTAGCCGCCGTACTTGTTCCGGCGTTCGAAATTCCGGTACTGGTAGGTGACGAACGGAATCGAATTCGGCGTGTAGCCGGCGGCCCGCACCAACGCGGCGGGAATGAGGTCGAACGTGCGGCCGACCGTGCGGGTGCGCTCCTGGCGCATGCCGAAGTTGAACCGCAGGGCCTTCCAACGCGTGTTGAACTCGACGTAGCGCGCGTCGACCTGCTCCTTCACGGCGCGGACGCTGGTGTTGAGGATGAGGAAATTGTTGAGTTCGTTCTCCACGAAGTACTCCGGATTCGAGCGGAAGAGCCCGTACATCGAAGTCGTATTCGGGATCGGGATATTCATCGCGGCGATGTTGTCGCCCTGCTGCGGGTTGAAGAGGCTGGGGTAGGTGTGCGCGATCATCACCGTGCTCGGGTCGAGCTGGTTGCGGGTCGGGCCGACATACGTCCAGGTGAGCGAGCCGGTGCGGGCGAGATCGTACGTCGTCTGGCGGACCTTCGCGCCGGCTTGCACCGTGATCGGCAGGCCGAGGTTGAACGTGTGCTTGGCGTCGAGGTAGCCGAGGAAGACCTGGCTCTGGCCGCTGCGGGCGGCGGACCCGATGTTGTTCGGGTTGGCGTCGTCGCGATTGTAGTTGGCCAGGTCGAGCCACGAGCGGCCGGAAAGCTGGGTGAGCTGCCAGTCGGTCGAGGTCGGGCTGCTGCGGCGCGCGCTCCAGCTCATCCGCGTGATCCGGTTGATCGCGCCCACCATGTAGCCGGTCCGCCAGTCCTCGTAGTGGGTCCGGCTGCGTGAGTAGCCACCGCTCAGGGTGACCACGGTGTCGTTGCGCTTGTACTCGAGCTTCGGCGTGTAGGTGATCGTGTCGTTGAACTTGTGGCTGTGGCCGATGCTCTGCTCGAGCCGCGTGTTGATGTTGGGGGTGGGCCGGGCGAGCAGGTAGGTGAGCGTCGAG
Source organism: Opitutaceae bacterium (assembly GCA_016793535.1). GTDB lineage: Bacteria > Verrucomicrobiota > Verrucomicrobiia > Opitutales > Opitutaceae > ER46. The sequence continues at coordinate 6,547 of JAEUHA010000682.1, read as the reverse complement.
GTCGGATCGATGTCCGCGGTGTTGGCGCGGAAGGTCATCGTGCGGGCGTTGATGTTGTCGTCGAAGTGCGAACCGGCCGTGCGCAGGGAGGCGACGAGGTGCGGCGAGATCCGGAAGTCGAGGTTGAGGCCGAAGGCGGCGCGGGTCGTGATCTTCGGATTGTCGCGGAAAACGAGGGCGTTGATGACCGGCCCGCGCGCGGCGATCGTGTTGTCGATCGTCTGGGTCAGGCCGAGCTGTTCGTTGAAGAGGCTGTTGTGCGAGAGGCTCAGCTGCACGCCGAAGCGGCCCTTGAACGAGTCGGCGTAGGTGAAGACGAAGCCGGGGCGGATCTTGCGGTGATAACCGTCACCGGGGCTCGGGGTGCGGCGGGTCGTCAGCTCATAGGGACTCGCCGTCAGGCTGGCCTGCACCGTGATCTCGCGGCCCTTGCGGTCGAACGCGTTCTTGCTGCGGAGATTCATGCTGCCGGCCGGGGCGTCGGCGTCCATGCTCGCGGTCAGGGTCTTGTTCAGCTCGATCGACTCGATACTGGTGATCGAGGCCTGCTCGAACTCGAACGCCCGGGTGCCGCCGGCGAACGACGCCGAGGCGGCACTCGCCATGCGCATGCCGTCGATGCTTACGCCGGCGTACTTCGGATCGAGGCCGCTGATGCGGACCGAGCGGGCGTCGGCGTCGACGTAATCCATGACCACGCCGGGCATGTATTTCATGAACTCGCCGATGTTGCCGCCGGTGACGTCGCCGAAATTGTCGGAGGCGACCACGCTCTTCATGTTCAGCGCCGCGCGCTGCTCCATGATCGCCTTGGCGTTGCCCTCGCGTTCGTTCGAGACGACGAATTTCTCGAGGGTGACGACGCTGGCGGCGTCGCCGCGGCCCGGACGCGCGCCGGGACTGAACGTCGAACCCTTGAGCTCGAAGTCGCGGACTGCGGTCTGGCCGGCCGCCACGGTCACCTTGCTGGTCGCGCGTTCATAGCCCGTGTACGTCACCGAGAGCGTGACCTCGCCCGAGGGCACGCCGGACAGGACGTACGAACCGTCGTCGCCGGAGAACGCGATGGCGTTCGAGCCCTCGACGGTGATCTCGGCGTTGCGCACGTACTCCTGGGTCGCGGGATTGAAGATGCGGCCGGTGATGCGCCCGCTCGCGGCGGTCTGGGCAGAGACGAGGGGAGTCAGACCGAGCAGCAGCAGGCTGGCGAGGACGAGTCGACGGAGGACGGTGTGCATGATGGTAGGGAAGGTCAGGTTCGAGCCCGGCGTGGAGCAGGGGACATACCGTGTCTCTATGAAAATTCTCCGCGTTGCCCAGCCTAAGTATGTAACCGATCGGAGAAAAGTGGCGGCCTCCGGGTTCCGGAGCGCCTTGATGCCGCGACCGAGTGGTCCAACGGACAATCGGTCGCGGCGTGAAGCCGTTCGGACGGGGTGAAGAAAAACTCCGTTCGCGAGTTCGGGTGCCGGACGCGGCTGCTCACGCCAGCTGCCGCTCGAACCACGCGAACGCGTCGTCCTGCATCGCCCGCGAATACTGGTGCGTCACGTCGTAGAATCGGCCGGTGAACTTTTCCGCGGCGCCGGCGCTGCGGTAAAGCGCACCGATCTGCTCCAGCGACTCCTGCATGCCGGCGAGCGGGAAGAGGCCGTCGCGGGTGCATTGCTGGACGAACAGCGAGCGCGGGGCCGCCAGGGCGGCGACGTCCGGCCAGTCGAGATAGCGGTGGATGGCCGGCAGGAAGTGCACCCACGAATGCGTGTCGAGGTGCGCCCGCACCATCGGCTTCACCGTCGACATGAATCCCACCACGCAGCCGGCCCGGATGCGGGCGTCGAGGGCGGTGAGAAACAGCGCCCGGTAACCGCCCATCGACACGCCCTGGCAGCCGATGCGCGCGGGGTCGACCTCCGGCCGGGTGACGAGGTAATCGACGGTGCGCAGGTCGTCCCAGAACACGATGCCCGGCCAGGTCGCGCCGGCCAGCGTGAGGCCCTTCACCAGCGTTGCCTCCCGGGTGCGGTTGACCTGATTCAAGGTGCGCACGTCCTCCTCGGAGTAGCGCGACCGGTCCCAGCCCGCGGCGATCGACGCGTCGGCGAGCACGCGCCGCTCGCCGAACATGAGCGCGTCGATCGTGATCACGACATACCCGCGGCGCACCAGCTCGGTCGCCGTCGGCCGGCCGCCGTAGTTGACTTCATGATACTTGGTCATGACCGGGTGGTTGCGGCCGAAATCGATCACCTTCTCCTTGCCGAAGAGGAACATTCCGCCGTGGGAATGCAGGTCCACGATCGCGGGCAGCCGGCCGGTGCGCCGCTTCGGCAGCAGCACGTAGGCGGGCACGCGTACGCCGGGGGCGGTGGCGAACGTGACCTTCTCGCGCAGGTAATCCCCGCAGTCGACGCGCGCGACGACCTCGGGCTGCGGGTCGACCGGGTCGGGCCGGTAGAGCAGCACCTCGAGCAGCTTCTCCCGCGCGGCCGCCTGGTGCGCCGCGAATGTCGGGAAGCGCCCGCTGCCGAACGCGTGAGAGAAGCGGTTCGCGTCGGCGAGCCGCTGCACCTCCGGCCAGAGCGTGCCGAGATCAGCCCGGTTCGGCGCCAGGTCGCGCGCCGGGTCGGCGGGAAACACCCCCGCGGGCTCGGCCGCGCCTGCGAGGGAGGGGAGCGCGCTGCCGAGCGCCGTGGCGCCGAGGGTTGCAATGAAGTCGCGCCGCGAAGGCGTCGACGCGGAGGGGGCGGGACCAGGTTCGCTGCTCATGGCGTGCGGGTGTTCTTTTTCGCGCCGCCGCGACCGCCGGTGGTCACGCGGCCGCGGGAGTGGAGGGTGTTGTCGGCGGCGCCGGCGCGCAGCAGGACGGGCGCGGGCGTCTCGTTGACCAGCGTGATGCCGGTGGCCACGGGTTCGCCGCGCTGCGTCGCCGCGTAACCGCGCCGCGTGGCGAGTTCGATCGTGAGTCCGGCCGGGACAAAATCCGGATCCGCCGTGCGGAGCGTCACCCGGTGCCGGGTGCCGTTCACGATCGCGAGCAGCGGATTCGCGAGCCCGTCCCGGCTGTCGAGAATTTCGACGTCCGCCTCGACCGACTCCGCCTTGAAGTAGGGCACCGCGACGGCTTCGGCGTACTTCGCGTCCGCGCGGCTGTTGCGCACCACGTCGCCCGAACCCAGGTTGAAGCCGGCGGCGACACACTCGCGCACGACGGAGTTCAGCACCACGTCGGCGCCGGGTCCGAGCCCGGTGCAGATGCCCCGCCGCATCCGCGTCACGGTGCAGCCGATGATCTTCGTCGGGCCGGTGGGGCGGTCCGGTCCGGCCTGGTCGTAGAGCCGGATCCCGTCCTCGCTGAGCGCGATCATCTCGTCCGGCAGGATCGCCCCGTCGGCGCCGAGCGTGACGCCTTCGCTGTAGTTGCGGGCCCGGGTGGTGAACTTCCGGTCGAACGCGTAGCCGGATTTTTCCGCGAGGATCTCGCTCGTCGGCCGCAGCAGGCCGTCCACCTGGCAGTCCTGGATCAGCGTGTTCTGCGCGCCCTGCACGAAGATGCCGTGGCCCATCGCCCGCATGTGCACTTTGCAGCCGACGATCGCGACGTCCCGCGCGGGCCAGCCGACGCGGATGCCGTTCATCTTGCGCACGTCGCCACCGCTGATGCCGAAAAGGCTGCCGTAACCCCAGGGGCTCGAGCCTGCGGTCGTGATCTCGACGTTGCGCAGCACGACGCCTTGGCCCGTGATGTTGAAAATCTTGTTGCGGCTCTGCGCGCCCGGTAGGTCCCCGACGTTCTCCGTTTTCAGGCCTTCGAACCGGATGCGCGGTCCGTTCAACGCGAACACACAGTAGAACGGACCGGGCGACGCCGGCCCGGTGCCGAACTGGCGGAACAGTTTCGTGTCGATCCGGAGCGTGACGCCCCGGAGATCCCACTGGCTGTCGCGCGCCGTGATCTCGATGAAGTGCCGGAAGAGCGCGCGATCGAGCGTGTAGGTTCCAGGCTTGAGGCGAACCTTGGCGGCGGGCTGGTGGACGTAGCCCCGCAGTTCGTCGAGGGTATCGACGACGGTAAAGCCGTCCGCCGCGATCACCGGCACACGGTCGCTGGCGGTGAAGGCGAGCGAAGCGATCCGCACCGTGCCACTGGCGGCGGCGGACTTGTCCGCCGGTCGGCGGATGCGAAACACGAGCTGGCCGCGGACATGAAGCTGGTCGAGCCGCACCGTCGCCGGAGGGGGGGCCTTCCCGTCGTGGCGCCACAGTTCGTTCGCCGCCGCATCGTAGAGGGCGATCGGCATCCGCGCCGCGCTGCCCGTCGTGGTCAGCGTGAAGCTCAACCCGGAGATCGGGCGTTCGAGGCGGTATTGCAGGGAGACGAATGACTCTTCCGCATCGTCGGAGCCCCCGCGGGTGGAGACCTCGCACGCGTCGGCGCCCGGCGTGACGGTGAACGCCTCCGCGGTCGTCGGTCGGTCGGGGCGAACCGTCCAGCGGGATTCCGGGGTCGCAGGCCCCTTCTTCTTGGCGTCGGCGGCGATCGCGGAGCCGAACAGGGCAACGGCCAGCGCGAGAAAGAGACCGACGCGCGGACGAAGGAGGGCGGGGGGACGCGGGTGACGCATGGGGACGGCGGCCGCGAACGACGGCACCACTCCAGCCAACAGGGTTTGTCCCCTCGCTGGCAAGCCGGGTGAAGCGGGAACCGGGCTCGATGGAGTGTCATCCGCCCGGATAAGCGGAGCCTCGGCAGTCGGCGGACGGCGGGCACGGGATTGCGTTTTGTTTCCAGGGATGTGTCCCTAGCGGGGATGAGAGGGGCGATCTTGCTGACCGGAATGATCTGTCTGTCGGGCCTTGCCAGCGCGGTGGCGCAGCCGCTTTACCGGGGGCTCGGACTCGAGATTGGACCGGGCGTGGAATGGAACGATTTTCCCGTCATCACCCGCGTGGTGCCCGATTCCGCGGCGGAACGGCTTGGGCTGAAGGCCGGTGGGGCGCTCCTGGCGATCGACGCCATCGGCGCCCGCAGCCTGCCGATCGAAAAGCTGCGCGAGGAGCTGCGCTCGACTCCGCTGGGCGCCAGCCTTGAGATCACGGTCGGTCCGGAACCGGTGACGAAAGTGCGCCTGCGGGCGGGGCAAACCCGGGGCCGCGCGCTCGAGGGCGTGGTGACGGAGGGCGAAGGCGTGTTGCTGGGCGCCGACGGCGGAATCTACCGCGGCCGTTTCCAAGGGGGCGTGCTCACCGGGTTTGGCCGGGTCGATTTCTCCGCCGACGACTGGTACGAAGGCGAATTCGAGGCGGGCCGGTTTTCCGGCAAGGGGGTGCGCCGCAGTCGCACGGGGACCTTCACCGGCGAGTGGCGCGACGGCAGCCCGGCCCCGGGCTACGGGCGGCGGGAGAGCCCGGAGGGGGAACGGTTCGACGGCACCGGCGTCTGGGGCGACCCGCTCGCGGTCCGCGGCCTCTATGTGTTTCCCGCCCAGCGCTACGAGATCGAGGGTGAGTTCAAGGGCAGCGCGGACATCTGGGGCGCAGCGGGGAACGTGCGGATCCGGAATCTGGATACGGGACACTGCTACGAGGGGCCGTTCCTGCGGGGCGAACCGAAGGGACCGGGCACGCTCGAGCCGCGCGAGGGTGCGGCGGTTCCGTTCGCTCCGGCTTCGTTCAACCAGGTGCGCCGGGTGCTGGCCGCCCGGGATGCCGTCGTGGCGTCAAAGCCGGCCGCGCGGTCCCGCGAAACGCTGGGCCTCGAGCGTCCTGATGCGACCGCCGGCGCGCCGGCCGGATCCCGGCGGGCTCCGCCGGCTGCGACTACCGCCGGACCGGCCCCCCGGCCGTGCGCGTCGTGCGCGGGAACCGGATGCGTCCTGGAACGCTGCGGCCATTGCGCGGGCCGGGGTGTGGTCGAGCAGGCGTTCACCCGCTACCATCGCCAGGAGGGCAACGCGTACCAGAAGTCCCACTACGATGCGGTGGGCCGCCTGGCCGGGCAGGCCACGGTGCGGCCGGTCACGACGACCACGTCCACCGTGACCGTCACGAAGCCGTGTCCGGCCTGCGAAGGGAAAGGCGGCCGGCTCTCGACGAAAACGTGCCTGCCCTGCCGCGGGCGCGGCGTCGCGGCGCCCTGAGTCGGCCGGCCGGTCCAGGGGGGCTACGCCGGCCGCCAGCGGCGCCAGAGCCGCGTTGCGCCGAGCCCGGCGAGGACGGCGACGAGCAGGATGCCCGGCAGCACGACCGGCAGCACATAGCGGCCGATCGGGAAGGGAATCCACAGCGTCACGGCCGCGAGCCCGAGCAGGAACCACAGCGCGGTGAAGCGCAGGCCTTCGTGGCGGGTGCGGACGGCGATGACCGCGGCGGCGAGCGCGAGGGCGGCCAGCACCGGGGTGGATCCGGTGGTGAGCTGGCCGACGGCGGCGAACTTCGCGGGCAGCGTCGTGAGGTGGTCGCGCATGAAGCGCGCCTGGATCAGTTCGGTGGCGCGGTGCTCCCGGACGGTCGCCGCCAGCCCGCCGGCCAGGTCATTCGTTATGGC
>JAEUHA010000624.1 GCA_016793535.1 Opitutaceae bacterium | reverse complement strand
GGCGTAATATCAGTCAACAACTATCAAGGCTGCGGGGCAACGTACGTGCCCGTGCCCAGGTTCACCGGGGTCTGGCCACCCAGATCGCCCGCGATGCTGAGGGCGCTGAGGTCCTTGGTACCCGCGGCGTTCACCGTCATCAGGCCAACGGCCTGGACGGCGTCCGGCAGGGTGATGCTCGACGAGGCCGAGATACCCACCGTGTTACCGAAGGAAACGACACCCGAGCCGTCCGGAGCGATGGTGACGTAGCTGCCCGTGGAGGCGAGCTGCGCCGGCCCGGTCGCCGCCGAACCCTTCAGGATGTTCATGTCGTTAACCTGGGAGATGCTTACCTGGTTGCCGATGAACCGGACAGCGCCAAAGCGGTTGCCCGACTGACCGATCGAGATGTTGCCACTGCCGCTCTGGAACGAAGCGGTGCCGGCGATGTTCAGGTCGCCCGCGTTGGTGATGCTGCCGATCGCGGAGGTAACCGTAAGGTTACCGGCGACGGAGGTGAGATTGGCCGCTCCAAGGACAAGGATGGATTGGCCAAGCGGCGACAGCGTGACGTTCTGGGCGTTGAAGACGACGCCACCGCTGGTCGGGAAATCAGTCGTCGGATCGTCGAGAACGATGTTACCGTTCAGCGCGGAAAGCGTGACGGTACCGTTTCCGGTGCCAAGGGTCGGTACGACCGCAGGGACGATCGTGCCGCCCGGACGGACGCCACCCAAACCGGTATCGATGATGTCGCCATTGACGCTGGTGGCGACGAAGTTACCCGTGGAGTTCAACGGCATCGAAACGTTGCCGAGGTTCAGGGTGCCACTTTCCGTGATCGTGATGTTCTTGGCGGCGCCAGAGGTCGTAAGCGCTACGCGGCCAAAGTTATTGGTCGTGTTGCTGAGGACGATGTTGCCGACGGAGACGAAGGATGCGGAGCCAAACACCTTCAAGCCCTGCGTCTGCGTGATGTTTCCGGTGCCCGTGCCCGTGGTCGTCACGGTCAGCGAGTTGGCGTTCACGTTGCCGAGGGCGATCTGGTTGTTCGAGATGACCGCGGCGGCGCCGTTCGGAGCATTGATGACAGCGGCCGTGAGGTTACCAGACGTGCTGCCAACCGTGTGCGTCGTGTTGCCGAGGAGGATGCTGCCGTTGACGGCGTTCAGCGTCAGGGTGCCGTTGTTAGTCACGGTGACGTTGTTCAGCGTGTCTTCGATGATGCTACCGAAGCGGCTGGTGACAGTGCTGCTGCCACGGCTGCTGATGGTCCCGACCTTAAGGGTGCCGTCTTCGACAAGGGTCAGCGTCCGGCTGGCGGTGGTGCCGCCAATCGTGGCCTCTACGCGGCCAAAGCTGTTACCGTCATTACCAACGATCAGGTTCGCATCTTCCGTGGTGAACGCAGCCGTGTTCTCGATGTGCAGCGCGGTACCGGCAAGCTGCGTGAGCGTTCCGGAGATACCACCGCCGCCGTCCTGGGCACGCGCGTTGAGGGAACCCGCATTCAGATTGCCAAGGGTCAGGGCCCACGGAGCGGCAATGACGCCGACAACCGAGTTGGCACCGGCGGTGATATTGACCGCGCCCGTCGCGTTTCCGGAGATGGAAACGTTATTGAGGTCGAGGATGGTCGTATTGCCGCTGACACCGTTCAGCACGACGGAGGAGAAGTCCTGACCGCCGTCGAGGAGGATCGTGCCTGCAGACGACAGCGTCGTTGCACCCGCGACCTGCATGCGACCAACCGTATTGTTGTCCGTGATGGACAGAGCACCCGAGTCGGCCGCCGTGAGATTGGCCGTACCGGTCACCAGGATGCCACCATCAATCACGATGGCGCCGCCCGAGTTCACCGTCAGGTTACCGACGCTGACGCTACCGCCAGCATTGTCACCGAGGGTGATGGTGTTGCCGCTGCCGCTGACGATCGTCAGGTTGCCGGCGACGGCGGTGCCGTTGCCGAGGCGCGTGGCCGAACCGATGGTGATGTTGTGGTCCGTACCACCGATCACATTGACCGCACCGATCGTGTGGTTGGTGCCATCGAGCACGACGGAACCCGCGGAGGAAACCGTGAAGTTCGCGGTGCCCGTACCGACCGAGATGTTGCCGGAGTCGACGATAACGCCACCCACGCTGCGGGCCGCGAGGCTCGAGCCGGTGATGTTGCCGAGGTTCAGGCCGGTGGACTCAGCAACCGAAACGATGCCGGAGCCGGCATTGATGTTGACCTGGCCGTACTGGACGTTCGGAGCGAGTCCGCCGTTGGCGGTCGCAGCGTCGAGGGTCACGTTACCGCCGGCGGTCGTGAGATTCATGCCGCCGAAGATATTGAAGGCAGTGTAATTGCCGTCCGTGATTTCGCCCGTGCCCGAGGTCGAAGCGGTGAGAACGCCGCCGACCGTGATGTTCTGCGAGTCCGTGCCCGAGCCCGTGCCGAGCTGGATCGTGTTGTTCGCCGAACCCGCGAGCGTCAGGTTACCCGTGACATTCGAGGTGCCGATCACCGTGTTGTTGGTGTTCGTGAGGCCGACGGTGCCGCCGGTGAACTGAAGGGTCTGGCCGGCCGCGAAGACGTTGGCCTGGTTCAGCGTGATATTGCCCGTACCCGCGTTGAACGTCGAGGTGGCGGTCGCATTGGTGGTCGTGATGACGGCACCCTGCGTGATCGCGCCGTTCGCCGTCGAGGAATTCGCGACGACGCGAGGAGCGGTGATCGTGTTGTTGATCGTGATGCCACCGGCGGTCGCGTTGAAGGAAACATTGCTTCCCGACGCGCTGGTGAGGCTGATCGTACCGTTCTGAACGATGCTGCCACCCGTCATCGTGATGTTCGTCGAGGCCGTGGAGTTGCCGATCGCGACGAGGGCACCCGCGATCGTCAGGACACCACCACCCGCCGTGAGTGCGATGCCCGAGCGATTGCCCGTGCCGGCGTTGATGTCGCCCACGGTCATATTGCCCGTCGCATTGATCGTGATGACCGAGTTGGCCGTGGCCGACGCGTTCACCATACCCGTGAAGGTGCTGTTGCTGCCAATGCTGATCGCGCTGTTGTTGGTCGCGGTCGAGAAGTTCGACGTGCCGGTGACGGCGAGAGCGCCGTTGGTCGAAATCGCATTGCTGCCGCCCGTACCGGTGGCGTTTACCTGGAGGTTACCGCCGACCGTCGACGCGCCGAGCGTGATGATGTTCGATTCAGCAATCGTAACGTTGCCAAACGTGCCGGGGGCGCTGACCGTCACCCACTCGAAGTCATTGGCGGCATTCGCCAGCGTGATCGAGTTGTTTCCGGTAGAGCCGGTCGAGAACGACGCCGTCTGATTGCCAACCGCATTGCCGGTGATGATGGCATTGCTGGCGGAGATCAGACCGTTGTTCGTGACGACCGTGAGATTGCCCGAGACGCCGAGATTGCCCGTGGCGGACAACTCGAGCGTGCTGTTGGCGAGGATCGAACGGAGGATCAGGTCGCCGGTGACGTTACCGCGGTTCGACAGGATCGTGTTACCGATTGCCTCGAGGTTGCCCGAGATCTGGGGACCAACGATCGCGACCGTCGGCGCACCAATCGTGACGTTACCCGTGCCGTTGCCGGTGAAGGTAAGGTTGCCGCTCGTCGTGAACGAGAAGTCCGACGACTCCACGCGGGTCGAGAGCACCAAGCCGCCTACCGTCGTGATGTTCGCACCGTCGCCGATGGAAATGTTACCATTCGCCAGGACGAACACGCGGCCCGTCGAGAAGAGGGTGCCGTTGATAACCGCGTTATCGACCGCGCCAAGAGCACCAGTCGTCTGATAGCCCACCTTGTTCAGCACCGCTCCGCCAGAGGGAAGGGTGAAATTGTAGGTGTCGCCGGCGGCAACGTTGAAACTGCCCGCATTCCAAACCAGCACAGCTTTGTCAGAAAGCTGCAGCGTGGCGCTGGAACCCGAGGTCGCCCAAACGGCCGTGCCGTTCGAGACGTAGTAGGGCGCGGAGACGGGCGGAGCCGCCATCAGGGGCGCTGGGAGGACCGCAATGGGTCCGACGGCCATCATCGCAATGCACAGCTTGCGAAGAGACAGCCTGACGTTCGATGCTTTTTTCATGAGTATAGTATGCGATTTGTGACTAGATTACGCCTAACAGCCGGTAGCTGAAGTCTCCGGAGCCGAGACTGGCAAGTGCAAATTTTCTCCAAACCCCCGCGGCGAGGGCCCGTTGCGGCACTCCAAGCCCCACCCCACCTCACCACCCATCCGAACCCAGTAGGGGAAATTTTCCCATCCCGTGTGCCCGTCAAATCTTCCAAGTAAGGGCAATTTAGTGACACCTGAGACGACCGCATCTTGCAAGCTACTGTTAGGTAGAATATAGAGAGATTTGTGCGCCTGATTTTGAGGAAAATGAAGCGGTGGCCCCGTCCTTGCTAAGGCCCGGCCGATTCCGCCCCTGTGGATCGGCTCGATCGAGCGGTCCATGGCTCCGAACAGGGCGTGTTTACGGACGGTAAAATCTTTTCCGATTTCCGCGTCATCCCGCCTGAACCCGGCCAGAGCGGCCCGACTCGGACGCCAAGCCGCGACTGCTGAAGCGAAAGCCGGCGAGCGTTCGAGCTGCATTTTTTCCCGACCGTTGCGCGCCTGAGCGGCTGCGGCCGGGAAAAAGCGAGGCTCACTTTCGCAGGGGCTTTCCAGACTTGAGAATCGCGAGGCGCTCCTCGGTCACGCGGATGATCGACGTCTCTCCCTTGATGCGAGCGTTGGCGATTGCACGTTCGGCTGCGGCGACAGCCTCGGGAAACTTGCCGTTCTCCGCGAGGGCGGCCGCGAGTGAGTTCAGCGCGGTCGGCGAGGTGGGATCGGCCTTGGCTGCCTGCTCCGCCACCTGCAGCGCCTCGGCGCCATTGCGCAGCTTGTCGTCACTTGCGGTGGAGAGAATGAAGGCCAGATACGACGCGATGTTCACATCGAACTGTTCCTTCAAGGCTGCACGGTAGAGCTTCACGGCCTGAAGCGGCTGGCCGCGGTCGTAGAAGTTTCGCGCCGCGATGGCGTATTGGTTCATGCGCTGGTTCGCCGGACTCCGAGTGATGCCTTGGTACATCGCTTCCGCCGCGGCGTCCCATTCGTTGCGGGCCAGGAGCAATTCACCTTTCCGCAACCACGGCTGAAACGACTGCGGCGTCTGCTGAATCAGCGTATCGATATCGCGCTCTCCATCGGCAACCAAGCCCAGGGCGATCTTGCCGAGGGCGATGCTGTACAGCGCATCCGCCGGGGTCTGGTCGAACGCGACCTTGAACAGCAAAACCGTAATGTTCAGCGTGCTGAGGTCGTCCGGAACCTTGTAGGGAATCATCTGCAGCCAGGGCGGGATCGAGCGCTCGCCCAGCAGTTGGTAGCCGAAGCTCTTCTTCACTTCCGCCTCGGTCGCCCCCGGATGAAGGAGGCGGCAATACTGCTCGATGAAATGCTCGTCCGACACCATCGCGATGTGCGTGATGCCGTGCTTGCGCACGAGCTCAGCCGCCTCGGCCTGTGTGCGCGCGGCATGCAGCGCCGCAGCCGCCTTCAGTCCGTCGCAGTTCTCCCAATACAGCGTGCCGATCGTCTTGAAGCGGCCGAAGTAGCCGATCGAGGTCGACGCGTTGGGGGAGGAAAGCAGCGTGATCTCCCCAGTCGGCTGCGAGGCCCGCAGGGCCGCGGCAATGTCCCGCGCCAGCGGTGAGACCGCGTCCTTGGGCGTCACCCGCCGCGCCTTGATGTCCTCCCGCGCATTCAACGTGCGGGTGAAGGCCGAGGGCAGGAAGACAAAGGCCACCATCGCCAGTCCCATGCCCCAACGGTAAACTACCCGGCGATTCTCCGTGAAGTAGACCACCAGCACGAGCGCGAGGGTGACCTGGGAGCCGCTCGCATTGAGCAACCAGCGTGACTGGATCCACGCCATCGAGGTGAAAATCAGCGCCGCGATCGTGGCGAACCAAAGGAGCAGGGGTGCCCGCCGACCGACGAACCCGAGCGTGACCAACGCCATCAGCAGGGGCAGGTTTTCGAAGCCCACGACGGACAGGAACGTGTTCCAGCCGAGTCCCCGCAGGCTGCGGGTGAGCGGAAGGAACTCCTGAATGTACTGGTTGTGCAGGGCCGACAAAAACGGATCCATCACCACGAACACCTTGGTTCCCCCGATCAGAATCGTGGCCGGCGCGACGAGGACCGCGAGAAGCGGGATCGCCAACCGTTTCGGCTCCTGCCACCAGGTGGATTTCCCACCCAGCCAGCGTTCGCCGAACTCGGCGATCAATTGGCCGCCACCCCACCACGCCAGCGCATAAAAGGGATGGTTCGACTCGAGCCGCAGTCCCATGTGAGTCGGGAAGTACTCCAGCAGGTAAAAGAACACGCTGCCCAACGCACCCACCCGTCCCCACAGGCGCCACGCGTCGCCGTCGAAGGTCGCGCCGCGGCTCCGCGCATCCTTGCCCTGGATGACCAGCGTCGCCAGGGCCGCCACGCCCACGATGCCGATGGGGACAATCGTCGACGCCGCGCTCACCCACATGCCAAATGCCCCGCTCAGCGCCGAGAACTTCGCCGCCTGATGGACGGATTCCCGCGACGCCGGGAGCACGCTCAGGCCGCCTTCACCCCGCGCCCGCCACCAGCCCGCGCCCATGAAGGTGACTCCGAGCACCATGCCCAGCACCGCGACGGTGAGGAGCCCGTGGTGGTCAACATACGAGGGGAAAAAACCCTCGGCGACCCGCGGGTGCCCAATCATTGCCAAAGCGACAAACGCTCCCAACAGGGCGCCCGCCCGACGCATCACCCAGCTTGATATGATGACAATGAGCGCGGCGAACACCAGGGGGTTGAGCCAGATGCCCACCCGTTCCACCGCCTGCGGCAGGGGCCGGCCCGTGAGCCAGTGCTCCACCTTGCCCGCCAGGGCGATGGTCCACGCCCACGCCGAGTTCCAATGCACTTCCCGCCCCTGCGGAGCATTGTCGATGGTCGTGTAACGCAGCCGCAGCGAATCGCCCTCCAAGAGCGAAAGTGCATGCCGCACCCACACCTGCGCATCCGCGGCAAACGACGGATAGGTGGCCTTGAGCGGAGTCGACGCGTCCGCGGCTCCCCGCAACCCGAGTTTGTTCAGGACCGAAAGGTAGGAGTCGACCGTGGAAGCGTACGAATAGAGCAGCGCACTTACGAGCGCCCAGGCGAGGACCATCACGATCCAGCGCTGCCGGACGGATTCAGAGGTCAATTGCATGAGCTGCCTCCCTTGGTCCCGACGCCTGCAGCGGGGAAATAAACCATCCCGATCGGTTGCAAATCAGGCGGCAGAGCAATTGGCTTCATCGGAACGTGCACTTCGAGGCATCGTTGCGACGTCTTTCGCCGCTTGCCGAGCGAAAAAGCGTTTTTCAACGCGGCCCGGCCACTGCCTTCCCATGCCTGGTTATGAGTTGCCATGAACAATGCCGGGCGCCACAGGTCTCGAACTGGCTTCGATGAGTACCGTCTGGAAAAAGTTCGCCCTCGTCTGCACGCTTGCCGCCTTGGTTTTCACCCAGCCCGGAAGCCACGCCCAAACCGAACCGGCCGCCTCGCCGGCGCCGGCCGGTGACAATCCGATCCTGCTCCGCCAGATCCTGATCGCCGACAGCGTGGAAGCCGCCCAGGCGCTGCCACCCGCCCCGCGCGCGGGTTTCGTCGCTCTCACCCCGGCGCTGGGATTTCTCAACGTCGCCGAGCTCCATCGTCGCCTCATCGACGGCCAGAACCGGCCGATCAACGACCAGCTCCTCGCCGCCCTCAAGCTGGTGCTGGAAACCGCCCTTCACGAGCAGAACTTCCCCAAGGCCACGGTCGTGTTTCCCCCGCAGCAGATCAAGGACGGCTCCCTCCGCGTCGCCCTCCTGCTCAATCAGCCGCCCCCCCAGGTCCAGGCGGTCGCACCGGCCAATCCGATTCATCTCCGGCAGATCCTCATTACGGAAAGCGTGGAGGGCGCCGACGCACTCAAGGCGGTGCCGAACGGCGGATTCGTCGTCCTTTCGCCGGCCCTTTCAGCGTTGCTGAAGCGCGACGCCTTTCTCCAGCGCCTCGCGGAAGGCGAAAACAAGGTCCTCGACGACCGCCTGCTCGTGGCGATTTCCCGGGTGGTTGAAAGCGTGGCCAAGTCCCAGGACCTTCCCCTCGCGACCGCCCTTATCCCGCCCCAGAACATCGCCGACGGCACTCTCCGGGTCGCACTGCTGCTCGGAAAATTCCGCGAGATCAAGTTCCAGGGCAACCGTTGGTTCAGTGAATCGCTGCTGCGGGAAATGCTGAAAGTGAACCAGGGCGAGATCGTCCGGTTTTCGGAGATCGACCGTTCCGTCGCCTGGGCCAACAACAACCCGTTCCGGCGCATCCGGGTCCACATCGACCCGATCCCCAACAGCACGGAAGCCAACCTGATCGTCGGCGTGCAGGAACGCATCCCGCTCCGACTGGTGGCCTCGTACGACAACGGCGGCTCCGAGGTCATCGGCAAGAGCCGCTACACGGCCGCCATCAGCTACGCCAATCTCTGGGGCCGCGATCACCAAGCTTCGTACCAGTACATCACCACGAACAAGCCCCACTATTTCCAGGGCCACGCGCTCGACTACCGGGTGCCGTTGCCGTGGCGCCATCACCTGCAGTTCAGTTCGTCCTATTTCAGCTCGGATCCGGAACTGTACCAGGGACTGTTCCTCAACGAAGGCGAATCCCTGACTGCCGACCTGCGTTACACCGTGCCGCTGCGCGTCGGCGTCAACAATGCCGACCTTGTCGCCGGTTTGAGTTTCAAGCAGAGCAACAACAACCTCACCTGGGATCCCAGCGGCAACAGCCTGCAGATTCTCGGCACGAAGACCGACGTGTTTCAAATGACGGTCGGCGCATCCACGGTCCGGCGCGACAAACGGGGCGCGTGGGCCTTCGGCGCAAACGTCACGTTCAGCCCGGGTGGCATCAACTCGCGCAATTCCGACTCCGCGTTCGACGCGGGCCGCTACGGTCGCGGGGACAGCGCCCGCATCGGGGCCAAGGCGCGCTATGCCTACGCGAGTCTTTCCGTCCAGCGGCTCTTCACGCTGGCGCCCGGCTGGGACCTCATGTCGCGCGCCGTCGTCCAGGCCGCCCAATCCAATCTCCTCGCCAGCGAACAGATCGCGATCGGCGGTGCGTCGACCGTGCGCGGCTTCAACGAAAACACCTTCGCCGGCGATCAGGGCGTCGTCTGGTCGACTGAGTTGCTCGCCCCTCCGGTCTCCACTCCGCTCCCGCGGCTCTCGAAATGGGGCGGCCCGCTCGACACGCGTTTCCTGGCCTTCTTCGACATCGGCGACACGGGGCTGCACCAACGCTTCCCGATCGACACCCCGCGCTCCACCTTGCGCAGCACCGGGGTTGGCCTGCGCATGAGCTTCGCCACGAATTTCTCGCTCACCGCCGACTACGGCTGGCACTTGTCGAAGCTGCCGTACGCCGTCGACCGCCACACGCGCGCCCACGTCAAGGCGACGCTCGCCTACTGACCGTTTTCTCGCCACACCCCCCAGCGGTGCGGATCCACCTCGGTCACCACTTTTACGGCGCCGGCAATCTCGGCGACGATTTCATGCTCGCCGGGTTTCTGGCGGCGATGCGGACGCTGGCACCTGAGGCCACCTTCTCCAGCTGCGTCCCGTTTCCCCTCGAACCGTTGCGCCGCCGCTTCCCGGAAATCGACTGGCAGGACTACACCGGGGCCAACCGCACCCGCTGCATCGAGGCCAGCGACGTCTGGCTCGGTCTGGGCGGATCACCGTTTCAGAGCGCGCAGTCCCGCTGGTTCGTCGATCACCTCGTGACGGAAGCCGAGGCCTGCGCCCGCGCCCGCCGGCCGCGTTTCTTCCTCGGCGTGGGCGTGCAGGACGCCGCGGAACTCGTCGACCCCGACGTGCGGCGGCTCTGCGCCTCCTCCGCCGGTATCTGGACCCGGGATACGGCTTCCGCCGAGCGGCTGCTCGCCCTGCCTTCGCATCCCCCCATCGCGGCGGCCACCGATCTCGCCCACGTTTTCTTCGAGGGTTCCCCGCCACCCGCCGCCGCGCCGGGCCGGATCACCGCCGTGGTGAACTTCGACTACGGCACCTGGCCCGGTCAGGCCGCCTGCCTCGAGACCCTGCGCGCCCTGCCCGCAACCGACTGCGTCTGGCTCGCCCAGGAATCGCGCGACCTGCCCGGAGCGGAACGCGCCCTCCATGCCGCGCTTTCCGCCGCGGAAAAGACGCGCTGGCGGCTCGTGGTGCCCGACGTTCCCGGCGCGCCCCTGCGTGAGGTGCTGGCCCGCTGGCCCTCGGGCGCCTGGCTGATTTCCGCCCGCTATCACGCCGCCCTCGCCGGCGCATGGGCCGGCTCGCGCGTCGTCGTGATTGCGACGAACGAGAAACTGCGCGGCGCGGCGCACGAGCTCGGGCTCCCCTCGGTCGCGCCCGACGCCAACGCCGCCACATTCGCCGACGCGCTGGCTTCCGCGGCGCCACTGACCCGTCCACTCGTCCTCGCCGCCCTTGCGCGCGAGGCATGTGCGGCATTCCTGCGCTCCGCAGTTGCGCACCGGCGCTGATCTATCGTAGGCAGAGCGGTTCATGTCGGCCCTCGCGCTCTCCCTCGCCTTCTTTCTGTTCGTGGCCTTCGTCGGCCGGGCGACCCTGGCCCTGTGCGGCTGGCGCGGCGGGATCCTTCGCGCCTGGCTGCTGGGTCCGGCCACCGGCCTCGCCGTCGTGGTGCTGGGCGTGATGATCTTCAACCAGGCGGGACTGCCGATCCGCGCCTTTGCCTGGCCGCTCACCCTCGGCCTCGCCACCGCCGCGGCGGGAGTCTTTGTCTGGCGCCGGCCCGCGCTGCCCTGGCGCGCCCTCGCTCCGTTTCTCGCCGTCGTGGTGTTCTCCCTCCTGTGGACCGGCTGGCCCCTCCTGCGCTTCGGCTTCGGCTGGCTGAGCTACGTCAACGACGACTACGTCAACTACTGCCTCGCCGCGGAACGGTTCAAGGACTTCGCCTTCTGGCGCGTGCCGACCATGGAGGAACTCGGCGGCCGGGACATCGCGCAGTACTATTGGTTCATGCACGTGCCGGGGCTGATGCGCTTCGGCAGCGAGATCATCCTCTCGTGGATGTCCGCCCTCACCGGCGTGAAATCGCTCGGCATCTTCATGCCGGTCATCATCGGGCTCGGCCTGATCCAGATCGCCAGCACCGCCGCCCTCGTCCTGCACCGCGGCCGCTGGCGCCGGCGCGCGCTGATCGCGATCGCGCTGCTCGCCGCCAGCCCGCTGTTCATGCTCGGCACGCTCTACCAGCTGATCGCGCAGGTCGGCGGGCTCGGCCTCATGCTCGCCGCCACCGCGGTGCTCACCGCGCCGCTGCCCGGCCCACGCCGCCGCGTCGTGCCGTCCATCCTCGTCCTCGCGGTCATCGGCGCCGGACTCGCCGTCACCTACCCCGAGGTCACGGCGTTTACCGTCCTCGCCACCGTCGGTGCCGTCGCCGTCGACGCCGTGCGCCAGCGGCGCGTGCCGGTCAACCGCATCACGCTGGTCGTCTACGGCATCCTGGGCGTCATCCTGCTGCTGCGGTACAACACGCTGTCGTACATGTTCACGATCATCCTGCAGATGGGCTCCGGCTTCCGCAGCGTGGACCTGTCCCTTTCGCTTTTCCCCTATTTCATGATCCCGACGGGCCTGGCCAATCTCTTCGGCCTGATGCCGCTCTCGATCAATTTCGCGGAGCCCTACACGTCGCTCACCATCGTCGCCGGCCTGCTCGCGCTGCTCACCGCGCTCGGTTTCGCCCTGCGCGACTCGCTGCGCGCCGCGCCGATGGCCGTGCTGCTGCTCGTGCAGTTCGTGCTCGCGATCCGGCTCATGCGGGCGGGCAACGACTTCGGCCTCTACAAGATCGCGATGTTCATGCAGCCCGCCCTCGCCGCCGCCCTCGCCGCCGCGCTGCTGAAGCTCCCGTGGTCGCGCCTCACCGCGCCGCTCGGCGTGCTCGTCGCCGCCGCCTGCTGCGCGCCGACCGCGCTCTACTACACGCGGGTTTCCCAGGGTGAAAAGGCCGGCGGCATCACCGAGGCCAAGCTCGCCTCGATCCTCGGCACGAAGGCGCCGGCCATCCCGCCGCAGACCCGGCTGCTGACCGACATCAACAACCTCGTCGCCGCCAAGGTCGCCGCCTTCGAGCTGCGGGGCACCGACCTGCGCTTCCTGTCGCGCGACTACTACCAGCAGATCGCGCCGATCGAGTTCGAACGCCTCGGCGACACCCTCGTCGGCCTGCACCCGCGCTTCGACGACCTCATGCGCACGCGCGCCATGCTCGAACAGCGCGACGTATCCACGATCCGGA
Source organism: Opitutaceae bacterium (assembly GCA_016793535.1). Taxonomy (GTDB): domain Bacteria; phylum Verrucomicrobiota; class Verrucomicrobiia; order Opitutales; family Opitutaceae; genus ER46. The sequence continues at coordinate 5,796 of JAEUHA010000624.1, read as the reverse complement.
TCCACCAGCTCTTCGACACGTCCTTCCGCGCCCCCGCGCTGAGCTTCGGCCGCGAGGGCGTGAGCGACGCCTACCTGACCCTCGACGCCTCCCTCGGCCTCTTCAACAAGCTGCGCATCCCGCCCGGCGCCCAGGCCCAGACCTACTTCAAGCTGCTGCCCGCGACGGAGGCCCGCAATCACCTCGTGTTCATGCACACGGGCCGCGGCAACCACTACTACCTCGGCGACCGCAATTTCATCGCGATCTACCAGCAGGAGGCCGACCCCTACACCGATCGTCAGGACATCACGGGCCTCGGCCGCTTCCTGCTCCTGCGCGTGGAGCAGCCCGACCAGGAGTTCTACGTGCGCATCCTCGCGTCGAAGACGTTCATGGGCCGGGGCCACACCGCGTGGTCCCCGGGCTCGCAGATCCTCGGGGCCAGCCCGGTGCCGATCGCCTTCCCCGGCAACGGCGCCGTCAACCGCATCGTCGGCCCGATCAAGCCGGTCTACCGCGACGGCGCCGCCTACATCGCGATCGATTTCCGCGAGACGCCCGTCCAGTTCCCGTTCCAGCGCTCCGGCCTCCAGTCGCTCTACAACACCCAGGTGCCGCTCGACTCGCGCAAGCTCGTCGCCTACGGCCGCGACATCTCCGCGCTTTCCGCCGCCGAAGTCGCCGCGCTGCCGCGGCCGGCGAAACTCACGCGCTTCCCGGACGACCTGCTGTTCGCCCGCGGACTCGAATATTCGGGCATCTACGAGGACGGCTGGCTCTCCCCGGAAAGCGAGTTCGTGCTCGGCGGCGGCGGGCCTGACGCCTGGATCCGCGTCCGTGGCTTCGTGCCCGAACTGCCCGGTGCGCCGCTCGGCCGCGGCACGATGACGGCGAAACTCCCGGGCGGCGACGTCGAGCTGCCGGCCGCCATCGGCTCCTTCGACTGGCTGCTGCCGGTCGGCGCCGCGGACGGACTCGCCCGCATCGGCTTCAGCTTCAGCACCGGTGCGCCGCTGCCGAACAAGGACGACCGCCCGGTCGGCGCAAAGCTCGAGTGGCTGGAGGTGTTCGCCTCGCTCCCGACGTACACGTTTGAATTCGGCAAGCCGACGTCGTCCCGGCTGGCGTCCACCGGCATCGACCAGGACGGCTGGTTCGCCCGCACCGCCACGGTGCAGCTGCCGCCGTTCGGCCAGGAGCACGAACTCGTGCTGACCTTCGAATATCCAGGCTGGAGTGACACCAAGGAAACGACCGTCCGCGCCACCTGGCCCGGCGCCCCGGCCCCCGCGACGCTCACGCTCACGCCCGGCGGACCGGCAACGCTGCGCCTGCGCCTCACCCGCTCCGCGACCCCGCGGCAGCTCCGGCTTGAAGCCACCAGCGATTTCCCCCTCGCCGCCCCCGACACCCGCCGCCGCTCCGGCCGCCTGGTGCAGATTGAACTCCAACCCGTCACCCGGCCGTGACTCTCCTCTGCCTCCCCGGCGCGCGTGCCCAGCCGGCGCCTCCTCGCCGCTCCGCCCCATGTGCCCCATGGGATGACGAAACAGGTCCGGCATGAGCGCCGCATCCATGATCGCGACCACGCCGCCGCGCGCCGCGCTGGTGCTCAAGGTCGACACCCTGGGCGACCTGGTGCTCTTCGCGCCGGTGCTGCGCCGGCTGCGTACCGAATGGCCGGATACACGGCTCGTCGCGCTCATCCGCCGCGCCTACGCCGACGTCGCGCCGCTCCTGGCGCCGGGCGTCGAATGGCTGGCCACCCCGCTCGATCCGTTCGCGCAGGGGCCGGAGGCCGATGCGGCCGAGGTCGCGCGGCTCCGCGGCGAAGTGTCGGCGTTGCAACCCGAGGTCGTGGCCGCCGCCACGTCACGCCGCAACTGGCTCGAGGCCGCCCTCGCGGCGACCGTCCCGGTGGCCCGGCGCGTGGCGCTCGGCGCCTCGGCCGACGATGAGTTCTTCGCCACCCGCCTGCGGGTCGGCCTCGGGATCGACGCGACCCGCGTGTTCGGCGAACACGTGCCGGTGCCGGACGGCGAGGCGGACTGGCGCGCGAATTTCCGGCTGCTGGATGCCTTGCTCGGCCGCGGGGTCGAGCGCACGCCACCGGCCCTGGCGCTGGGCCCCGACCACCGCGCGACGGTCGCGGGCGTCCTGGCCGGCCACGGCCTCGAGCCCGGACGCTACGTCGTCTGCGCCGCCGCCGGCTTCGCCAACGTGCGGCTCAAGACGTGGCCCGCGGGGAGTTTCGCCGCGTGCCTGCGGGAGCTCCACGCACGCCACGGCCTGCGCGCGCTGGTCGTCGGCCACGAAAGCGAGCGCAGCCATCTCGAACCCCTCGCCGCGTCCCTCGCCGGCTCGGCGGCCGGGCCGGCGTTGTGGCTCGGACGGGAAGGCTCCCTGCCGCAGCTCGCCGCGCTCATCGCCCAGTCCGCCCTCTATCTCGGCAACGACACGGGAGCCATGCATCTCGCCGCGGCGCTCGACGTGCCCGTCGTCGCGGTCTTCGGCGGCGGCACCTGGCCGCGCTTCGTGCCGGCGGCGCGCCGCGGCGCCGCGGTCGTGCAGCCGCTACCCTGCTTCGGGTGCGGCTGGGACTGCGCCTTCGGCGACGCGCCCTGCCTCGGGGGCATCACGGTCGACGACGTCCTGCCCGCGGTGGCGCACGCGCTCGCCGGCGGCGCCTTCCGGATCCAGAACGTGGAACACCTCGCCGCCGAGACGCGCGGGATGATGGGCCGGGCCGCCGCGCGGCACCGCGAGTCGAGCGCCGGCCACCTCGCCCGCCAGCACAAGCTGGAGGAACTCACCGCGCTCTCGCGGGAGAAGGACGGCGAGATCGCCGCGCTCAAGGCCGTCTGCGACGAGCGGGAAAAGACCATCTTCATCCTCGACGGCCACGTGCGGAACTTCCAGGCCGAGAACGGCGCGATCAAGGCCGACCTCGCGGTGAAGGAGCGCACGCTCGCCGGCCTGCCCCAGGACGCCGCGAAAGCGGCGCAGACGATCGCCGATCTCGTCGTGCACACGCGCAACATCGAGGCCCTGCTGCGGCACCGCGAGGGCGAGCTCGCCGAGCTCAAGGTCTCGGCGGAGAACGTCGCCGCCGGTCACCACGACCTCGAGCGCGCGAAGCACTACGGACGCGAGCTCGCCCGCCGCGACACGACGATCCACGCCCTCCACGAGGGACTCGCCGCGCGCGACAAGACCATCGCGCAGCTGTCCGCGGAGGCGACGGGCGCGACCGCCGCCCTGCGCAAGCTCTGGCTCGGCGCGGCGTCGCGCCTGCGCGAGACGTGCTGGCGTCCGCTCGACACGTGGCTTTTCCAGAGCGTCGTCGACCAGTACTGGATGCAGATCGGGGTGCTGCGGCACTACGAGCCGCGTGCCCTGCGCTGGGACGAACGCCTGCCCGGACCGAAGCTGGCCGATGCGGCGCTGCCCCAGGTGGGCATCGTGACGCCGAGCTACAACCAGGAGGCCTTCGTCGAACGCACCCTTCGCAGCGTCGTCGACCAGCGGTATCCGCGTCTTGTATACGGCGTGCAGGACGGCGGCTCCCGGGACCGCAGCCCCGAGATCATTTCCCGTTACGCCCCCTACCTCCACTACTGGGAGTCGGCGCCGGACCAGGGTCAGGCCGACGCGATCCACCGCGGCTTCGCCCGGCTCGGGCCCACGCTCGCGCCGGACGCCCTCATGGCCTGGCTCAATTCCGACGACCTGCTGGCGCCCGGCGCGCTGCGCTTCGTCGCCGAGTACTTCGCCACCCACCCGAACGTCGACGTGATCTACGGCCACCGGATCATCATCGACGACGACGACCGCGAGGTCGGCCGCTGGATCATGCCGCGGCACCATCCCGGGACATTGGAGTGGATCGACTACGTGCCGCAGGAGACGATGTTCTGGCGCAAGCGCGCGTGGGACCTCGTCGGCGGCATCGACCCGAGCTTCCAGTTTGCCCTCGACTGGGACCTGCTCGCCCGGTTCCAGCAGGCCGGCTGCCGGATGGTGCGCCTGCCCTATTTCCTCGGGGCGTTCCGGGTGCACGCGGAGCAGAAGACTTCGCAGGCGATCCACACCACCGGCGCCGAGGAGATGCGCCGGATCCGGATGCGTTTCCACGGCGAGCGGCAGGATGACTTCGAAACCATCCACCGCCACGCGCGCCACGCCCGGTTCTGGGGGGCGATCACCGCCCGGCTCCACGAGGTCGGGATCAGATGGTAGAAATCGAGAGTCCCCTGCGCGACTGGGCCGCAACCGAGGCAGCAGAGATTTCGCCCACGGAACACACGGAATACACGGAAACGAAAAATTCTTCCGTGTATTCCGTGTGTTCCGTGGGACAACGGATCGAATGGTTTGGCATTCGCCGATCCAAAGTTCTTCGCCGCAACCCAGAAGCTTCAGTGGAAAGATTGCAGAGAGCTCGAAAACCAACCGCCCGGCGACCCGCGCCGTTTTTCGTGTATTTCGTGTGTTTCGTGGTTAACCCTCCCTCCGCACCATGCTCCTGAGCGTCGTCGTTCCGGTCTACAAGGAAGAGAAGAACATCCCCGAGTTCCTCCGGCGGATGCGGCCGATCCTCTCCGGCCTCACCGAGGATTACGAAATCATCTTCTCCCTCGATCCCTCGCCCGATCGCACGGAGGACGTCATTCTCGAACAGCGGGCGGCCGACGAACGGATCAAGCTGTTGAAATTCTCCCGGCGCTTCGGGCAGCCGATGGCCACGCTGGCGGGCCTGCAGTACTCCGCCGGCGAGGCGGTCGTGGTGATGGACGTCGATCTGCAGGACCCGCCGGAGCTCCTGCATGAGATGGTTGCCAAGTGGCGCGAGGGTTATGACGTCGTGCTGCCGCAGCGCCGCCAGCGCACGGGCGAACCCTGGATCAAGAAACTCGTGGCGGAAACCGGCTACAAGGTGATCAACAAGATCGCCGACGTGAAGATTCCGCCGAACACCGGCGACTTCCGCCTCATGTCGCGCCGGGTCGTCGCCGAGGTCGTGCGGCTGAAGGAAAGCCACGGTTTCCTCCGCGGCATGGTCGCGGTCGTGGGCTTCCGGCAGGCGATCATCCCGTTCGACCGGCCCGCGCGCTTCGCCGGCGAGACGAACTACAACCGCTTCTTCGGCTCCCTGCGCATCGGGTTCAACGGCATCTTCTGCTTCTCCACGTACGCGCTGTCGCTCAGCACCTGGCTCGGGTTCATCATCGCCGGCTTTTCGTTCCTGCTGATGGCGGTCTACCTTTTCTACAAGCTGATGGGCTGGCCGATCGTCTGGGGCAATCCGACGCTCGTGATGCTGATCGCGTTTCTCGGCGGCATCCAGCTGATCAGCGTGGGCATCCTCGGCGAATACATCGGGCGCATCTACGAGGAGGTTCGCTCGCGGCCGAAGTACATCGTCGATCGCGCCGAAGGTTTCCGCCGCCCGGCGGATTGAGCAGCGGGCGATGAGAGCTCCGGCCCCATGGCTGCGCTGGCTCGCCGCGATCGCGGTCGGGCTGACGGTCGCCGTCCTTTCGCTGCGGGACTATTTCCCCCCGCTGCCGAGCCCGCTCGCGTTCGACGTCGAGCTGGCGGCGGGAGCCACGCCGGGCCGGGCCGAGCCGCTGATCGTCACCGGGCGCCCCGGAGCCGGCGATTTTCTTTTCCTCCGCCACGAGGCGGACGGCGCGATCTCGATCGGCTACGAATCCTGGGGCGAACCGGGCCAGTTCTCCCGCCCCGTGCCCGTGCCCGCCGACCGGCGCCTGCGGTTCACGGTCGCCACGCCGGGGCTGACCCAGGTGCGCG
>JAEUHA010000604.1 GCA_016793535.1 Opitutaceae bacterium | reverse complement strand
CGCGCACGAGCAGCGTGCGGTACACGCCGAGGTGACTGATGTAGTTCTGGACCATGAAAAGTTCCGGGTTCCAGTCGGGCTTGAAGTAGTGGTCGTAACGGTGGCCGTTCTCGTCGATTTTGTCCTCGTCGCTGTAGACGAGGTCGGCGTCGGGGTGCGCGTCGAGCTCGAGCGCCACGCAGGCGAGCGCGTGCGGACGCAGTTCGTCGTCGTGATCGAGCAGCGCGATGAACTCGCCGTGGGCGAGGGCGAGCGCGTCGTTCGAGGCGGCGGAGATGTGGCCGTTCCGTTCGCGCACGACGATCTTGATGCGTTCGGGGTCCTTCTTCCGGTAACGCTCGAGGATCTTCTGCACGTGCGGTTCCTTCGAGGCGTCGTCCGAGATGCAGAGTTCCCAGTTCTCGTAGAGCTGGCGGCGCACCGACTCGATGGCGGCGACCAGCCACTTCTCCGGCGTGTTGTACGTCGGCATCAGCACGGAGATCTTCGGCCGCCGCTTCAGGGTAGCGAGTTTGGCCCGGATCTTCTGCGCCCCCTCGGGCGTGAGCGAATCGTAGGCGGCCACCCAGGCGGCGTAGGTGTTGGGCGGCGGCGGCGCGGCGTTGGCGGTGCGGCGGATCGCGCGGGCCACGGCGGTGTGCCACTTTCCCGACTCATCCTGCACTTCGATCACGAGGACGTGCGTGCCGCGGCGCGGCACGTCGACCTTCACGATCCAGCCGCAGCGCTCCGCGCCCGGGTAGTCGCGGAAGTGGTCGAGCACGTCGAGGCGTTCGAGGCCGAACTCGCACGAGGCCGGCTTGTCGCCGATCCGCGCTCGCGCGGCCTTCAGCGTCACGCGGTCCCGATGCAGCGACCAGCCGCGGACGTTGAGCGTGGGGGCGATGTTCGACCAGTCCTGCGGATAGTCGACGTTCCCGAGCAGCTGGGGCGACACGGCCGGAGGGGCCGGCTCGTCGAAGAAGGCGCGACGCAGCGCCCGGAACGGGGTGGTGACCTTCCAGGAAAAGGACGCCTGCATCTTGGCAATCTTCTCGTCGCGCGAACGCAGGATCGCCTCGGCCTGCGCGAGCTTGTCGGCGGCGACCGCGAGTTCGCCGGCGTGAACGGCCCGCAGGTGCTCCTGCGCCTGGCGTTCGGCGGCGGTCGCGTCGCGGGCGGCCTTGAGGTCGTCCCGGGTCCGCGCGAGGTCGTCCTTGAGCGCGACGATCTCGGCGTCGGCGCCGAGCAGGGCGTTCTCGTAGGCGGTCACCTGCACGCGCGCCGTGCGCAGGAGCACGTCGGCCTGGTCGCGGCGAAGCTTATGCTGCGCGAGTTCCTTGCCGATGTTGTCGGCGTAGACCTGCGTCATGTCGCGGGCCTTTTCGAGCCCGGCCGCGTGTTCGCGCGCCGCGGCGAGCAGGTCCTCGAGGTTTTTCGCGTGCTGCTGGGTGAGTTTTTCGCGCGCGAGCACGGCGTCCCGGTCGGCCTTGACGGCCTCGATGCGATGCCGCGCCGAGAGTTCGATGCTCTGCTCGAGCTGACGCACGATCTTCGCCAGCAGGTCGGTCTGGGCGGCGAGCTGCCGGGCGGCCGGGTCGGCGAGCGAGGCGGCGGCCTGGTTGAGCTGGCTGGCGAGCTGCGCGGCGAAGAGCGTGGCGTCGGAGGTGGTGGCGTCGGCGGCGAGCGACCAGTCGGTGACCGCCGGACGCGCCAGGGTGTCGGCGTAGAACCCCTCGAGCCCGCGCGTGTTGGTGGCGAGGTCGAAATGCTCGCGGGCGAAGATGACGGCGTTGGCGCCGAGCCGGGCGCGCAGGGCGTCGTCGCGGAAAAGCCGTTCGCAGGTGTCGGCGATTTCGGCGGGCGTGCCGGTCGGGAGGAACACCGCCTCGCGTCCGTTCTCCATCAGGGCCGCGAGATTGGCGGGTGGCAGGGCCACGGCGCGTCCGCTGGCGAGGAATTCGGGGAGCTTCGACGGCAGGCGGTAGTCGTTGAACGGGCCCGCGTGGCCGGGCTGCACGAGCACGTCGGCGAGCGCGAGCAGGCGGGGCAGTTTCGCCTTCTCGATGAAGCCGAGGTCGATCACGTGCCGCTTCACGTCGGGAGCGAGGCCGGCGAGGAAGCGGGGCGAGTTGAAGCCGGTGCGGACGAGGCTCGTCGGGATGCCGCGCTGGTTGAGGAGGGCGACGGCGAGGTAGAGCTCCCGCATCTCGGGCTCGTTGGCGAAGGTGTTGCTGCCGGTGAAGACGATGACGCGGTCATCCTCCGGCAGCCCGAGTTCGTCGCGGAACGCGGGGTCGGCGGGCTCGGCGCGGTAGAGCTTGAAATCGATCCCGGGAAACAGGAGATGCGTCGGCGTGCCGGGCGGCGCAAATTCGGCCAGCTTGTCGATGATGTGCGTCACGCCGTCGGCAAGCCGCAGGAAACTGTCGGCGCGGAGGGGGTGCGGCAGGCTGTCGTTGAGCTTCGACTCGAGCTCGGCGGCGCCGGCGTCACGGAGCTGGGCGAACGGCTGGCCGGTGAACCCCTCGAGCAGGAAGTGTTCGTTGTCCTCGAGGTGGATGATGAGGCGCGGGTGCGCAGCCGTGGCGGCAGGGAGCGCGGCGCGCTGGTAGGCGAGGGTGAATTTCCGGACGCACTCGCGCGGGGTCCAGGCGTGGATTAAGTCAGCGGGGCGGCCGTCGGGAAACAGATTCGGCCGGGCGAGGGCTTCGTCGTAGGTCGCGGCGATGAACAGCGGGTGGGCGATGTGCTGCAGCGTCTCCTTGCGGTCCGGCACGACCACCACGCACGCATGGCCGGCGGCGGAAAGCGTGTTCGCGAAGCCGCCGATGTGATTGAGGCTGTTGGTGGTGAAGTCGCCGTAATTGACGAAGAGAATGTTCACGCGCTGGAAAACGAGGTGCCCACGAACGGCACGAAAGACAGGAGGGAAGGGTTGTGGTCTGCGGACGCCCCGGCGTCGGATCTCTGCAACCAAGCGTACTCGCGCCAGAGAGGTTCACCGCGGATTAGGCTGATGACGCGGATAGAGGCATCCGCGCAATCCGCGTTATCCGCGGTCAATGAATTGAAACACTCCACGGAAGCGAATTCAGGGCTGGTCCCAGACGTGCGGTGGGGGCGAAGGTGCCAGATCAGAGCTTGAAGCCGGCGTCGGCGGCGTCCTTGGCGAAAGTCCTGACGGTGTCGAGCGAGAGCTCGGTGAGGTCGAGGCCGAACATCTTCGCGGCCTTGCCGAGGATGTCGTGGGGGACGGTGATGATCGCGCAGCCGCACTCCTGGGCCTGCAGGATGTTGAGCACTTCGCGGGTGCTCGCCCAGAGGAGCTCGGCCTTGGGCTGGCCGTGCAGCAGGGCGCCGCAGGCGCGGACCATCGGCATCGGGTCGACGCCGGTGTCGGCGATGCGGCCGGCGAACACGGACACCACCGACGGCACGGCCGGATTGAGCGCCTCGGCGACACCCGCGACCTGCTTCAGTGTGAGCAGGGCGGTGACGTTCAACTTCACGCCGGCCTGGCCGAGCTCCTTCACGAGTGGCAGGCAGGACTGGCCGTGCGAGTTGGTGATCGGGATCTTCGTGTAGACGTTCTTGCCCCACGAATTGATCTTGAGAGCCTGGCGCTTCATCTCGACGAGATCGTCGGTCAGGACTTCGAGTGAGATCGGCTTGTCGGTGACGACCTGCAGCACCTCCTTGGCGAACGCCTCATAGTCGCGGACGCCGGCCTTCTTCATCAGGGACGGATTCGTGGTGAGGCCCTTGATGTAGGGCTTGGCGTACAAATCGAGGATGCCGGCCTTGTCGGCGCCGTCGGCGTAGAGATGGATCTTGAGGTCGTTGAGGGAGGGCATGGCGGGAACGGTGATGAAACCGAGAATGAGGGTTGGGCGTGGCGGAGGCGGCAAGGCCTAAGTCCGGCATGGCCGGGGGAAAGGACAGGGTGCCCACGGAACACACGGAATACACGGAAAGGAGCCGAACACTTCCGTGTATTCCGTGTGTTCCGTGGGCAAACGTTTAGCTGCGGGGGCGATGGAGAATCACGTCCGCCGCATCGTCGAAAGACCGGACGGTGAAGTCAGGCGGCTCGCGCAGTTCCTCGGTGTAGCCGAAATCGATGAACACCGTCCGCACGCCCGCGCGTTTCCCGCAATCGATGTCCCGCCAGCGATCACCGATCATCCAGGAGCGGGCGAGATCGAGGCCCAGCGCCCGGGCGGCGTCGAGCAGCATGCCGGGCGACGGTTTGCGGCGGGGATCCGGGGGAGTTTCGCCGCGGCCGGGCGCATAGCAGACCTCCACCCGAGCGATCGACGGAACGAGCTGGATGAGTTTCGCGTGCATCGCCTCGACGACCGCCTGCGCCTGCGTCCCGCGGCCGACGTCGGGCTGGTTGGTCGCCACGACGAGGACGTAGCCCGCCGCGTCCAACCGGGCGCAGGCCTCGGGCACGCCGGGGAACAATTGAAACTCGCCGACCGTCTGCGGCGGGTACGGTTTGCCGTCACGGACGACCTGCACGTTCAGCGTGCCGTCACGATCGAGAAAGACGGCGGGGCGGAGGGAAGGCATCTTTTGACCACGGATTACGCGGATCGCGCGGATAAAGCGATGAAGTGCGGTGCCTTGATCCGCGAAATCAGCGTAATCCGCGGTTAAACTTTTGCGGGCCTCAGCCCTTCGCCACGGTTTCCCATTTCGTCTGGTTCATCTTCACGTCCGGGTGGGAGACGAAGAGGTGCCAGATCACGGCCTGAAACGCCTCGCTGTGCGGCGTGATGTTGTTCGCGTTCACGATGGGCACGATCACGCAGGCGTCGGCGACCTGGGCGGTGTAACCGCCGTCCTTGCCGACGATGCCGATGACGCGGGCGCCGACCTGTTTCGCGAGCTGGAGGGCGGTGACGAGGTTGGGGGAGACGTTCTTCTCCAGGTTGCCGCCGCCGACCGAGAAGACGAGGATCGCGTCCTCCTTCCGGAGCCGGGAGCCACGGAGCCACTCGACGAAAACCGTGCTCCAGCCCTCGTCGTTGGTGCGGGCGGTGAGCTCCGAGACGTTGTCGGTCGGGGCATAGCACTCGATGCCGCCAATCTTGCGAAAATCGTTCACCGCATGCGACGCGTTCGCCGCGCTGCCGCCGACGCCGAGGATGAACAACCGGCCGCCCCGCGCGCGCACGCCGACGAGTTCGCGGACGCATTTTTCGCAATCATCCGGATTGAGCTTCGATACGATCTCGGCGGTTTCCTTCAGGTGTTGGGCGGAGTAGGAGGGCATGCGGAACGAAAACTTTGCTGGGTTCCTGTGCGATACCCCGATTCGGGGCAAGCGGTGAATCGACGGTCGATTGACAATCAGCTCCTGACGCGTACGCAGTAAACCATGCTGAACGAAGCGCTCCGAGAACGCCTCCGCGCGACGCCCTTCAAGCCGTTTGTCGTTCAAATGATCGATGGACGTCGCTTCGAAGTCCCTCATCCCGAATTTGCCGCCATCAACCGTCAGGGTACCGAGTTTTATGTCGTGAACCAGAACGACACCGGTTTGACGCTCAATACGCTCCTCGTCGCTTCGATCGAGCCGCTGCAACAGGCAAAGTCCTGACGTCGTTCCAAGCGGACTTGCCCTTTGTCCCTCTCGCCGAAAGGTCTCGCGCGGGTTGACCGCGGATTACGCGGATCGCGCGGATGTTTCACGTATCCGCGTGATCCGCGTAATCCGCGGTTAAGTCTCGGGGTTTGGGGTGAATGTTGTCAGTCTGCTCGGCGTCGCAGCAGTGCATCGAGTTCGCTCAGCCCTTCGTGCGAACCG
>JAEUHA010000594.1 GCA_016793535.1 Opitutaceae bacterium | reverse complement strand
AGTCGATCCCGTCCCTGGTGGGGTACCTCCGGACGCTGGTGGAGCCGCGCCGGGGGTCTTACCGCGGTTTTCGGATTGCGGTTTGGTGGCTGAAGCCCTCCGCTGGGGGCTGTTTTTCTTTTTTCCTCCGCAATCCGAAATCCGCCACCTGAGATGCTTTCCTCCGCGCCGCTCCGCACCCTCGATCCTGAAATCCACGCCGCCATTGCCGCCGAGCTGGGCCGCCAGCAGAGCCACATTGAGCTGATCGCGTCGGAGAACTTCACCTATCCGGCCGTGATGGAGGCGCAGGGCAGCGTCCTCACCAACAAGTACGCCGAAGGCTATCCGGCCAAGCGCTGGTACGGCGGCTGCGAGCACGTCGACAAGGTCGAGACGCTCGCGATCGAGCGGGCTAAGCGGCTCTTCGGCGCCGAGCACGCCAACGTGCAGCCGCACTCGGGCTCGCAGGCCAATTTCGCGGTCTACACCGCGGTGCTCCAGCCCGGCGACAAGGTGCTCGGCATGAACCTGAGCCACGGCGGGCACCTCACGCACGGCAACCCGGCGAACTTCTCCGGCAAGCTGTACCAGTTTGTTCAATACGGCGTGCGCGAGGACAACGGCCTGATCGACTACGACGAGCTGGCCGCGATCGCCGTGCGCGAGAAGCCGAAGATGATCACGGTCGGCGCCAGCGCCTACTCGCGCGTCATCGACTTCGCCCGCATGGGTGAGATCGCGCGCAGCGTCGGCGCGTTCCTCTTCGCCGACATCGCGCACATCGCGGGCCTGGTCGCCTCGGGCGTGCATCCGTCGCCGGTGCCGCACGCGGACTTCGTCACGACGACGACCCACAAGACGCTGCGCGGGCCGCGGGGCGGGCTCATCCTCTGCCGTGCGGCGCACGCCAAGGCGATCGACTCGGCGATGTTCCCGGGCGGGCAGGGCGGTCCGCTCATGCACGTGATCGCGGCCAAGGCGGTGTGTTTCCACGAGTGCCTGAAGCCGGACTTCAAGACCTACTCCGAGCAGATCGTGAGGAACGCGCGGGCGCTGGCGGCGGCGATGACCCGGCGCGGCTACAAGATCGTGTCCGGCGGCACCGACAACCACCTCATGCTGGTCGACCTGCGGCCGAAGTTTCCCGAGCTCACCGCGAAGAAGGCGCAGGAGACCCTCGATCTCGCCCACATCACCTGCAACAAGAACACGGTGCCGTTCGAGACGCGCAGCCCGTTCCAGGCGTCGGGCATCCGGCTCGGCACGCCCGCGGTCACGACGCGCGGCTTCGGCGAGGCCGAGATGGAGGAGATCGCCGACTGCATCGACACGGTGCTCGCGGCCACGGGCACGCCGGGCGAGGCCGCCGCGCTCGAGACGGTGCGCGGCCGGGTTGCCGTGATCACGGCCCGGCATCCCCTGCCTTACAAGCTGTAGGGAAATTGCAGGTACGCGGGTGAGAAAAGCGCGAAAGCGCGACCAGTGCGATCCGCGGCAAAGTAACGTTTGCCCGCCTGCCGACTTCCGGCATCGTCCGGCCGCGAATGACCGCGCCCGCCACGCCGCCACCCTTCCCGATTTCGCCCCGAGCGGTCGCGGCTGTGGTCCTGCTGGCGGGCCTGGCGGTCAGTGTGCTCGGGTTTCGCAACGCGCGGAAAGACGAACTTGAACGGGCCGAGGCCCAGGTGACGCACCGGTCCGCCCTGCGTCACGCCCTGATGCGGGAGGTGCTGGGCAACTACGAGGATGCGCTGCACGGCTTCGCGTCGCTGTTCACGCTGGATACACCCGTGACCCGGGCCGAGTTTGCCCGCGCCGCCGCCCGGCTCGAGGGCCGCCTGCCGGCAGTGCAGGCGTTCGAATGGGTGCCGCGCGTGCCGCGGGAGAAGCGGAGTGACGCGGAGGCGGAGTGGCGCCGGCAGGATCCGGAATTCGGAATTTTCGAAATGGGGCCCGATGGCCAGCGCCGGCCGGCCGCGGACCGGCCCTACCATCTGCCGATCGCCTTCGTGCATCCGCTGCCGGGCAACGAGATCGCCGTGGGTTACGACCTGACGACGGGGCCGACGCGGAACTTTCTCGAGCGGGCCCGGCAGACCCGCCAGGTGGTGGCGAGCGGCCAGTTTCGGCTGGTCCAGGAAGCGACGGAGGAGCCGGGCATCGTGCTGATCGTGCCGGTGTTTCGCTCGGTCACCGGCGCCGGCGACGAATTCGCCGGCTTCGTGCAGGGGGTTTTTCGCGTGCGCGACCTGCTCGCTTCGGTGCATGACCGGCCGCCGGAGTCGATGCTCGAAGTCATGTTCGTCGACGCGACCGAGACGAATGCGATGCGGCGCGTGTTGTTCACGGGCCGGGCGAAAACGTCACGCGAGGCCGCGGTGCCGGCGGAGGCCGACTTCCGGGCGGGCCTGCACCGCGAACACCCGCTCGAGTTCGGTGGCCGCGAATGGCGCGTGCTGTTCCGTCCGCCCGCGGGCTGGCTTGAAACGCAGCTCACGCCCACGCCCTGGCTGCGGGCGGGAGTCCTGCTGCTGCTCTCGGGCCTTGTAGCCGGACTCGTCCTGGTGGTGGGACGCCGGACCCAAATCATCCGGCAGGAAGTCGGGGCGCGGACGGCGGAACTGGCCGAAAGCCGGCGCCAGCTCGCCGCCATGCTGCATGCGCTGCCGGGCATGTCGTATCGCTGCACCTATGACACTCAGCTCACGGTGCAATTTGTGAGCGACGGTGCCCGCGAACTGACGGGCTGGACGGCGGAGGAGTTCCTGTCGGAGACGGTGCATTTCCGCGACTGCATTCATCCCGAGGATCTGGGTCGCGTGCGGGATGCCACGCGCCGGGCGCTGGAGGGCCGCAGCGACGTGGAGGTCGAGTATCGGATCCGCACGAAGGCGGGGGCGGAAAAGTGGGTCCTGTCGCGGGGGCGCGGGGTCTATGGCACCGACGGTGCGCTCAACGTCTTCGAAGGCCTCGCGATCGACATCACGGCGCAGAAGCAGGCGGAGGCGGCGCGACTCGAGCTCGAACGGAAAATGCTCGAGGGGCAGAAGCTCGAGAGCCTCGGCCTGCTCGCGGGCGGCATTGCGCACGATTTCAACAACCTGCTCAGCAGCATCCTGGGCAACGCGAGCATGGCGCGGCTCACGCTCAAGCCGGACAGCGGGGTGGACGAGCAACTGCGCGCGATCGAAAGCGCGTCGCTCCGGGCGGCGGAACTGTGCCGGCAGATGCTCGCCTACGCGGGGAAGGGCCGGTTCGTGGTCGAGCCGGCCGACTTGAGCATGCTCGTCGAGGATTTGCTGCCGCTGCTGAAAATCTCGATCGCGCATCAGGCGGCGCTGAAGCTCGACCTGCCGCGCGGGCTGCCGGCGGTGCGGGCGGATGCGACGCAGCTCCGTCAGATCGTGATGAACCTCGTGTTGAATGCCGCCGACGCGGTGGCGGATCGCGCGGGCGAGATCGTGCTGGCGACCGGGCTCCGCGCGGTCGACGCGGCGACCCTGGCGGGCTGCGCGGCGGGGGCCGACCTGCCGCCGGGCGAGTACGTGTTTCTCGAGGTGCGCGACAACGGCGCCGGCATGACCCCCGAGGTCGTCGCGAAGATCTTCGATCCCTTCTTCACGACGAAATTCTCGGGGCGCGGGCTGGGGTTGGCGGCGGTGCTGGGCATCGTGCGCGGACACCAGGGGGCATTGCGGGTGGACAGCAAGCCGGGGAGCGGCACGACGTTTCGCCTTTTCCTGCCGCCGCAGCGGGCGGCGGTCGATCCGCGAAACAGCGTCGCGCCGGGCACGATCGATCCCTGGCGCCAGTCCGGACACGTGCTCGTGGTCGACGACGAGGATCAGGTGCGCTCGGTGCTGGTGGCGATGCTCAAGGTCTGCGGTTTCACCGCCGACGCGGAAAGCGACGGCGCGGCGGCGGTCGAGCGTTTCCGGGCCAACCCGGCGGCGTATGATGTCCTGCTGCTCGATCTGCTGATGCCGGGCATGAACGGCGAGCAGACGCTGCGGGCGGTGCGGGCGATCCGGCCCGATATTCGTGTGCTGATCGTGAGCGGCTACAGCGAGGGCGACATCCTCGGCCGGATCGACGGCGGTCGCTCGGTGGGATTCCTGGCCAAGCCCTTCACGCGCTCGACGCTCGAGGACCGGCTGCGCGAACTGCTCGCCTGATTCACGCGGCCGCGGTTTGCGCCTTGGCGTCTCCGGCGCGATTCGTTTTCGTCTCCAGCTTACTTCGTGTCCAACGCCGATCCCACCACCGCCGCCTCGACCCGCCCCCAGCGTCCGCTGTCGCTCGGCGTCATTTTCCTCACCCTCTATATCGACCTGATCGGGTTCTCGATCATCTTCCCGCTGGGGCCGGACCTGCTCGATCACTACCTGAAACTCGAGGGCCACACGGGCGCGCTGGGCTGGCTCGTGGCGCAGACGGACGCGCTGGCGAAGGCGTTTGGCATCGGCAACTACGCGCCGGTGCTTTTCGGCGGCGTGCTGAGCTCGGTGTTTTCGATCCTGCAGTTCGTCTTCGCGCCGTTCTGGGGCGCGGTCAGCGACCGGCGTGGCCGGCGCGGCGTCCTGCTCCTGACCGTGACCGGCACCGCGGTGGGCTATCTCGTGTGGGTGTTCAGCGGATCGTTCTGGCTCTTTCTGATCTCCCGCATCGTGAGCGGCGGCTTCAGCGGCAACCTCTCGGTGGCGACGGCGGCGGTGGCCGACGTGACGAGCCGGGCCGAGCGTTCGAAGGCGATGGGGCTCGTGGGGGCGGCGTTCGGCCTGGGACTCGTGACGGGTCCGACGATCGGCGCGTTCACGGTGCACATCAACCTGGTCGATTATTTTCCCGCGGGGGCGAAGTTCGGGCTCAATCCGTTTTCGGTCCCGGCGCTGGTCGCGTTCGTCCTGTGCGTGATCAACCTGCTCTGGATCAGCGCGCGCTTCAAGGAGACGCTGTCGCCGGCCTCGCGGGCCGGTTCGGTCGAGCCGCGGCTGAGAAATCCCATCGCCGCCATCTTCGGCCTCGAGAATCCCGCGGTGCGGCGCGCCAACCTCGTGGCGTTCGTGTTCTCGATCGCGTTCGTGGCGATGGAGTCGGCGCTGACCTTCCTCGCCAGCACGCGCTTCGGGTACACGGCGCGGGAGAACGGAATTCTGCTCGGTTTCCTCGGGTTCTGCGCGATCGTCACGCAAGGGTACATCGTGCGGAAGCTGCTGCGCGTGGCCGACGAGGTGCGGGTGCTCGGGCTCGGATTGGGTTTTTCGGTGGCGGGGTTTTTCGTGATCGGCTACGCGTCGGTGCCATGGATGCTGTATGTCGGACTCGCCCTGCTCGCGCTGGGCTCCGGACTGGTGAACCCATCGACGACCGGGCTGATCTCGCTCTACGCCGGGCAGGAGGAACAGGGCCGGGTGCTCGGCATCTTCCGCTCGCTGAGCGCGCTGTCCCGGGCGTTCACGCCGGTGCTCGCCGGCATCGTGTTCTGGCGCTACGGCTCGGCGAGCGTGTTTGTCGCCGGGGCGGTGCTGACACTCGGAGCGCTCGCCTTGTGCGTCCGCTTGCCTAAGCCGGTGAAATGAAAGCAAGCGACGGCGCCAGCACGGCGGAGCGCGCTGCGGCGTCCCGGGGCTGGCCCGTCCTGGGATGGCGCGCCGCGCTGCTGCTGGCAGGCTTGCTGGTGTGCGCCGGTTGCGTGCTGCCGACGTCGCGGCGGCCGCCGTTGCCCGGCCGGACGACGCTCGGTTCTCCCCTGGTGATCCTGCCGGCGCGCGCCATCGGGAATTTTCTCCTGCTCGAGGTGAAATGGGACCGCTTCGGCCCCTATCACTTCCTCGTGGATACGGGATCCTCGATGACGCTCGTCACGCCCGCGCTGGCGCGCCGTTACCCGGGGCGCACGGTTCCGCCGGCGGCCATGACGCCGGTGCGCGGCGCCAACGGCCGCATCATCGAACTGCCGCGGGGATCGCTGCGCCGGCTCGAACTCGGGGAGGCGAAATTCGAAGACATCGATGTCCTGCTCTACGATTGCGCGCCCTTGTCGGCGCACCTTGGCGTCCGCATCGACGGCGTGCTGGGCTTTCCGCTGTTCCGCGAGGTGCTGCTGACGCTCGATTATCCCGGGAGCCGGGTGATTCTCCAGTCGGTGCGCGAGGCGCCGCTCGTGCCCGGAAGCGTGGTCCCGTTCGACGATGCCCGGAAGACCCCGCTCATCAGTGTCCGGCTCGGAGAGCGGACGATCGCGGCCCTCATCGACTCGGGCAGCGATGCGCTTTTCAGCCTGAATCCGGTCGGCCTCGCGCCCGCGTTCGCCTTCGGTCCCACCGTCGGCGCGACCGTCGGCACGATCAGTGGCGATCGCACGCAGATGATCGGCCGCCTGGCCGGATCCATGACGATTGGCGGATACGAGTTCAGCCAGCCGATCGTCGAAGTGACTGACGCCCTTTCGGCCATCGGGGGCGGCATGCTGCGGCACTTCTCCGTGACCTTCGACCAGCAGCGCGACCGCGTGACGTTCTACCGCGAATCACGCGATCCGATTCCGACTCCACCGCGCCGAAGCGCCGGGGTGAGCTTCAACAAGACGCCCGCCTACTGGCGGGTGGATGGAGTCGTGCCCGGTTCCTCCGCGGCGGCGGCGGGGCTGCAGGCCGGCGACCTGGTCGTGCGCATCAACGGCGAATCCGTCGCCAAGTGGGATCTGCTGCGCTACGAGCAGCTCGTGGCCGCCACGGGCGAAATCACGCTGACGCTCCTCAATGGCAACAACGAGTCGGAGCGGACGGTGAAGGTATTCGAGCTGGTGCCGTAGGCGGGCGCGGTTGGCGGTGGAGCCCAACCTACGCCATCGAGCTTGGCGTGACCTGCGACGAGTTCGGCAATCATTAATCGAGCATCGGCAATTTTTAAGCTCGGATCTCAATCCAAATGCGGAGCCTGGATCGGCCGATCTGAACGGAGACCGGCGAGTTGGAAGTTCCAGATTCCAGATTCCCCGATTTCCGAGATCCTTCGGCTGCGGTAACCGGGCAGGATCTCACCCCGCACGCATTTCTCAGCCGGGCTCATGCAGTTGAAAGTTGAAAAATGAGAGTTGAAAGACACGACGCCGCGGGCGCGGGTTGAAATCGCGGTCTGCCGGCAGCCCGCACCGAAAGGTGCCTTCGCCTTCCGTCTGCCAAACGGTTGTTCGTCCC
>JAEUHA010000586.1 GCA_016793535.1 Opitutaceae bacterium | reverse complement strand
GAACGCCGTCAACGTCAGTCCAGCCGCAGGTCGGGGATCCGGGGATTGAGCCGGCGCGCCTCCCGCAAATGGATGCCGGCTTCCGCGCTCCGGCCGGCGAGCGAGAGGGAAAGCGCGAGGTTCAGGTGCGCCGCGGCCATGTCCGGCTGCAGGCGCAACGCCCGCTGGAACTGGAGGATCGCATCGGTGTTCCGCTCCAGGTCGCGCAGGGTCATGCCGAGGTTGTTCCGGGCGTCGGCGTGCGCGGGATCCGCCCGGATCGCGGCGAACAGGTGGCGCATCGCCTCCGCGGGGCGGCCGGTCTGCCGGAGCAGGCTGCCGAGGTTGTTGTGCGCTTCCGCGTAATCGGGCCGAAGTTCGATCGCGCGCCGATAGTGCCGCTCCGCTTCGGCCGGCTGGCGCTGGGCCCGCAGGACGTTGGCCAGGTTGTTGTGCACGCGGTAGAGATCAGGCCGCACGCGAAGTGCCGCCTCGAAGTGTCCGCGGGCCGCATCCAGTTCACCCGCCTCGCGCAGGAGGTTGCCGAGGTTGTTGTGCGCCATCCATGCCGCAGGATTGCGCGCCAGGGTCGTGACGTAGAACGTGCGCAAGTCGACATACATGCGGCTCTGCTGGAAGCTGAGGAGTCCGAGTCCGCTCACGATCACGACCGGCAGGCCCACCCGCACCGCCCGCGCCACCCCGCGGGCGGCGAGCAGCCGGGCGAGTCCCGCGCTCGCGAGCACGAGCAGGCCGATGGACGGAAGGTACTGCCAGTGGTCCGCGACGAACGAATACAGGAAGGCGTAGACGTTGAAGAAGCCGAGGGTCGGGAAAAGCGAGCCGCCGAAGAACAACACCGCCGCCAGCGGGGCGCGCGACCGCTGCCGGACGCACCAGAGGCCGGCGAGCAGGGCGAGCGCGCCGAGCGAGAAAAGCCAGTGCCCGACCTGCGCCGGGTCGACCTGCCAGCGGGGGTAAATGAAGATCAGCTCGGCCGGCCAGAAGAGTTTTGCCGCATAGAACCACGCGATGCGGCCCGCCAGCAGGCTGCGCTGCAGGCCATCGAGTCCGAACTCCTCGCCCTGCGCGCCGATGTAGACCCGCTCCACATGCGCCGAAAGCAGCCCCATCGCGGCGCCGAGCACGAACCACGGCAGGAGCGGCCCGACGTCACGCCGCACATCGATGCGACCCCGCTGCCACCAGACCACGACCAGCAACGCGGCCGGCAGCGACGCGGTCACCGTCTTCGTCAGCAGGGCACCGACGAAGAGCAGCGTCGCATACGCATATGCCCGCGGGCTGCGGGAGGTATCGAAGCGCAGGTAGACCAGCGCGGCGGCGAGGTAGAACACCAGCGAGAGTGTGTTCTTTTGCTCCGAGATCCACGCCACCGATTCCACCATCACGGGGTGGAGGGCGAACACGAAGGCCGCCAGCCAGGGGCCCGGAATCGCCAGGCGCCGCAGGACGAGCGCGAGCAGGCACGCCGCGGTGGCGTGCTGCAGCACGTTGACCAGATGATAGCCGAACGGATGGTCGCCCCACAGCCGGTGCCCCAGCCAGAATGCGCTGTGCAGCAGCGGATAGAACTGCTCGGTCGCGCCGAGTTCGAACCAGATGCGCCAGAAGCCCTCGACCGAGCGCAACGCCGGCGCCGTGACGTACTCACTGTCGTTCCAGATGAATCCCCCGCGCAACGCTGGCAGGTACGTGACCAGCGTCGCGGCGAACAGGAGCAGCCCAAGCCACACCTCGCCTCCCCCGCTGAACGAGGAGGATACCGGGGGCGGCGAAACGCGGGGGGAACGGGCCATCAAGCAGCCGCGATTGCTTCGGCCCGGCGTCGCCCGCGCAACGACAAAACGCCCGGCGCGCCGTCTCGGGCCTTGCGCCCTGCCCTGCGCCCTTGTTGCCATGGCCGCATGTCACTCCGCCGTTCGCTCCTGCCCGCCCTCGCTCTTCTGCTCGCCGGACCGGGCGCGTGGGCCGCGCCCGAAAAGTGGGCCAAGGCCATCGATGCCTTCACCGCGGCCGACCAGGCCAACCCGCCGCCGCGCGACGCGGTCGTGTTCGTCGGCAGTTCGTCGATCGTGCGGTGGACCTCGCTGCAAAAGGATTTCCCCCGGATCAAGGCGGTTAACCGCGGCTTCGGCGGATCCGAACTCGCCGACAGCGTGTTCTACGCCGACCGGATCGTGATTCCCTACCAGCCGCGCACCGTGGTGCTCTACGCCGGGGAAAACGACCTGCAGAACGGCCGGACACCCGAAGCCGTGCTGGCCGATTTCAAGGCGTTCGTCGCGAAAGTGCACGCCGCCCTGCCCAAGACGCGCATCGTCTTCATCGCGATCAAACCCAGCCCGTCGCGCGCGAAAATCAAGGAGCAGGTCGTCCGCGCCAACGACCTCATCGCCGCCGTTTGCGCGCGCGACCCGCGGCTCGCGTTCGCCGACGTCTACACGCCGATGCTGACCATCACGGGCGAAATGCGCCCGGAGCTCTTCGTGAAGGACATGCTGCATCTCAACGAAGCCGGCTATGCGCTCTGGACGCCGATTGTGGCGCGACACTTGAAGTGAAAACCGAACCACTGGCGCAAGAACGCGCAGAAGAGAGAGGGTGACGGTGCCAACGGATCACACGGAGCACACGGAAAACTCGGGTTCGATTCCGCGTGATCCATGGGTTCCGTGGACAACTCTCTGGCGCCGCAATCTCTGCGCTGAACGCGAACTCCTGTAACATTTCGTTCTTCCCGTTCCTTTCCATGCCCGATTCCCTCCTCGCCCGCCTGGCCCAGCAGATCGAGTTCATCGCCGAATGCGACCGGCTCAAGGAGGTGTTCCGGCAGACGCTCAACACCCACAGCCGCCGCGCCGAGAACGACGCCGAGCACTCGTGGCACCTCTGCCTCTGCGTCATCGTGCTCGCGGAGCATGCGAACGTCCGCTCCCTCGACGTGCTGCGCGTGCTGAAGATGCTCATCGTGCATGACCTCGTCGAAATCGACGCCGGCGACACCTTCGCCTACGACACCGCCGCGATGGCCGACCAGCACGCACGGGAAGCGGTGGCGGCGGAGCGCATCTTCGGACTGCTGCCCGCCGACCAGGCGCGGGAGTTCCGCGGGCTCTGGGACGAATTCGAAGCCAAGGCCACGCCGGAAGCCAAGTTCGCCACCGCCGTCGACCGGTTCCAGCCGATGCTGCTCAACTGCCGCTCGCAGGGCGCCGCCTGGCAGCGCCACGGCGTCACCCACGACCGCATCGTCGCCCGCAACCGGCACATCGCCGACGGCTGTGATCCGCTCTGGCGCTACGCGGAAAAGATGCTGCAGGAAATCGTCGACGCCGGGCATCTCGCCCCGCGCGCGTAAGGCGTCCGGCAGACCGCCTGGGAAATTGTCTGGCGTTTGGGACCCCGCGCCGCGGAATTCCCGTCCCATGTCCACTTCCGCTGCGCGCGCCGATGGCCGCCGACCCGACCAACTGCGCCCGATTACCTTCGAGCCCAATATCGCGCCTTACGCCACGGGCTCCGTGCTCGTTTCCTACGGGCTCACGCGCGTCATCTGTGCCGCCACGATCGAGCCCAATGTGCCGACCTGGATGAAACAGCAGAAGGTCCCCGGCGGCTGGCTGACCGCGGAGTACTCGATGCTCCCGTATTCGACGCTCGACCGGAAACCGCGCGACATTTCCCGCGGCAAGATCGACGGCCGCACCGTGGAGATCCAGCGGCTGATCGGCCGTTCGCTGCGCGCCGTGATCGACCTGCAGAAGCTGGGACAGAACACCCTTTGGCTCGACTGCGACGTGCTGCAGGCCGACGGCGGGACGCGCACGGCCTCGATCACCGGCGCTTACGTCGCCGCGCGGCTCGCCGTGCAGAAGCTTCTCGACGAAAAGAAGCTCGCGGACAACCCGCTCACCGATTCCGTCGCCGCCGTGAGCGCCGGCGTCTTCGGTGGACGCGAGCTGCTCGATCTGGCCTACGTCGAGGACAAGGACGCCGAAGTCGACTTCAACATCGTGATGACCGGCCGCGGCCAGTTCGTCGAGGTGCAGGGTTCCGGCGAGGAGGCGACGTTTTCGCAGGCGCAGCTGGACAGCCTGCTTGGGCTGGCCCAGAAGGGCCTGAAGGAAATCGCCGGCCTGCAGACGATGTTCCTGACCCGCAGGCTGCTCGGAAGCTGAGCCGGGCGGCGCGATCGAACCTCGCGCCCGCCGGGCATCACTTGTCTTCGGCCGCTTTGGCGTCGCTCGGCCGCGGGACGTAGGAGCCGCTCTCGGCCGCCTTCACGAATCCCTCGGTCACGCTCTTCAGCTCCTCCCAGCGGCGCCGGATCGTCTTCGCCTCGTCCTTGGAAATCGTATTGTCCGCCGAAGCCTGCGCGATCGTCGCCAGCATGTCGGCGAACTCCTGCACGATGTCGTTGGTCGCCGGGATGACGCTCTCCGTGGGCGGCAGGTTGTGCGGGTTGCGGATGAAGAAACCGTCCGCCTGCTCGCAGACCCATTGCGCGACGCGGATGTCGCCTGTGATTCGAATCATCTGCCCCACCCGCTCGAGCGGGCTGCTCGCACCGCTGCCGCTGTCGTCCTCGGGCGGCTCCGCCCACTTGTAGATCAACGACAGCGAGAGCCCCATGTCGGCCGCGATCTGTTTCGCGCTGGTCTTCTTCAACACCTCCCTCATCACCTCGTGCGATTGCATGCGCGGCCGAGACTGCGGGTGCGGCCGGGAAACGCAATCCCGCGCACCGCCCTCCATCAGATCGCCGCGCCGGCCGATTTTTTGCGTGCCTAACCCGCCCCGCCTCTGGCTAACTCGCCGCTCGCTTTCGATTTTCCTATGAACATTCACGAGTATCAGGCCAAGGCGCTCTTCGAAAAATACGGCGTGCCCGTCCCCAAGGGCGCGGCGGCCACCACTCCGGAGGAGTTTACGACCGCGCTTTCGCAACTGCCCGACGGCCCGACGATGGTGAAATCCCAGATCCACGCCGGCGGCCGCGGCAAGGGCACGTTCACCGACGGCTTCAAGGGCGGCGTGAAATTCTGCCCCACGAAGCACGACGCGAAGGAGATCGCCGGCAAGATGCTCGGCAACACGCTCGTGACGATCCAGACCGGCCCGGCCGGCCGCAAGGTGCAGACGATCTACTTCACGGCCGCGAGCGACATCAAGAAGGAGTACTACCTCGCGATCCTGCTCGACCGCGCCACCTCGCGCCCCGTCATCGTGGCCTCGACCGAGGGCGGAGTTGAAATCGAGAAGGTCGCCCACGACACGCCGGAGAAGATCCACAAGGTCTTCGTCGACCCCGCGTACGGCCTCGCCGATTTCCAGGTGCGCGACCTCATCTTCAAACTCGGGTTCGGCCCCGCCGAGGCGAAGAACGCGGGCAAGCTGATCCGGAACCTGTATTCAATGTTCTGGGACACCGATGCGGCGATGGTCGAGGTCAACCCGCTCATCACGACGCCCACCGGCGAAGTGCTGGCCCTCGATGGCAAGGTGTCGTTCGACGACAACGCGCTGTTCCGGCACCCGGAGATCACGGCCCTGCGCGACCTGAACGAGGAGGATCCGAAGGAGATCGAAGCCTCGAAGCACTCGCTCAGCTACATCGCGCTCGACGGCAACATCGCCTGCCTCGTCAACGGCGCGGGCCTCGCGATGAGCACGATGGACATCATCAAGCATTTCGGCGGCAGTCCGGCCAACTTCCTCGACGTCGGTGGCGGCGCCTCGAAGGAACAGGTGGTCGCGGCGTTCAAGATCATCCTCGGCGACGCCAACGTGAAGGGGATCTTCGTGAACATCTTCGGCGGCATCATGGACTGCAACGTGATCGCCCAGGGCATCGTCGAGGCGGTGAAGGAAGTCGGCCTCAAGCTCCCCCTCGTCGTCCGCCTCGAGGGCAACAACGTCGCCGCCGGCAAGGCGACCCTCAACCAATCCGGCCTCAAGCTCGTCTCCGGCGACACGATGGCGGATGCCGCACAGAAGATCGTCAAGCTCGTGGCGTAGCCCCGAGCAGTTGAGAGCTGCGAGCTGAGAGTTGAGAGACCCTACCCTCCCAAACCAGCTCGTCCGCTCTCAACTCTCAGCTCTCAACTCTCAACTCTTCCTTCCATGGCCATTCTCATCACTCCCGACACGAAGATCATGATCCAGGGCATCACCGGTGAATTCGGTGCCCGGCACACCAAGCTCTCGCTCGATTACGGCACCAAAGTCGTCGCCGGCGTCACCCCCGGCAAGGGCGGCCAGTTTTTCGAACACGCCGGCCACAAGGTCCCGATCTTCAACTCCGTCGCCGACGCCGCCAAGGCCACCGGCGCCACCGTGTCCGCCATCTTCGTGCCGCCGCCGTTCGCCGGTGACGCCATTCTCGAATGCGTCGACGCCGGGCTCGACCTCGCCGTCGCCATCACCGAGGGCATCCCGGTGAAGGACATGGTCCGCGTGAAACGCGCCATGCAGGGCGCCAAGACCCGGCTCGTCGGGCCCAACTGCCCCGGGCTCGTCACCCCGGGAACCGGCGAAGGTTCCAAGGGCGGCTGCCGCATCGGCATCGCCCCGGGCTATATTCACAAGCGCGGCCACGTCGGCGTCGTTTCCCGCTCCGGCACCCTCACGTACGAGGCGGTGTTCCAACTGACGTCGAAGAACATCGGCCAGACCACCTGCGTCGGCATCGGTGGCGACCCCGTCAACGGGACCTCGCACCTCGACGTGATCAAGATGTTCAACGCCGACCCCGAGACGCACGGCATCATCATGATCGGCGAAATCGGCGGCAACGCCGAGGTCGAGGCCGCGCGCTGGGTGAAGGCCCACTGCACGAAGCCGGTCGCCGGATTCATTGCCGGCGCCACCGCCCCCGCCGGTCGCCGGATGGGTCACGCGGGCGCCATCGTCGGCGGCGCCGAGGACACGGCCGCGGCGAAAATCGCGGTGTTCAAGGAGTGCGGCATCGAAGTCGCCGTCACGCCGAGCGACATGGCCGACGCGCTGCTCCGGGCCGCCAAGGCCAAGGGCGTCACGCTCTCGTAAGCGCCGCCGCTGCATGCGCCAGACTGGCCGGTCAACCGACCGGCCTTTTTTGTGGCTCGCGCGCGCGGATCAACCGGCGCGCCACCACGACGGCATTCGCAAAGCTGGTGCTGCGGGCCAGCCCCTTCCCAGCCAGGCTGAACGCTGTGCCGTGATCCGGACTCGTGCGCACGTGCGGCAGGCCGAGCGTCACATTCACCGCCTCGTCGAAATCGATCACCTTGAGCGGCGCGAGGCCCTGGTCGTGATACAACGCGATCACGGCATCGAACTCGCCGCGCAGCTGTCGCGCAAACAGCGTGTCCCCCGGTTCGCACCGCGACAGGCCGGGGAAGCGCCGCCGCAGCTGGTCGAGGATCGGATCGAGCCGCTCCCCTTCCTCGCGTCCGAGCAGGCCGCCTTCGCCCGCGTGCGGATTCAGGCCGCAGACGCCGACGCGCGGCGCGGTCATCCCTTCGGACCGGCAAAGATCGTCCGCCGCCGCCACCGCGCGGGCCAGGCACGCCTCGTCGAGCAGGTCCGGCACCGCCGCCAGCGGCACATGCCAGGTCGCCAGCACGACCCGCAGCCGGCCGCCGTAAAAGGCCATCACGGGCGCCCCGCCCCATCGCGCGGCAAAGAACTCGGTCTGCCCGGGAAACGGATAGCCGATGCGCGCCAGCCGTTCCTTGCTGACCGGACCGGTGACCACGCCGGAGAATTCCCCCTGCGCACAGCCCGCCGCCGCCCGCTCCATCGCGGCCCAGGCGACCAGCGCCCCTTCGGCCGTCGGGTCTCCGGGAACGGCGGTGAACTCGTCGCGACCCACCGCGATCTTGCGCGCCGGCGTATCCAGTTTTTGGAGCCAAGAGCCGGGTCCCACGACCGCCACGGAGGCGGCGGCCGGGCCCTGCGCCGACAACCACGCCGCGATGATCTCCGGTCCGACGCCGGCCGGGTCGCCACAGGTCAGCGCCAGCGGCGGTGGGAGGTCACGATTCATCGTTCGAACCGGACGCCCGCCGGGCGCGGGCAAAGCTGCGTTTGCCGCCGGCAAAGAACTCCAGGAAGCGCTTCGCCTCCGCGGTTTCGAAAGTCCCCGCCGCGAGCCGCTGGGCCGCGACGTCCCGGATGTTGCCGGGCGTGAAATACACGTCCTGAAACGCCGCCTTCAGTTCCGCGATCGCGACGCGGCTGAAGCCGCGCCGCTTCAAGCCCACGACGTTGAAGCCGATGACGTCGTCGCGCTCCGCCACCATCGTGAAATGCGGCACGTCCCGCGTGATGGAGGCGTGCCCCGCGACCATCACGCTCTCGCCGCTGCGGCAAAACTGGTGGCTGGCGGCGCCGCCGCCGAGAAAGGTGTTCGCCCCGACCACCACGTGGCCGGCCAGGAGCGCCGCGTTGGCGAGGACCACGTTGTCCGCAACCTCGCAGTCATGCGCGACGTGACTCGCGGCCATCAAGAAACACCCCGCTCCGACCACGGTGGATTTGCCGGGCTGGATGGAGCGATTGATGGTCACGTGTTCGCGGATGACCGTACCGGCGCCGATCCGCACCTGAGTTTCGCTGGCGCGGTCGAACTTCAGGTACTGCGGATCTCCGCCGACCACGGCAAACGGGTGCACCACCACCCGGTCGCCCAGGACGACATGGCGCGTCACCACGGCGTAGGCCATGATCTCGCAATCGGCGCCCAGCGTGGCGCCCGGTTCGACGATGGCGGTCGGGTGAATCATGATTGAGGGGAAAGGTAACAGGGACCAAGGGCCAAGGATCAAGCTTGGGCGCCCAACGGACTCATGCTCGTGCGACTTGATCCTCGTTACTTCCGGCGCAGCGCGCCGGGCAGATCCATCTGCGTGTCCTTCAGCAGATCGTAGTTTTTCAAGAGCCGCATCACCTGCAGCGTGTCGCTCTTGCTGTAGTTCTGGTTGATTTCGATCTTGTCGAGCAGGTCGATCAGCATCGCCCGGAACGAGACGATCGCATCGACGCCGTGCTGCTTGAGCAACTCCACGCTCTGCGAGCGGAACGGCTCGGCCGTCGGGAGGCTGGGCAGGACGAGAATCTTGATCAGCGCCCCGGCCTCCTCGCCATCAGGATCGGGCGGGAAAAACCGCTCCGCCTCCTTCAGTACGTTCTGCTGGAGAAAACTGAAAATCTCCGGGCTGCTTCGCAGCATGTTCGGCGTGAAGACGCCGGTATGCCACCCCTTCACGGCCACGATCGCCTTGTGCACAAAGGGCAGCTCGGTCGAGAAGAGAAAGAAGTCCGGCTTGCGGGCGCCGCGCTGCCAAGCGGGATTGAAGACGATGAGGTCGATTTCCTCCTCGGCCGCCTTGCGGCGCGCGGAGACCTGATACTTGCGGGCTTGCCGGACCAGAAACCCGTTCTGTTCGAAATACTCGCGCACTATGCCTTCGTCGATGGCGGACATGGGGGAGAAGAGGCGGTCTTCAGTTTACGATTCCGAGGGGGGCCGAACCTGAACCTCCCGGCCCAGCCCGAGGGAGATCAAGCGCCGGGCACCATAAATCACAATCGTGATCACGCCGCTCCCACGGCGCGAAAGCTCGCCGCGGCGAGTTCAGCGGGCACGTCACCTTGCGTCATGGCCTCCCCCAGCCGCTTCAGCACCACGAAACGCAGGCCACCCGCGCGGACCTTCTTGTCGCGGGACATCGCCGCCTGCAGGTCGACCAAGGGCAGCGGCGACCGCAGCCGCACCGGCAGCGCATGCGCGGCCACCACTCGCTCGACCCGCGCGACGTCGGCCGGCGTGAGGTAGCCCAGTTTCTGCGACAGCCGGGCGGCCGCGGCCAGCCCGACTCCGACCGCCTCGCCATGCAGATAAGCCCCGTAGCCCGCGACATTCTCGATCGCGTGGCCGAACGTGTGCCCGAGATTGAGCAGCGCCCGGCCACCCTCCTTCGCCGTTTCCCGTTCGTCCGCTTCGACGATTCGCGCCTTCAGCGCACAACACCGCCGAATCACCGCCGCCAGCCCCGCATCGCCCACCGTCAGCGGCTGCGTTTCCAGCTGGTCAAAAAGTGCGGC
The DNA here is from genome assembly GCA_016793535.1 of Opitutaceae bacterium. Classification (GTDB taxonomy): domain Bacteria; phylum Verrucomicrobiota; class Verrucomicrobiia; order Opitutales; family Opitutaceae; genus ER46. The sequence continues at coordinate 627 of JAEUHA010000586.1, read as the reverse complement.
ATCGCCGAGCAGGCCGTACTTGATCACTTCCGCCATGCCTGCAGCAAACTCCCGCGGCGGAAGCGTGGCCAGCAGGTCCGTGGCGATGAAGACCCCCTTCGGCTGGTGAAATGCTCCGACCAGATTCTTGCCCGCGGGGATGTTGATGCCCGTCTTTCCGCCCACCGAACTGTCCACCATCGAAAGCAGCGTCGTCGGGATCTGATAGTAGTCGACGCCACGCAGGTAGGTCGCCGCCGCGAATCCGCCCAGGTCGCCAACCACGCCACCCCCCACCGCAAACACGCCCGAACTGCGATCGAGCCTCGCCTCGGCCAAGAAATCCAACACGCGTGCAAGAGCGGGCACGGACTTCGAGCCTTCCCCCGACGGAACCGACAGTCGGGGAGCCGTGCCAAACGCGGCGTCGAGCATGGCGGCGTGCGCCTTGGCCACGGACTCGTCCACGACCACCGCGACCCGCGCGCCTCGGGCCAGCAACACATCGGCCGCTTGCCGGATCGCCCCCGTAAGGCTGCCACCGAAGACAATCGGGTAGCTACGTTCCCCAAGATTCACGGTCAGCGGCTCGGCCATTTGAACGGATAAAGCTTTGCAGGCCAGCAAGGTCAATGCCGGTTATAAATG
>JAEUHA010000473.1 GCA_016793535.1 Opitutaceae bacterium | reverse complement strand
GATTCGGCCGGGCGCGTTTACGCCGTCACCGACGCCCACGGCCGGACCGCCACCACCACCTACTACCCGACCGGCCTGATCAAGGATCGCGGCGGCAACGCGGCCCATCCCCAGCACTACGTTTACAACGCCTATGGCCAGGTGCAGGAACTCTGGACCTATCGCAACAGCGCGGGCGGCTCGCCCGACAAGACACTCTGGAGCTACGATGCCAACACCGGCTGGCTGACGCAGAAAACCGATGCCGCGGGGCGCAGCGTTTCCCACCGCTTCGCGTTCTCCGCACCCTACCGCTTGGTCACCCGCCTCTCGCCCCGCAGCGGGCTGACCACCACCTACAAACACCGGTTGGATACCGGCGAACTCGCGAACATCGACTACAGCGACGCCACGCCGGATGTGACCTACACCTACACGCGTACCGGCCAGCTGGATACAGTGAGTGACGCCACCGGCCTCCGCGACTACCTCTACGATCGCGAACGCCTCTCCGCGGAGCATCTCGGCGCTTGGTACGGCGGCCTCGTCCTGACGACCCTGCCCGACGATACGACGGCACAAAACACCCTCACCAACCGGGTCCCGGGGCGCTACGCCGGTTTCGCGCTCGGCTACGTGCCGGTCATCAACGGCGTGCCGCAGACGCAGGACATGGCCCGGGAAATCAAGGTGGCGCTTGGATACGACGACTTCGGCCGGCCGAACGCCGTGGCCGTCAGCCACGGTGGCCAGTCCTCCGCGACGTTTGCCTACGACTATACGCCAAACTCGTCGTTCTGGCGCAGTCGCTCGAGCGGGCCGCTTCGTCAGGAACGACTGCCGGAGCTCAACCGGGATCTCCTGAAAAGTTCATCCGTGCTGTGGGGCTCAACCGTCGTCGCCCAGCATGTTCACACCACGAACGATGCCGGCGAACTCGCGTCACTCTCACAGCGCGGCGTCCTCTACCACGACTACGGCGATGACCAAGGGGCCACGTCATGGACTTTCGGGTACAGTGACACCGGTGAGCTTACCTCGGCCACGAGTCATCTCGGCGCCACGAATACTCCCTCCCTGCCGGGTCGCTCCTACGCATTCACCTATGACACCGCGGGCAACCGTGAATCCGTCGGTATCGACTCCCAGCAGTCCGGCTATCTGGGCGACGCGAATGCGCCCGGTGCCAACGCGCTCAACCAGGTCCGGCAGCGGCGTTCACTTCCGGCACGTATCACCGGCACGTCCCACGCGGAGGCCGCCGTCACGGTGGCCGGTGCCAGCGTGAGCCGGCTGAGCGGCACACGCTATTGGGACGCCGTGCTCGCCGGCTGGGGCCGGTACGCCGAATTCAGCGTGTCCGCCCTCCGCAATGGCCAGTCGCAGTCGGGCTCAGCCTGGACGTTGATTCGTCCCGAATGGGAAACCCTCGACTATGATGAGGAAGGCAATCTGACCGCGGATTCCCTCTGGCGATACCAGTACGACGCCGAGAATCGGCTGGTCCGAATGACGACCCGCAGTCCCGCCGAGCTGACCGGACTGGGCTGGCAGATCGGGCCGCCGGCCCGCGAACTAACCTTCAGCTACGACCATCTCGGTCGTCGCGTCGAGAAGACCGTCCGGAAAAACGGCGTCGTCACGTTCAACCGGCGCTTCGTTTACGCGGGCTGGAACCTGATCGCGGAGTTCGAACTCGCGAACGGCGTGCCGAACGTGCGACGCAGCTACGCGTGGGGCCTCGATCTCGCCGGCAGCCTCGATGCCACCGGCGGCCTCGGCGCGCTCGTGCTGCAGACGATTCATCAGGGCACCGCGCGCACCCACTACCAGGTCGCGACCGATGGTCTCGGCCATGTGACCGCCCTGCTAGATGCGAACGGCACCGCCGTCGCCGCCTACGAGTACGACCCTTTCGGCCAGCCCCTCCGAGCCGAAGGGGCCACCGCCGCAGAGAACCTTGGCAGTACCGACCTTCCCGGCGACAACCCCTTCCGCTATTCCAGCAAGTATTGGGACCGCGAGACCGGTCTCTACGACTACGGCCTCCGCTTTTACGACCCGAGCCTCGGCCGATTCATCAACCGCGACCCCATCGCCGAATCCGGTGGAGCCAACCTGTACGCCTTTGCCGGCAACAACCCGGTCAGCCGATTCGACTACCTCGGCCTCGACGACCGCGCCCGCCCCTTCGGCCCGGAGATCGAATACTGGGGCCCCACGCCGGAGTCACCGGGTGAGGATGGTTCTTACCGGGGGCGTGGACGGATGGATATACGGGACAGTGCTAGCTATAAACCATATTGGGGCAGTGATTCCCAAAACGGCGACCTACTCAAAAGAGCCCGCTATGAGGTTGTGCAAACAGGATCACAGTTCTCGATCTGCCTCTCTTACCAGAAGAATATACGATCGCCTTACAGGAGTATGAGGACTTCCAATTCAATGTTTCACAGAATTATGAAGGCGTCAGAATCCTAGTCGACGCAGCTTTGGTAATCCCCAGCGGTATCCGACTATTCGCAGGGAAAGTCAGTGGCCTGCTTCGGAAGCTGAGCGCAGCAGAAAAGGCGGCGCCATTAAGACTTCAGGTTGAGCAGCAACAATTCACGAAGGAGGAGCTTTGGGTAGATCCACGAGAGATTCGATTCAGCCAAAGATCGGCCGGAGGTGGTCTTCCGCCACGCGCTCCACAACTTCGAGAATCGATGAAACGAGGATGGGATCCATTACAAGATGCAATAGATGTAGTCCAAACGCAGAAGGGACTCACAACGTTCGACAACACGAGAGTTGCGATCGCTCAGGAATTCGGAATCGATGCAATCACCGCAAGGGTTCGTTCATTGAGCGAAGTTCTTCCACCAGGCTTCGCAGAAACACGCGGATTAACTCGTCACGCAGAAAGACTCGGGCTACCAACACCTGTAACATGGGGTGATGCCTTACAAATTAGGACGATGAAGAACGGTCTTCCTTTGGAAGGAACTCCTAACCGTCCATCGATGCCACCCTAATAACACTAATGGACGCTCCATACATATACGTCTTCGGTTACGAATCCCCAATCGACTATTCAATTAACCGCGAGACCGGCGATGATGCTGAGTCCACGGCCATATTTCGAATCATTGCGGACTCCGAAGAGGCCGCGTTGAAGTGGGGCTGGCACATATCAAAATGGTACCTGAATCAACTATTCGAAGGGAAAGGTGCATGTACTTGGGATGAAAACTCATACGCCTCGTGGATCGAAAAGAATCCAGATGACACAACACTCAAGTGGAGTGAGCAGTTACCCCCGATTCGGGTTGGAGAATATCCATCGGTTGGCGCCATTCGCAAAGCGTTCCATGACTAAGGAACAACGGTAGTTCGCTAATCTTCAACGAACTCTACCTCACACCTTAGGCAAGATTGCCTCGTACCCCCTCACCTCCCAGCCCCCACCGGCGGCTCCGTCAGCAAGTACGTCATCAAATCCCTCCGCTGCCCATCGGCCAGGTTCTGCCACAGGCCTTCGGGCATCAGCGATACGGCGGAGGCCTTCATCGTGGCGATGTCGCTCTTCGCGATTCGCCGCGACGCGCCGGTGGCGTCGCCGACCACATACTCGCGCGGGTTTTCGTCGAGGATCATGCCCTGCACGGTGTCTCCGGTCTTCAGCTCGATCGTGTAGGCCAGACGGTCGGGGTTGATCGCGGCACTGGGCGATACGATGTCCTGCAAAACCGACGCGTAGTCGCGATGCACCAGATTGGAAAGGTCGGGCCCGATCACTCCGCCCTGGCCGCGCACCTGGTGACAGGCCGCACAGGCCGCCTGGGCACCGGCGAAGACCTGCCGGCCCCGCTCCCAGTCGCCACCGGCGATCTCCGGAATTCGTCGGGGCCCCGCCGGCCTCGTCTCCGCGGCACGGGGCGTCGCCCACGGCAGCAGCACCCGTCGCAACGGCAGGGCGCGGGCGCGCAGGTCCTCCGCAGTGTGCCACGAAACGTTCAGCACGGGTTCGTCGCCACCGGTCGTCAGCGTCACCTCACAGGGCAACCAGCCCCCGGCTTTTGATTCCACGGTCACCTGCACGTCACCGTCGCCACTTCGGACGAGCGCCGCACCCGGCGCAGCCTTCAGGTCGATCCGGCCTCGCGACCGCAGTGTCACCGTGACCTGCTCCGACGGATACTCGAAATCGAGCTTCGCGCCCGGCTGAATCGCCGGCCGCAGCATCAGGTGCAGATCGAGCTGGGCCCGGAGCGACAGGGTTCCCGGGGTCCGCAACCGGGCAAACAGCTCCCGGTGTTCGGCGCTCGCCGCCGTCAGCTCGCGGGCGACCGCCAGGTCCGGATGCGGCAGCCACCCTGACCAGCCGACGCGCCCGGCCGCATCGCGCCACTCCACGTTCACTCCGGTCAGATCCGTCAAGAGGTCGATCGCCGCGTGCTGCGGCAATTCCCTGCGCGCGGCGACATACGGCCGCTCCGCCTCGGTTCCATCCGGCATCATCACCGCATACTGGGTCGCCTCGGTGCGCGGCGCGGTCCGGAGCACCAGCGACTGCAGGTCCGGCGCCAGCACCGCCGACAGCACGGGCACATCATGACGCGCAACCGTCGCCTGATCCTTCACGACCTGGTAACCCGGCGTCAGCGTCTCGAACCGGTCGCCCGCGGCGACGTACGGTCCCTTGGTCACCCGGCTCGCCCGCGCGAGGGTCCGCCAACGCGCCGGATCCACTGGCCGGTCAAACACCACCCGCGTTTCGGACGGGCTCGCCGCATAGGCCAAAACGGGCTGCGGGGCCTTAGGATCGGTGTAGGACAGCTTGAACACGCGGCCCGCCCCTTGCGGCCCGGTGCCCCAATCGGGCGCCCCACTGTGACACGCCACGAGCAAGTCGCCCTGCGGCGTCGGCACCGCATCGATCGTGAGCAGCGCCAGGCAGGCGATCAGGTCATTCTTCGCCACGTAGCCGGCCGGGGCCTTGACGAGCTTCGTGCGCCAGATCTTTCCCCGCGACTCGCCCGCGACGAACGCGTCGCCCCGCCACCAGGCCGGCCCGAAGATCGCCGTCCCGCCGGCCTTCGGCTCGTTGAAGTGCACGCCGCAGGTCGACTGGTGCTGCGGGCCGTAATCGAAGACGCTCGGCTCGTCGATCACCCCCGGCAGATGCCGCGGATGGCGCGGCGGAAACCCGTAATGCCGGCCCGGTGAGATGTGCAGCAGCTCGTCGAAGGGATTGCCATTGGGCAGCCAGGTCGCGCCTTCCTGGTCGGAACAAAAGAGGTCGCCGGCCGCGTTGAACGCGAGCGACACCGGGAAACGCAGCCCGGTCGCGATGATGTCGCGCCGTTTCCAGTCCGGCGACAGCCGGATGATCGTGCCGCGCTCGCTGAACTGATTGTAGCTCGAGACCCCCGTGTCCTTGTTTACCCGATACGCGCCGTTCCAGGCATCGACGCCGAGGCCGAAATAGACGTTGCCCGCCGGATCCACCGCGAGACCGATCGCATCGAGATTCGAACCCGCCGCGGCCGTCGGCGGCAGCCAGCCGCCCGTGACGGTCTGCAGTTCACTCGTGCCATCACCCTTGTCCCGCAGGTGCAGGATCCGGCCGCGGCTCGCAATGTACAACCCGCCGGGCCCCCAGGCCATGCCGATGCTCGGCGGGATCTCATTGCGGGCGTTGTTCCAGAACAGCGTCGAGCGGTCCTCGAGCCCGTCGCCGTCCGTGTCCGCCAGCTGATGGACGTTGCCGTCGTAACCAAGCGCGAAGAGCCGGCCATCCGGCGCGTAAACGAGGTTGTTGAGGTTGCGCAGCCCCACCGGGAGTTCGCGCACGGTGAAGCCCGGCACGAGCAACTGCACCGGCGGCGGGTCGGAAATGACATGCGCCGGCTTCACCACCGGCGCTGCCCCGCGCAGCGCAGCCGACGCCAGAACGGTACCTGCCAACAGAATGAAAAAGCGATTCATGGGAAGGAGGAAGGGAGACTGGAGAGAGACCTGGTGCAGCGTGTCCCCACGCCGCTGGCTCGACGCGCTCGGGCCAGCACGCGGCGGGAACGGCGCGCTACACCAGCCGCCGGCTACATCCGCACGGTGACCGTGAGGTTGAAGTTGATCGGCTGCTTGAACGAAAATCCGTTCGGCACCGCCTCGCGCGCGGGCGAAGTGTAGTCGCCATCACGCGGCCGCTGCACCGTGCCGAGGTAGGTCACCGAGCGGTCGTTGAGCAGGTTGTTCACCACGAGATTCGCCTGCACCTGACGCTCGAAGAGCCGGAAACTGTAGCCCAGCGTGCCGGTCACGGTGGTGCTGTCCTCCGGCGCATAAACCATCGTGTAGACGCTGCGCTCGGGATCGTCGATCGCCCGGGTGGGATTGGTCGGGTCGCGCATGGTGTCGTTGGCGCGATCGCCGATGATTCGCTTCCCGCTGTAGCGCACCCCCAGCCCGCCCCGCAGGCCCTTGAGGCGCCCGGACTGGAACGTGTAGTCGGCAAACAGCTTCACCAGCGGCTGCTTCTGATCGAGAATCCGGCCCTCGATCTGGCTGCGGCGAAACTGAAAGATCTGGTTGTACGCGTCGGCCGCGGCCTGGGCGTCAGGTGAGCGCACATTCGCCGGGATCGCCGCATTGACACTGGCGATGTTCGTCGTCGGGTCGACCCGCACGCTCGCATCTTCGGCGATCTGCCGGATGACGCCCGCATTCCGGTCGATGTACGCGCGCGTCATCGCGTTGGCGTCGTCGAGGTAAATGCGCGGCACGGCCACGCTGCCCGTCAGGCGGAAACCCTTCGTCAGGTTCGCCGTCGCCTCGATCTCGTAGCCGGTGCCGTGACGCGTCGACAGGTCGACGTAGGTCGGGATGAGATTCTGCCCGCGGTTGTTCAGCGGGTTGGTGCTGCCCTGCGGGATCGCGCGGTAGAGGGTGTTGATCGGCGGGCCGCCGCTGATCGACGCGGCGCGGTTCTCCTCCTCGTTCTGATAGTAGGTGAACGAGAGGTTGAGCTTGCCTTGGAACAGTTCGACCCGGGTGCCGACGTCGAGGCCCTTGGCCACCGTCGGGGGCACGAGATTGCCGTCGATGAGGACGTTGTAGGCGGAGGCCGGATTGAACGTCTCCGCATAATTGACAAACGGACTGAGCCAGCGGGCGACGTGGAAAACCGCGCCGGTTGATTTCGTGGTCTGGTAGCCTTCGAGCGGCGGGGCGTTGAAGTCGTCCTGAAAACGGTCGCCGGCGTACTGCGCCAGCCGGCTGCGGTTGGTGGCGCGGGGACGCGCGGTGGCGGGTTGCGCCGGACCCGTGGGCCGCCCCTGGGCGTCCTTGGGCACGTAGGTGAGCGTCGCCCAGTCGGAGGGCGCGGCCGGACGGAAAAGCGGCTGCGCCGGATCCCAGTCCGTCGGATAGTCACCCTGCCGCACCTGCTGCTGCGAGGCCGTGAAGTACTGGTCGCGGCGGACCGCGCCGAGCACGACGAGCCGGTCGCGCCAGAACTTCGCGTTCAGCGCCACCAGGCCGTACTTGTAGTTCGCATCGTTGATCGTCTCGGTGTCGTAGCGGGAGTTGTCGATCACCCAGCGGGGCTGTATCTGGGTATTGGTTACGCCGGGATTGAGGTAGCGGACGGAACTGCGGCTGAGGTCGGTGATTTCCCGCGCGCTCTCGTTCCAGTAGCGGCGGACGCGGATGAACTGCGCGGGCAGGATCCACTGCGACTGGTCCGCACCTTGCGCCAGGCTGAGCCAGCGGTACGACAGCGTGTAGTGATTCTCACTGCGCCCGCCCATCGTATTGACGGTGAACTTGCCGAAACGCGTGTTCTTCACGTACGCGGCGGCGAAGCGGATGCTGTCGAACTCGTAGTTGCGGAAGCCGCGGAAGAACGAACCGTCGCCGTACGGCTGCAGGAAATGCGGGTTGGCGGAGCCGTCGGCCAGGACCCGGTTGATGTCGATGTAGGAATCCTGCGTGCCGCGGTTCTCCTCGCCGTTCACGAAATAGGCCTGCCGGTTGATGTCGGCGGCGGCCTCGAAGTAGAAGTCGCCGAACCGCTGGTTGATCGTCAGCTGCAGGTCCTTGAACCGCGACGAGAGCAGCGGAGCATCAGGCGACAGGGTGAATTCGTCGTCCGGCACACGGAAGAACGAGTACGCGATCGCGTTGTCGAAGCGGCTCGAAGGAATCCCGACCGTGTGTCCAAACGTGGCCCCGGCGGTATTGAAACTGGGCGCGCCGATCGCGCCGTAGGTGTAGCCGGCGATGGGCGTCGTCGCGGTCTCACCGCCCGCGCGCGTCATGGGTTCGCCCTCGAGATTCACGATGGCGTTGAGGCCGCCGTACGGATTCCAGACGTAATAGTTGGCGCCGCGCCGGTTGACGCCCGCCGCGGTGGCGGCGGTGAGCACGGCGGCCGCGGCTCCGCGCAGCGCCGTCGGCGTGTTGTAGGTAAGCGCACCGTTCCACCCCGAGAGCCGGTCGTTCAGGGTCGTCATGCCGGTCTGCTTCTGAATCTCGAGGTACTCGCCCTCGAGCCGGATCTCGGTGTTGCGCCACGGCCGGAACGTGGTGGTGGCAAACACGCCCTTGCGCCGGTTGAAGTCCTTCTCGCGCCAGCCGTCGCCGTCGCCCCACACGCCGGCGGTCCGCAGCGCGGCGCGGGCACCGAGCGGCTGGTTGACGTCGAAGGTCGCCCGGTAGGTGCTCCACGAACCGGCGCTGAGCTGCACGGTCTGGAACGCGCGGTCGGTGCGGGCGCGTTTGGTGGTCGAGGAGCTGGTGCCACCGAGTGTGCCGTTGCCAAAAAGGATCGAGTTGGGCCCGCGCCCGAAGTCGATGCGTTCGATGTCGAAGGTGTCGTTGTCCCCGTACTGCGGAAAGAAATTGCGCTGCTGCGTGCCCGCGCGCACCCCGCGGGTCTGATAGTACGTGGAAAACGTGAAGAACGTCGCGTCACCGTTGTTCGGAATGCTGTCCGAACCCGTCGACCACTCCGCCGCGCTCTGGAGGTCGGTCAGGTTGAGCGCGTCGATGAACTCGCGCGTGATGACCGAGTAGGCCGCAGGCGTATCCCGCAGGTCGGTCGCCAGCCGCCCACCGGCGAGCGCGCTGGTGGCGGCGAAGCCCTCGTCGCGGTCCGTGCTGACGGTGAAGGGGGTGAGTTCAATCGTGTCTCCAGCCTTCGCCGGCGGGGACACCGCGGGAGCGGGTGGCACGGTCTGCGCCCGCAGGGACAGGGCGGCCAGCAGGATGACCACCACGGACGCGGGGACCGTACGGACGAGGGGAGGCAGGTTCAACCAGGGCGCGAAGTTCATGGTGTGGGGGTTGCCACCGTCGCACGCGCGCCGATGACGGGCTGCCACGGTCCCGCCAGAGCCGTTCGCGGGCAAGGGCGAAAGCGCAGCCCGCGGCGCCCGACCCGGCCCCGCGCCTCCGGTGGACCGCGAAGATTCTTATCTCGCCGCTTGTGTCCCGCAGCGCACGGGAAGAGAAACGCACCCGCCCTGACCCCGTCGCGATGAAACCCACCGCGCTCCTGCTCTCCGTCCTGTTTTTCGTCACGCTCGCCGGTGCGGCCGAGACCCGACCGAACGTGGTGATCATCCTCGCCGATGATCTCGGGTGGGCCGATCTCGCGTGCTACGGCAATACCTTCAACGAGACGCCCCATATCGACCGGCTGGCGCGCGAAGGACTCCGTTTCACGCAGTTTTACGCCGGACCGGTCTGTTCGCCGACGCGGGCCAACCTCCAAAGCGGCCGGGATCAGGCTCGCTACGGCATCACGCAACACATCCCGGGGCACCGCCGGCCCTTCGCGCGGCTGATCGACCCGGTCGTGCCGCTGCAACTGCCGCTCGAGGTCGAGACGTTTGCCGAGCGGCTGCGCCCCGCCGGTTACGTGAGCGGCTACTTCGGCAAGTGGCATCTCGGCGGCGATGACCACAGTCCGACGCAGCAGGGCTGGGACACGGCGGTCGAATTCACCGGCAACACCGTGCCGCCCCGCCTCACCGGCGGCGACGCGACGCGACGTTCGGCCGATTTCCTCGCGCGCAAGGCCGAGGACTTCATCGCCGCGAACCGCGACCGGCCGTTCGTGCTGCAGGTCTCGCCTTCCGCGGTGCACATTCCGCTTTCGACCACGCCGGCGAAACTCGAGAAGTACCGCGCCCGGAAGCCGATGCCGGGCTATCCCAGCCGCCCCGACTACGCCGGGCTGCTCGAGGAACTCGACGAGTGCGTCGGCCGGATCGTCGCGGCCGTCGATCGCGCCGGCCTCGCGGAGAAGACGCTGGTGCTGTTCCTCTCCGACAACGGCGGGCTCATCCACCAGCAGGACGGCACGATCGTGACGTCCAACGCGCCGCTCCGGGGTGAAAAGGGCTCGCTCTACGAGGGCGGCATCCGGGTCCCGGCGATCGCGCGCTGGACCGGCCGTATCCGGGCGGGCGGTACAACGGCGACCCCGGCCCTCACGATGGACATCCATCCCACCCTGCTCGCCCTGGCCGGCGTCGCCCCGGGTCAGGCGCAGCCGCCCGACGGCATGAGCCTCGTGCCGCTGTTCGACCAGCCGTCCGCCGCGCTGCCGCGCGACACGCTGACGTGGCACCTGCCGCACTACCATCACAGCACGCCGGCCAGCGCGATCCGGCGCGGTGACTGGAAGCTGATCGAGTTCTTCGAGACCGACACGGTGGAGCTGTATCACCTGGGCCATGACAGGGCGGAGACGACGAACCTCGCGGCCCGGGAGCCGGCCCGCGCCCGTGAACTCCGCACCGCCCTGGCCGACTGGCGCCGCGCGGTCGGCGCGCGCATGCCCGAGCCCAATCCCGATTACGATCCCGCCCGCGCGGGCGAGTTGGGCCGGCCCGGCGCAGCGAAGAAAAAGAAGGCCGCCGGCCGCTGAACCCGCGCGCTCGCGCGCATTGAATTTTCGAACGCAAGACCACCCAAGCCCCCTCGAACCGACACCCACCATGTACGCCCCCAGCCCCTCCCGCCGAACCCGCGGGCTCATCGGCCTGCTCAGCCTCCTCTCCGCCGCCGCGGCCAGCGGCCAGACCGCGCCGGCGGCCGCTCCCGCCCGGGTGGCGGACCAACAGACCATCACGCTGGCCGCGTTCGAGGTCAGCACCGACCGCGACGTCGGCTACACCGCCTCGAGCGCCCTGGCCGGCGGCCGCGTCGACACGCTCCTCAAGGAAACCCCGTCCGCCATCTCCGTCCTCACCGCCGAGTTCCTCGAGGACATCGCCGCCACTTCCTTCGGCTCCGCCGCCGAGTGGGCGCCCAATTCGATTCCCACCGGCGAGACGTCCACCACGGGCGACTACAACGTCAATGTCCGCGGCGTCGGCGCCAGTTTCCCCAGCCGGAATTATTTCCGCTGGTACGTCTCGAGTGACAACTACAACACCGAGCGCCTCGAGTTCGCCCGCGGCCCCAACTCGATCCTCTTTGGCGACGGCAACCCCGGCGGCATCAACACGACCTTCACCAAGCAGGCCCTCTGGGTGCCGCGGCGCAGTGCGCAGCTTCGCGCCGACAGCTACGGCGGCTACCGGGCGAGCTTCGACTACAACATTCCCGCGGGCAGCCGGTTCGCCGTCCGCGTGAACGCCGTCGTGGACAAGCTCAAGGGCTGGCGCGACTACGACGAGCCGTTCCGCTACGGCTCGCACGTCGCGGCCACGTTCAAGCTGGCGAAGGAAACCCAGGTGCGCGGCGAATACGAGCAGGGGAATTACCGCCGTTTCTCCTTCGCGCAGAGCTTCGCCGACCAGAGCTCGAACTGGAACCGGACCGCGATCTACAACGGCGTGACCGCTCCCTCCACCACCGGCACGGGCGTGGCCCGGTTCAACTCCGCCGTCGCCGACGACTATCTGGTCTACGATCCGAGCCAGGCCGCACTCGGCATCGTGAACTGGCGCGGTTCGTTCCAGACCACCGGCACCGGCCTGCGCATCCTGCCGGAAGGCCGGCCCGCAGTCGCACGCTTCCCGGCGATCCCCAGCCGCGAGTTCAGTCTCCAGCCGCCCGACGCGTATGGTGATACCAACTACCACAGCTGGACCTTCTACCTCGAGCACCGCTTCCCCGCCGGCATCATCGCGCAGGCGGCCTTCAACCACCAGGACCAGAGCCGGCTCGGCAACTTCCGCGTCTGGGACCAGCACCGGATCGACGTGAACACCGTCCTCCCCAACGGCCAGCCCAATCCCAATTTCGGCAAGGCGTTCGTCGACGTGCAGCCGCAAAAGACGCTCCAGGAGAACACGCTTTCCGACTGGCGGCTCTCGGTCGCCTACAAGAAGCAGATCCGCTGGCTGCGCCAGAGCCTCAGCCTCTCGTCCGGCATCCGCCATGACTCCTACTCTCCCGTCACGTGGACCGCCGGCCGGGTGAACAACGCCGCCAACGTCAACAGCCAGGCTGCACCCAACGTCATCCGCATCCGCCAGTATTGGGACGCGCCGCGCAATCCCGCGGCCTGGGTCGGGTCGTTCGCCTCCAACGGCTACGAGGTCAAGTTCGTCGAGACCAACACCTCCGACGAGGACCAGTCGCTCCAGTACAACCAGATCGCCTCGGCGTCCTCGCTGTTCGACGGCCGGCTCTCGGTGCTGCTCGGCTACCGCTACGACACGCACGACCGCAAGCAGCAGCGCCGCGTCGCGGGCAATCCCGACGGCACTTCGATTCTCGGCGCCACCGCCGGCCCGGGAACCCTCGACGTAAGCAAGATCAGCGTGGGCACCTCCTCCGCCGGCCTCGTTTATTTCCCGGTCCCGTGGCTCGGCGCCTATGCCAACTACTCCGAGTCGTTCAACGCCCCCGGCAGCGGCGCCTCCCAGCTCGACGGCTCGCCCATCCCGCCGGCGTCCAACGACGGCATCGACGTCGGCCTCAAGCTCGAGTTCTTCGGTGGCAAGCTCGCCGGCACGATCGGCTACTACAAGATGAAGCAGATCGACCGCGCCCGCACCGGCGACGCCATGGCCGACGTGAACGAGATCTGGGCCGACCTCGGCCGGCCCGAGAACCAGATCCTCGCGTTTCGCGACCTCGAGACGTATAAAGGAGACGGATACGAGATCGATCTCACCGCCAACCTCACGCGCTCCTGGCGGCTGATGCTCAACTACTCGCTGCCGAAGACCCAGCAGGCCGACATCGGACCCGGCCTGCGCGCCTACGTCGCCACCCACCTCGCCACCTGGCAGGCGGGTGCCGCGAATCCTGCCCTGCCCAACGCCGCGCGGATCACGACCAACATCAACGACATCAACCGCACGATCTCCGGCTACACCGAAGGCCGCACGCTGAACAACACCGTGGAGAAGATCGGCAACATCTACACCACCTATTCGTTCCGGGAGGGACGGCTCAAGGGCCTCTCCATCGGCGGCGGCGCCAACTACCGCGGCAAACAGGTCGTCGGCAACCGGGCCAACCAGCCCTTCAATTACCTCTACGCCAACGCGTACACGATCGTCTCCGCGCACTCGAGCTACGAGCTGCGCCTGGGCAAGATCCGCGCGCGGCTGCAGCTCAACGTCTCCAATGTGCTCGACGAGACCGATGTCGTGTACGTCGCGTATACGACGAATGCGGCGGCCGGCGGCGATGTGCCGAACACCTTCCGCTATCAGTCGCCGCGGAAGTACTCGCTCTCGACGACGTTCAACTTCTGAGCCTCGTTGATCCCGGGAGCACGGCCGCTCCCGGCCGCTTTGCATTGATCTGCGCGGGAGGGCGCCAAACCATCCCCTCCCGCTTTCCGCGTCTTCCGCTCCCGCCTCGCCGCGGGCCGGTCTTCCGTCCCTCCGATCACTGACCTGATCCCCCATCCCCCCATGAGAAACACCCCGCTTCCCTGCACCCTGCTCGCTGTCCTCTGCGTTCTTCTCTCCGCCGCGCTGGCCGCGGCGCAGACCGGCGCCGGGGGCACGCTCTCCGGCCGGATCTTCAACCCCGCGACCAACGAGTACGTGCGCAACGCCGAGATTCAGATCGAGGGCACGAGCCTCACCGCGTACTCCCGCGACGACGGCTCCTACGTGCTCACCAATGTTCCCGCGGGCGAGGTCACGGTCACCGTCACCTACACCGGCTATCAGCGCGAAACGACGCGCGTCACGGTCGCCGCCGGCCAGGCGGCCACGCGCGACTTCGACCTGAAGGGCGCGGTCTTCGGTCCCGGCGCGGCCCCCGCCGCGGGCCAGAGCGTCGTCCAGCTCAGCCAGTTCGTCGTCTCGAGTGAACGCGAGGGCAATGCGAAGGCGATCATGGAGCAGCGCGCCGCGATCAACATGAAGAGCGTCGTGGCCTCGGACAATTTCGGCGACGTCACCGGCGGCAACATCGGCGAGTTCATCAAGTACATGCCCGGCGTCGTGATGGACTACGTCGACTCGGACGCCCGCACCGCGCGCATCGGCGGGCTCAGTCCCGTCTACGCGGGCGTGAGCATCGACGGCATGTCGATGGCGAGCGCGCCGTCTGCCAGCTTCGGCGACACCTCGCGCCAGTTCGAATTCGAGCAGGCGTCGATCAACGGCATCGAGGCGATCGAACTGAGCAAGACGACGACCGCGAGCATGGATGCCGATGCCCCGGCCGGCCGGATCAACCTTCGCAGCCGGAGCGCCTTCGACCGGAAACGGCGCGAGGTCACCGCGCAGCTCGCCCTTACCGGCAACGAATATTCCTGGTCGCTCAGCAAGACGCCCGGGCCGTATGACAAATCCACCTACAAGATCCGGCCGGGTTTCGTGTTCTCCTACGGCGAGGCGTTCAAGGGCCGCTTCGGCATCAATCTCAGCCTTTCCGGCAACACTGTGGGCACCGAGCAGGCCGGCGTCACCGTCACCTACGGCTACCCGACCGGCCGCGGGCCGGTGGTCACGCAGATGGCGTTCCGCGACGCCCCCAAGCTCTCCAACCGCGCGTCCTTCACGCTCAACACCGACTACAAGATCAACGAGCAGATGTCGGTCTCGCTGCGCACGTCGGGTTCGAACTTCGACGACGGCACGAACAACCGCCAGGTCGCCTTCTTCGTCAACGCCGCGCAGGTCACGCCCGAGTCGACCGTGTCGTCGTTCACCGCGCTGCCCACCGCCAACGCCAACACCCGGGTCCAATACACGACCAGCCGGCGGAACAAGGTGAACACCACGGTCAGCTTCGTGCCGAAGTTCGAGTACAAGCGCGGCGACCTGAACGTCACGCTCGGCGGCGGCTACTCGCGCAGCCGCACCGCCTACGAGCAGATGACGGAGGGTTATTTCCAGGCCGTCACGCACCGGCTGTCCCGCATCGGCTTCACGGCCACGCGCAGCAGTCCGACCCACACCGACTGGATGCTCACCCAGACCTCCGGCCTGCCCTGGACCGACGTGGCGAACTACAATCGCACGGACGCGTTCACCAACAACGTCGCCGCCACGCCCCAGTCCGCGCGTCACCAGGTGTGGGTCGCCTACCTCGACGCAAAGAAAACCTACGAGATCGCCGGCCTCCCGGTGCAGTTCATGGCCGGGGCCAAGACCAAGCTCTCCGTCTACGACCTCGAGAAGAACGGCGCACTGCAGTACACCTACGTCGGCGCCGCCGGTTCGATGGTCGCGCCCACGACGATCCTGCCGACGACCACGCACCTCGAGTACGATCCCCGCACGGGCGGCAACATCGTGCGGCTCGGCATCCCGATGACCGACCCGTACGCGACCTTCGACCAGTTCAAGGCCAACCCGTCGCACTTCACGCCGAACCTGATTCAGAACCACATCAACGAAAACTACAGTTCGCGTTCCGTGAAGGAGCAGATCGACGCCGCGTATCTCGAGACGAACTCCCGCTGGCGCGCGCTGCGCTTCAACCTGGGCGTGCGGGTCGAGAAAACCACCACCTACGGCAAGACGATCGACCTCATCCCGCCGGCGCAGGTCCGCGCGGCGGGCTACACCGCCAATACGATCCCGTTCATCGACTATCAGTATCGCTACGGTCGGCGCGACGAAAAGGAAGGCGGCTACGAAAACGCGTTCCTCAGCGGCGGCGCGAAGTACGCGCTGTCCCGCAACCTGCACCTGCAGGTGGCCGCGAGCCAGTCGATCAGCCGGCCGAGCTACGGGAATGTCGCCGGCGTGATCACGATCGACGAGACCAACCAGACCATCCGCGTGCCCAATCCCGACCTGAAGCCGGAGACCTCGGACAAGTATTTCGCCAGCGTGCAATACTACCTCGAGCCCGCCGGCACGCTCAGTGTGTCGGGCTTCCGGCTGTCCGTGGACAACATGGGCTCCGGCACGCAGCAGGTTTCTGCCGCCGAGGCCGGCTACGCCGACGATCCCGAGTACAGCGCGTTCACGTTCCTTCGTCCGTCGAACGCCCCGGGCACGATCAACCTCGACGGCATCGAGATCGAGTACAGCCAGCAGCTGGTGTTCCTCCCGCGGGCGCTGCGCGGCTTCAGCGTGTTCGGCTCCCTCACCCGCACCGCCGCGAGCGAACGGCTCGAAAACCACGTGCCGAAGGCCGCCAACGGCGGCATCCGCTACGGCAACCACAAGTTCAACGCCCAGCTCCGCTGCACCTGGCAGGCGTCGCGCTTCAACTCGGCCAGCGCCTCCGAGGAACTCTGGCAGTACGAGCGGCTGATGTTCGATTTCAGCGGTGGCTACCGCTTCAACAGCACCTACGAGATCACGATCAGCGGCCGCAACATCCTCAACGAGCCCATCCGGACCTATTCGAACACCCCCGGCCTGCTGCGCGCGTTCAACCGCTACGGCGCCTCATGGACCGTGGGCCTGCGCGGCCGCTGGTAAAGTCCCTGGGAGCGCGGCCGTCCCCGGCCGCATGGGCTTGCCGCGATTGTCGCTGCGGGCGGGGACGGCCGCGCGCCCAGGAGAAGGGCCTCCGGTCAGCGGCTGCCGGGCAGCCCGCCGACCTCCGCCTCGAAGTCGATGATCTTCCCGCCGCCGGTCCGCGTTTCCTCGAGCAGGCGGCGGTCGACGGCGTCGCGATCCCATGGCCGCGCGCCGGCGTTTGCCAGCACCCACGCGGCCGTCTCAGCGGCGGGCTTCGCCGCGAGTCCTGCCGGCCACGAGGGCGGCGCATTCACCACCTGCACCTCGGAGTCGGCGGCATGCGGAATCAACCCCTTGGTGCGATCGCGCCGTAACACCGTCACCGGCAGCGCCGCACCCGCCGCGTCGAGGAAGCGGTTGTCGTGCAAGTGGACGTCGAGCGGCCCGAACGCCTCGAGGAACGCGATCTCCTGCGCGGTGCTCGGACCGCGCCGCGCGACGTTGCCCACGATCGCCATCGTGCCGCGCTGCCACGCGTGGCCTTCCCACTCCCCCGGGTTGAGCGCGAACTGCATCACGCGCCGGCCGGGATTGTGAATCAGGTTGTTCACGACCGCGCCGCGCGCGCCGCCCTTGAAGAACGGGTTCCGGTCGTCGTTGCTCAGATAGAGGTTCGCGTAGATCAGGATGTCGCTGGCGTTGTCGTGGATGAGCGAGCCCTTCGAGTGCGGCCCCTTGGCATGCGTCGAGTCGTGCAGGCCCTCGGCGATGAGATTGTGGCTGAAGGTGATTCGGTGCGACGTGTTGCGCCGCCAGTCGTCGGGGGTCGCACCATCGAAGCGCGGTCCGGACGCACTGAGGTTCTCATCGGTCGCCCACGAGAAGGAGCAGTGATCGACGATCACGTCGCGCGCGCCTCCGCCGGTCGCGAGCCCATCGACCTCCCAGCCGCTCTTGCGGGCCCGCGTGCCGGCGCCGGGACGTATCCGGATATGTCGTACGATGACGTCATGCGTCGTGACGCTTACGCCGCCGTTGGTCAGCGTGATGCCGGGGCTGGGCGCCGTCTCGCCGGCAATCGTAACGGCGGGCTGCGCGATCCGGAGTGAGCGACCGCCGAGGTCGATGATGCCGCCGACGGTGAACTCGATGATTCGCGGTCCCGGCGTCGCCAGGGCCGCGGCCAGAGAACCCGGTCCCGAAGCCGCCAGCGTGGTCACGCGCACAACCGCGCCGCCCGCGCCGCCGCGCGTCGTCGTCCAGCCGGGAGGCGGCTGCCACGAGGAAAC
>JAEUHA010000469.1 GCA_016793535.1 Opitutaceae bacterium | reverse complement strand
CTCGACGAGATCTACGCCGCCTCCGACTACATCTCGCTGCACACGAACCTGACGCCCGAGACCCGCGACATGATCAGCGCGAAGTCCTTCCCGAAAATGAAGAAGGGGGTGCTCATCCTCAACTGCGCCCGCGGCGAGATCGTGCACACGGCCGACATGGTCGCGGCGCTCAAGTCGGGCCAGGTCGGCGGCTACGGCACCGACGTGCTGGACGAGGAGCCGCCGAAGGCCGATCACCCGCTGCTCAAGCTGCCGAACGCGATCGTCACGCCGCACATCGGGTCGCGCACCGCCGAGAGCGTCCAGCGCCAGGCCGTCGCCGCCGTCACCAACCTCATCCGCGCCATGCGCGGCGAAAAGCCCCTCGCGCAGGTGAATCCCGAAGTGCCGGTGCGGAAGGTCGTCTGAGCGGAGCTCAGATGAACCGTTGAGAGTTGAGAGCTGAGAGTTGAGAGACCGGAACCCAAGGTCTCCCAACGTCGAAACCGTCCTCCCCTCTCAACTCTCAACCCTCAACTCTCAACTCCTCTTCCACCATGTCCGAAACCTTCTACGTCGTCCCCGAAGCCCAGCACAACGCGCTCGTCGCAGCCGCGTATAAAAAGCGCGGATACTCCAGCGCCGAGGCCGCCGCCGGCGCGCGTTTCTGCGCCGAGGCCTCGCGGCACGGGATCCGCACCCACAACGCCCTCAAGGCGCTCCACCTCGACCATTTCCTCGGCTCCGCCGCGGGCGGCTGCGTGCCGAAGGCGAAGCTGGAGAAGGTGAAGACGCGCTTCCGCGGCGCCCAGGTCTGGAACGCCAACCGCAAGCTCGGCCAGGCGACCGGCTACGCCGCCATCGAGGCCGCCATCAAGCTCGCCGACCGTTACGGCGTCGGCATGGTCTCGGTCGACAACGCCTTCCACTACCTCTGGGGCGGCGGCTACGTGATGGACGCCGCGAAGCGCGGCTACATCGCCTACACCAACTGCACCGCGGCGCTCGCCGAGGTCGTACCCTTCGGCGGCAAGTTTCCGACGCTCGGCACCAATCCGCACTCGTGGGGCTTTCCGACGACCGAGGCGATCGGCTACCCGATCGTGATCGACTGGGCGACGTCGGTCGTGGCCATGGGCCGCGTCCAGCAGCTCGCCCGCGAAGGCAAGCAACTCCCGCCGAACGCCGCCGTCGACGAGAACGGCCAGATGACGACCGATCCGACGAAGGCGAAGTACCTGATCCCGTTCGGCGCGCACAAGGGCTACGGCCTCGCGCTGATGAACGAGATCATCAGCGGCTTCATCGGCGGTTCGCTGCCGACGCTCCGCAACCGCTGGGACAAGGTCGGCGACGACAAGGGCACCTGCACGTTCTTCTTCCAGGTCTGGCATCCGGACGCGATGAATGCCGGCGCCTTCGCCAAGGGCCGCACGCAGAGCGCCAACGTGAAGGCGGTGATCGAGGACATCCTCGGTCACGGCAACGAAGCCTGCATGCTCCCCGGCCAGCTCGAAGCCCAGGCCGCCGCGCGCTGCGCGAAGAACGGCGGACTGCTGTTCTCCGAGGCCGAGATCAACGCCTTCAACGAAGTCGCCGCCGAGGCGCGGAAGGCACGTTGGAAGCTCAGCGACTTCAAGGTCGCGGAGTAAGGGTCGGAACGAAAATCGACGGGGTCAGGGCGTTACACGTTACAGCCGCAGTAACGTGTAACGCCCAGACCCCCTCGCTTTTAGTTGCGACCCGTAATACGCCACCCTGTATTAGCTGAGCTTCCAACAGGCCATCCCCCCCACGGCGGCGACAAAATTGAAGG
>JAEUHA010000461.1 GCA_016793535.1 Opitutaceae bacterium | reverse complement strand
CAGCCCGAGCGCAACACCTCAGCCACGCCGGCAATGGTCTCCTCGTCGATCGAGGGGCGCGAGAACGGCAGGAAGGGGGCGGACATGAGGCAAAGTTGAGAGTTGAGAGTTCAGAGCTGAGAGTTGAGAGGCGAACCAGGCGAGCTCCAGCCTTCGGCGGAAAAGGAAATGCAGAGGCTTGGTCTCTCAACTCTCAGCCCTCAACTCTCAACTGGATCGCTGCGATTCCCTCACGGCCGATTGCTCACCAGTTGGTGCGTGCGGGATTCCGCGATGACGTGGGGGCGGAAGGCCGGGTCGGCGAACACCGACTCGGGCGCGGCCTGGGCGCGCTTGCGCACGACCAGCCAGATCCGGCCCGGTCCGGCCCACTGGCGCCGCAGCTCGGCGTCATCGATGAAGCGCCTGGCCTTCTCCGCCGGATCGAGGAACTGCACCTCGAGTTCGTCCGTGTAGCTGACCAGCCCGACCGGCCGCTCCGCATAGTACACGAAGTCGTGGAAGAAGCCCCAGTAGTGATACACCCGGTCCTCCGGCGCGATCCGTTCGCGGGCCACGAGCGCCAGGTCCCGGGTGCTCGCCCGCTGCCAGCCCGGACCCGCCGTCATCGCCACGAGGAAAAAGCCCGCCATCGTCGCCAGCACCGTACCGACACCCGCCACCACGCCGCGCATTTTCGCCGCCCACGGCGCCGCCACGCCGCCGAGGAGGAGCACCGCCGCCAGCGCGACGCCGAACGGGCGCAGTGCCGCCATCTGTTCCGCATCACGGACAATTCCGGGCCGAAACACGGCGGCGAGAAAGGCGATGCCGAGCAGCCCACACCCGAACGAGAACACCCCCAGTCCGGGCCGGAGTCGCGCCGCGCCGCCGTCGGACCAGCAGCGCGCCAGCCAGGCGCCGATCAACACCGCGAGGGGCGGAAAGGCCGGCAGGAGGTACGGGATCAACTTGGACTGCGACCGGGAAAAGAACAGGAACACGAACGCGGCCCAGAGCACGAGAAACCACGCATCCGCATTCTCCTTCCGCCGGGCCCAGCCACCGGCCAGCGCCGTCCGCACGGCCGACGGCAGGAACCCGATCCAAGGGAAGAGGCCGACGACGAGCACCGGGACGAAAAACCAGAACGGCTCGGCGCGGCCATGCACGGTGGTCGTGAATCGCGCCCAGTGCTCGTGCCCGAAGTAAAACGCCGCCCACTCGGGATTGCGCTGGGCCACCAGCACGTGCCAGGGCGCGGCGACGAGCAGGAACAGCGCGCATCCACTCGGCAAATACAGCGGCCGCAGCCGGTGCCACTGGTTCAGCACCAGCAGCCAGAGCGCCATGATCGCGCCGGGGAGCAGGAACCCGATCAGCCCCTTCGCCAGCGTGGCGAGCGCAGCGGACACATAGAGCCCGAGAAAAAGGCCGCGCCGCCGCGGTCCCGGCGGTTCCCGCACGCCGAGCAGGAAGCAGATCAACGCGGCGCTCAGCGTGACGGACAGCACCATGTCGAGCAGCAGCAGCCACGAGAGCGCGAAATAGAGAAGCGACGTGCCGAGCACGAATGCCGCCGCCAGGCCCGCCTCCCGCCCGAAAAGCCGTCGGCCCAGCGCGTACACCAGGAGCACCCCGCCGACGCCAAAGACTACCGACGGCAGCCGCGCCGCCGCGTCCCCGGGTCCGAACGCCAGCCGGGACAGCGCAACGAGCCAGGGGACCAACGGCGGTTTCTCGAAGTAGCGCGTGTCGTTGAGCCGGGGCGTGACCCAGTCGCCCGTCGCGATCATCTCCCGCGCGATGCCCGCGTAACGCGGCTCGTCGGGGTTCTTCAGCGGCAGCCGGCCGGCCGCGAAGAGGGTGAGGACCCCGAAGAAGAGCGTCAGCAGCAGCAGGTCGCCGCGCCAGCGCACCGGCGCAGTCTCGGCGAAGTCGTCGTGATTCCTCATGGGCAGCGGCGGAACATGAGCGGGCGTCCAGCTGGATGCAATGGAGGCGGGGCGCCCCCACCCCACGGGAGGATTCGACGCCTGTATCCCGCGGGGTGGGGGCACCCCGCCTACAACAGAAGAACATGTGCAACGCAGTCGACCGACCGTCTTTTTTTCGTGCAGCCCGCCCTATTGGGCCGCCAGAGTTCCCGTCCCATGACCGCGGCGAGAAAATTCACGTTCATCTGCGGCGCCGACGACTTCCTCGTCGGCCGGCTGGGCAAGGAGCGCTTTGCCGCGCTCGCCGCCGAGGTGACCGACGAGTTTGCCCGCGAGGTGATCAACGGCTTCGCCGCCAACGTCGGCGAGGTCGAGAGCGCGGTGAACCGTTTCCGCGACGCGGTCCAGACGGTGTCGATGTTCGGCGGCCGGCGGGTGGTGTGGCTGAAGGACGTCAACTTCCTCGCCGACACGGTCACGGGCCGCGCCGAGAGCACGCTCACGCTCGTGGAGGAACTGCAGCGGCTGCTCGAGGGCCTGAATCCCGACGAAACCGCCGTGCTGATCACCGCCGCGCCCATCGACCGGCGGCGGTCGTTTCCCAAGTGGTGCGAGAAGCAGGCGGATTTCACCCTCGTCGGCGGCGATGCCGACCATGCCGGCGAGGCCCTCGCCGGCGTGGCGCTGGCGGAGGCCGCGGCGCTGGGCGCCGGTTTCGCGCCCGGCGCGGTCGAGCTGCTGCTCGCCAAAGTCGGGGCCAACACGCGGCTCGTCGTGGAGGAGACCCGCAAGCTCGCCACCTATGTCGGCGAAGGCGCCAAGATCGAGGAGTCCCACGTCGCCGAGCTGACGCCGAATGTCGCGGAAGGTGATTTTTTCGAGGCCGCGGAAGCGTTCTTCAGCGGCGATCTCAAGTGGACGCTCGGGGCCTTGCACCGGCATTTCTTCAGCGGGGGCGACGCGCGGCCGGTGATCAGCGCGCTGCAGAACCGCAACCGGATCCTCCTGCAGGTCCGCGCGCTGGTCGACGCGGGGGCCGCGCGGATCGGACCGCGCGGGCTCGACGGACTCCCGCGGGCGGCCAGCCAGTTCGGCGGGCGATTCACGGGCGCGACGGAGAAGAGCTCCTTCAATCTTTTCACCCAGAACCCCTGGTACGTCGGCAAGCTGGCCGGCAGCGCCAAACTGCCCAGCCTCCGGCGATTGATCGACAACCAGCAGGAGTTCATCGCCGCCTTCGAGGAGATCATCCGTCGTCCGGGGGAGCAGGAGGAAGTCCTCCGCGAAATGACCGTCCGCTGCCTGGCGGCGTAAGATCGGTCGAGGAGAAGCCCACGGAACACACGAAGCACACGGAAGGGATGCCTTGGTTTCCGTGTGCTCCGTGTGTTCCGTGGGCCGATGTTTGGGTTCGCCTTCGCGGGAAGGTCGGACTTAACACACGACCTTTGCCGTGAACGACCCGACTTCCTCCGCCTCCGCTCCGATCCCGAATGTCCTGGCCGAGCGCTACGCCTCGACCGCGATGAAGGACATCTGGTCGCAGCAGGGCCGGGTTGCCCTCGAGCGCGACTTCTGGATCGCCGTGATGAAGGCGCAGCGCGACCTCGGGGTGCCGATCCCCGCCGAGGCGATCAAGGACTACGAAAAGGTGAAGGCGCAGATCGACCTCGCCGCCATCGCCAAGCGGGAACGCATCACGCTGCACGACGTCAAGGCGCGGATCGAGGAGTTCTCCGAACTCGCGAAGCGGCAGTTCATCCATCTCGGCCTGACCAGCCGCGACCTGACCGAGAACGTCGAACAGCTCCAGATCCTCCGGTCCCTCAAATTGGTCCAGTTCAAGGCCGCCGCCGCGCTGCTCGCCCTGGCGACGCAGGCCGAAGCCCACCGCGACCTCATGATCACGGGCCGCACGCACAACGTCCCGGCGCAACCGACGACGCTGGGCAAGCGGCTCGCGATGTTCGGCCAGGAGCTGCTCGGCGCCTTCACCCGCATCGAGGAGCTGCTGGCGCGGTATCCGGTCCGCGGACTCAAGGGCGCGGTCGGCACGCAGCTCGACCAGCTCACGCTGCTCGGCGGCGACTCCGCCAAGGTCGACCAGCTGGAGAACCGGGTGCTGAAGCACCTCGGCTTCCACGCCTCGCTGAGTGCGGTCGGCCAGGTGTATCCGCGCAGCCTGGACTTCGAGGTCGTCACCGCCCTGCACCAGCTCGGTGCCGCCGCCGCGAGCTTCGCCACCACGATTCGCCTGATGGCCGGCGCCGGGCTGCTCACGGAAGGATTCCAGGCCGGCCAGGTCGGTTCGTCGGCGATGCCGCACAAGGTCAACGCCCGGAACTGCGAGCGCATCTGCGGTTTCGCCACGATTCTCAGCGGCTACGTCACCATGACCGGCGCGCTCGCCGGCCACCAGTGGAACGAAGGCGACGTCTCCTGCTCCGTGGTGCGGCGGGTCGCGCTGCCGGACGCGTTCTTCGCCCTCGATGGCGCGCTCGAGACCTACCTCACCGTGCTGCGGCAGATGGAGGTTTTCCCCGCCGCGGTCGCGGCCGAGAACGAGCGCAACCTGCCCTTCCTCGCCACGACCACCATCCTCATGGAAGCCGTGAAGCACGGCGCCGGCCGCGAGACCGCGCACGAGGCGATCAAGGAACACGCGCTCGCCGCCGCGAAGGCGCTGCGCTCGGGCAATGGCGACGCCGACCTGCTGTCACGCCTCGCGACCGACCGGCGCATCGGCCTCGGAAAAAAGGCGCTCCAGGCGATCCTCGCCGAAAACGCGCGTTTTGTCGGCGCCGCGCCACATCAGGTCGACGCCTTCCTCGCCGAAGTGAAGCCCCTCGCGCGCAAGCACCGCGGGGCGGCGGAGTATCAGCCCGGGCGATTGTTGTAGGGCGGCTTCGCCGCCCCGGGGCGAGAGGCGAGAGGCGGGAGGCTAGAGGCTAGGGGCGAGAGGTGAGGGGAGCGGGGCGAGGGTCATGGGTGATGGGTCATAGGTTATTGGTGAAAGGCGAAGGGATTGTTTTGTGAGGAAGGTTCTTACGTCTCCACCCATGACCTATGACCCATGA
>JAEUHA010000455.1 GCA_016793535.1 Opitutaceae bacterium | reverse complement strand
AGCCATCGGCATGATCGGCAGGAAGCGGATGAAGAGGAGGAAGAGGACCGAGAAGACGCCGAAGGTGCCGAAGAAGGTGAAGATTTCGACGATCGACGGGCTGTAGTAACCCCAGCTCGACGGCAGGAAGTCGCGGGCGAGCGACGTGACGATGATCACGAAGCGCTCGAACCACATGCCGACGTTGACGAAGATCGAGAGCACCCAGACGAAGGTCGTGTTGTTGCGCACCGCCTTGAACCAGAAGAACTGCGGGGTGACGACGTTGCAGCCGATCATCCACCAGTAGGCCCACGAGTAGTGGCCGAACGCGCGGTTGATGAACGCGAAGCCTTCATAGGGATTCGCGCCGTACCACGCGATGAAGAACTCCATCGCGTACGCGTAGCCGACAATCGTGCCCGTCGCCAACGTGATCTTGCACATGCAGTCGATGTGGTACTGCGTGATCAGATCCTGCAGGCCGTAGATCGAGCGCAGCGGCAGCATCAGGGTCAGCACCATGCCGAAGCCCGAGAAGATGGCGCCCGCGACGAAGTACGGGGGGAAGATGGTCGTGTGCCAGCCCGGGAGCAGCGAGACCGCGAAGTCGAACGACACGATCGTGTGCACCGAGAGCACGAGGGGCGTCGAGATGCCGGCCAGGATAAGGTAGGCCATCTCGTAGTTGCTCCAGTGGCGGTTCGAACCGCGCCAGCCCAGGGCGAACAGGCCGTAGAGGAAGGCGCGCGTCTTGTTGCCCACCGCGTAGAAGCGGTCGCGCAACACCGCGAGGTCGGGAATCAGGCCGACGTACCAGAACAGCACTGACACCGTACCGTAGGTCGAGACCGCGAACACGTCCCACTCGAGCGGCGAACGAAAGTTCTGCCAGATCGCGTTGGAGTTCGGGATCGGGAACAGGTACCAGGCATACCAGACGCGACCGACGTGGAAGACCGGGAAGATCGCGGCGCAAACCACCGCGAAGATCGTCATGGCCTCGGCCGCACGATTGATCGACGTGCGCCATTTCTGGCGCAGCAGGCAGAGAATCGCGGAGATCAGGGTGCCGGCGTGGCCGATACCGATCCAGAAGACGAAGTTGACGATGTCCCACGCCCAGTTGACCGGATTGGCGTGACCCCACACACCGACGCCCGTGGCGATCAGGTAGGTGATGCCGCCGACCGTGAACGACGCGACGAAGCAGGCGAGGATGAAGCAGACCCACCACCAGGCGGGCGTCTTGCCTTCGATGATGCCGCAGATCTTCTCGGTGATCCACGAGAAGCTGCGGTTGTTTTCGACGAGCACCGCGCGCGGCAACACCGCGGGTTTGACCTCGCGGAGGATGGCCGGGGAATCGGCGGCGTGTTCAGCAGCGTGACCCATTAGCGGTGTCCTCCGGATAAGCGTTTAGCGAGCGTCGTCATCTCAATGCGCCCCTTTCTTTTCCGCCTTGGGGGCGGCGTTGCCGTGCGCGCCATGACCGTGATCGTCATGCGCCGGCGGCACGTTCTTGCGCTCGTACTCGACGCGGCTGAGCGGCAGCGCCTTGTAATCGGGCATCTGCGGATTCGGGTTGCGCAACTTGCCGAGGTACGTGGTCCGCGGACGGATGTTCAGGTAACCCAGCAACGCGTAATCCTGCTCGCGCACCTTCGCCTTCGAAACGGCGCTCTCGGGGTCGAGGATGTTGCCGAACTCGATCGCATCGACCGGGCACACCTGCTGGCAGGCGACCTTGATCGTGCCGTCCGGCACCACCACGTCACCGGGCCGGCCGGCCTGCGCCGACTTCACCTTGTGGCGGATCTTGCCGTTCTGGATGCGCTGGATGCAGTACGTGCACTTCTCCATCACGCCGCGCATGCGGACCGTGACCTCGGGGTTCTTCACCAGCTTCACGAGCTCCGGCATGCCGAAGTCGCCGAGCTGGCCGAGGTACAGGCTGTCGAGCGCGCGCTCGTTCCAGTCGAAGAAATTGAAGCGCCTGACCTTGTACGGACAGTTGTTCGCGCAATAACGGGTACCGATGCACCGGTTGTAGGCCATCGTGTTGATGCCTTCGTCGTCGTGCACCGTCGCGTTGACGGGACACACGACTTCGCAGGGCGCGAGCTCGCACTGCATGCACGCCACCGGCTGGATCGAAACCTGCAGCTCATCGGGCAGCGCCCGGTTGCCCTCGCCACCGAATGCGCCGGCGTCGGCGTTGCCATCGGAGTAGTAGCGATCGAGCCGGATCCAGTGCATCTCACGACCGCGCAGGACCTGGTCCTTGCCGACGATCGGGATGTTGTTTTCCGCCTGGCAAGCCACGACGCAGGCGTTGCAGCCGACACAGGTGTTGAGGTCGATCGACATGCCCCACTGGTGGAGCCCGTCGAACTTCGGCGTCGAATACAGCGAGTTGCCGCGCGGGACATCCTTCGCCCGCTGCGCGTTCAACTTCGCCCGGTCTTCACGCGAAAGCTTGTTGTCGTTGATGGGCGTCGCGTCGGCACCATAGATCGCCGGCGAGTGGGACTCCGTGCCGATCTCGTCCACGAACCCCGGATTCTTCTGATACTCGGCGTGGTTGGCCTCGCGCACGATGTCGCGGCCTTCCATCGACCAGTGTTCCTGCGTGTTCGCGAGCAGCGCACGCGTGCCCGTGTTCGTCAGCGTCGCCCCGAGCGCGACATACGGCTCGGCCACCGTCCGCAGCGGATACGCGCTGAAGCCGGCACCCTTGCCCACATGGCCCGTGACCGTCCGGCCATAGCCGAGCGGCACGATGACCGTGTAGTTGGCGAGACCCGGCTGGATGTGCACGGGACCGCGGATCTTGCGGCCGCCTACGCTGAGTTCAAAGACGGGCGCGTTCTCCTTGCCCATCGTGAATTCAGCCACCTCCTTGCGCGCCACCTGGATCGCAGAACCCTTCGGATCGATGCCGAGTTCCTTGCCGAGCCGGGGGCTGACCAGGATCGCATTGTCCCAGGAAATCTTGGTGATCGGATCCGGGCACTCCTGCAGCCAGCCGTTGTTGGCAAACCGGCCGTCGTCCATCGTGAGGTCCGCCACGAAGCGCACTTCGAGGTTCTTCGGTCCCAGCACCGGCGCCGGCTTGGCCGTGCCGAACAGGCCTTCGACGCCTGCCCGATTCAGCCGCACGTTCACCGGCTTGTACGCCGAACCCGCCAACAAGCCGTCGTGCAGGAAGCGGGTCATGACCTTGTCGGCCGCTCCGCCGCCCGCGAGCGCGGTGACGGTCGCCGCCACCTGCTCGTACGGATCCGTCTTGGCGTCGCCCACGATGCGGGCGAGCACTTCGATCTCCGTCAGGCCGCCAAACAGCGGCAGAATCATCGGCTGGATCGGCAGGATCGTGCCGTCGAACGCCCGGGCGTCGCCCCACGACTCCAGGTAATGCGCCGCCGCAATGTGGGTCGTCGCCGACGGGTTCACCGTCGACGTCTCGTCGACGTAGTACCCGAAGCGGATGACCTCACCCACGGACTTCTGCAGCGCCGTCCAATCGAGGTCGGCCGGGGCGTTGTACGCGGGATTGCCGCCGAGAATGACGAGAGTCTTGACCGAACCGCCCTTGATCGCGGTCGCCAGGCCACTGAGCGTGGAGGCACCGGACTGTTCGACCGGCACGAACTGCACGGTCTGGCCCGCGTTGCCGAGCAGCAGGTTCATCCCGTAGACGAGCGCGTGCACTTCGAGCGGAAGGTGAGCGCCCGCCACGACGAGACACTCGCCGCGGTGCGCCTGCAGGTCGGCCGCGCACTCGACGATCCACTTCTTGTCGACCGTCAGACCCTCCGCGAACGGCGCGAGGGAAGCCGCCACGTCCGGCGCAAGCTGGGCCCCGAGCGCGGCCGTGAAGGCCAGCATGTGACTCGACGCCAGCCGCAGCCGGTGGTCGGCCATGCTGCCGGTGAGGGTCAGCCCGCTCTCCGCCACGTAAAGGCGGTTCATCGGGTCGTCCTTCTTCGTCACCTTGCGCCCCTTGGCGAAGCCGCGGGCGTAGTAGCCGGTGGCCGACTCGAGACCGATGAAATCGGAGTCGATGGCGAGCACGCGCTTCGCCTTGGCGAAATGATAAATCGGTTTGACCGCGGTGCCGAACGCCGCCTGCGCCGCCGCGACCGGCGGTTCGTCGGCCACGGGCTCGTACTCGGCCCAGACCGCCCGGGGGAACTTGCCCTTCAGCGCCTTGAGCAGGCGCGCGCGGGTCGGCGACGACGATTCGTCGGCGAGAAACGCCAGGCCCGCACCCTGCGTGCCGGAATACGTGTTGCCCAGCGTCGTGAGCAGCTCGTCCACCTGCGTCCGGCTCAGCACCGCCCCACCCTTGGTGTGGGCCGTGGCGCGATCCGGGTCGTAAAGGTCGAGAATCGACGCCTGCGAAAGCAGGGACGACGCCCCGCCGAGGGGCGCGAAGCTCGGGTTGCCCTCGAGCTTGGTCGGACGGCCCTGGTGCGTCTCCGCCAGCAGCGGCAGCGCGGCTTTGCGCAGCGGCATCGCGGTCGCGTAGTAGGACGGCAGTCCGGGGATGATGCCCTCGACCGACTTGCCGTACGGGAGGATGAACTTCTCCGGCCGGCGGCACCCTGCGAGGCCCGCGCCTCCGAGGGCGAACGACGCCGCCATGATCTTCATGAAGTGCCGGCGGTCGACTCCGTCGAGTTCGGCCGCGCCTTCGGGAAATTCGCGCTCCAGCTGTGCCTTGAAGCCGGGCGTACCGGTGAGCTCGTCGAGGCTGCGCCAGTATTTCGGACCGGTGAGCTGCTCACGTTCGGACGGAGCAGGATGTTCGAATTTGCGTTTCATCGATGGCAGCCGGAGCAGCTCTGGGGAGGTTTGACCTTCCAGTCGTGAACAAACTTTTCCGCGGTCTTCAGACCGTCGGCGCCTTTCGCGGCGAGACGCTGGGAGTCGAGACTGAAGACATCCTTGGGCTCACGGAGGAACTGCTCCGGGTTGCGGTG
>JAEUHA010000387.1 GCA_016793535.1 Opitutaceae bacterium | reverse complement strand
CAGCCCGCCCCGCCCCGGGCGCCTGTGGGGGGGGGGGCCCTGGCGGGGTGGCGGCCGCCGCGCCCCGGGCCGGGGCGCCTCCCCGGGGGGCGGTGCGCGCCCCCGCTCCCAGGGGGGCTCTGCTCCGAAGTTCTTACGCCCGAATCATGCCCATCGCCTTGTGCAGCGCGGCCGAGGTTGCGGCGCAGGCGGGATCGTTTTCGAGCGCGTTGAGGGTCTTGTTGAAGGGCTCGGGCCGCACCGGTCCGTCGTAGCCGATCTTCACCAGCGCGGTGAGGAAGGTCGCGACGTCGATCACGCCGGTCGCCGCGGGCAGCTCGCGCTCGTTGTCCTTCTGGAGTTCCTTGGCGACGCCCTTGGGCGCGTCGTTCAGATCGACGCTGACGACGTCCCGAGCGGTGAGCGAAAGCAGGTCGGCTTCGGTGTCGTTCGCGGTCCACCAGTGCCAGGTATCGAGCACGAAGCCAATGTTGCCGGTGCCGATCTCCGCGATCAGCTCACGGGTTTCCGCGAGAGTGTGGACGAATGGATAGCGGCCCCGCACCAGCAGCAGTTGCGTCCCGACGTATTCGAGCCCCAGCCGAATGCCGTGTTGTTTCAGGATGGTGCCGACTTCCCGCAACCGAGTGGCGTGTTGTTTGAAGTTCGCCCGGTAGGTCAGGGTGTCGTGGCTCGGGCTGAGCCAGGTGCCGATCCGGGACGCGCCCGCTTTTTGCAGGGCGGCGGCCAGCCGGGGAAGTTTGCTCAACCCGTCCTTGAACGTGGCCTCGTCCTTGCGGAAATCGACCGCCAGCCCCGTGGCCGACCAGACGAGCCCCTTGGCCTTGAGGTCGCCCAGGGTATCGGCGAGTTCCTGGGCGGACATGCCGGCGAGTTCGTCAGCGCGGGGTTCGACCGACTCGAACCGGTGGCGGTGCGCGAGGTCGTTGGCTTCCCGTTGGTTCCGAACGGTGACACCGATGCTCCCCGGGGTGAGGGCGATGGTCATCTGGCGGGCGGAAGCACGGGCGGCGAAGGTGGCGGGCAGGGCGGTCAGCGCGAGGGAGGCCGAGGTGGCCTGCAGGAAATCACGGCGGTTCATGGGGTGGGGGTGCGGGCGGAGCGTGCCAGCCGGGCGGCGCAAATCAAGGGCGAGCGTGGTATCCCGGGTGAGATAAATACGCTTGCCGGTTTGCCGGTGGCGGAGCATTCAGACCGGGCGGTCTCGACAAGGTCGGGACGGTGAAATTCATTGCAGCTCCCTGAATTCCCCATGGTAACGGTTCGCGCTTTCACCCCGCTGGCAGCCATTCTGGCCGCATTCCTGGTTCTCCAACCCGCCGTCACGGCCGCCGTGCCCGACTACAAGTTGGGCGACGTGGCGGAGGCCGACGTCATCACGCCGGTCGCATTGGTGGTCGTGAACCCCGAGGCGACGGAGATCCTCAAACAGAAGGTTGCCGAACAGGTGAACCTGATCGTCATCCACAACGCGGGTGCGATCGTGGAGATCGAGGCGGCTTTACGCGAAAAGGTTGCAGCGGCCCGGATCCTTTTCATGACGGCACTGCGCCGCGAGGACCTCGATGCGCCGCCCTATACGCGGGTCATTCAGGAAGTGACCCGCCGCGCGCCGAAGGATTTTCCGTTTGATCAGTTCGCGCCGCTTTGGGTGCGCGGACAGCCCGACGAGCCGGTGATTTCCCGCCTCGTGCAGGCGCTGCGGGATGCGATGGCGCAACCGATCGTGCGCACCAAGAACGACACGCCGCTCGCCGCGGTGCAGCCGGTGCGCGTGGTTTCGGTCAAGAGCCTGACGCCTCCGCCGGGCGTCGCGGACGTGGAGAATGCCGGGCAGGTGTTGCCGTCGGCCCGCATCATCACGATCTGGCGCGCGCGCCAGTTGGTGGAGGCGGGTTTTCCGGCCAACGAAGGTGCGATGGGGCGGTTTGCGGCGTCGTTCCTCCAGGTGAACGCGGCGCCGGAGGTGAAACTCACGGAGATCCTGCGCGCGCAACGGATGGAAGGCGTGGCGCAGAATGATCGTTACGAAGCGGCCCAGGTGATCGTGAAGAAGGGACAGACGATCGATCGCCGGGCGTTGAGCGTGCTGGCGGCGATGCGCGAAAAGAGCCTCATCGGCACGTTGCAGGTGAAGCTGGAACAGGAGCAGACCGTCGTCAGCCAGATCAAGCATCAGACGACTTGGATCGCCGCGAGCCTCGCCGGCCTGGGGTTGATCC
>JAEUHA010000340.1 GCA_016793535.1 Opitutaceae bacterium | reverse complement strand
TGCCTCGAGTGGTTCGGATTCGCCCGAACTGCTGCCGACGATCCTCATGTACACGTTCGTCTCCGCGATGGGCTGCGGGCTGATCGTGCGGCTCCTGGGCGAACGGGGCAGCGGGCGCTACGTGCGCTACATCCCGCATCCCGTCGTCGGCGGATTTCTCGCCGGCACCGGCTACCTGCTCGTCGCCGGCGCCTTCAAGAGCCTGACGGGGGTGCGGCTCACCTTCGAAACCCTCGATCGCGTGACGCGGATCAAGCCGCTCGCCGGCCTCACCGTGCTCGTCGTCGCGCTGCTGCTCGTCGTGCTGACGCGCCGGCTCCGGCACTATCTCGTGATTCCCGGGGTGATCGTGGCGGCGGTCGTGGTCTTCCACCTTGTCCGGCTGGCCCTCGGGATCGACCTGGCGACGGCGCAGGCGGACGGATTGCTGCTGCCGCCGCTCGACCTCTCCGGCTGGCGCAGTGTCGGCAACCTGCCCTTCGATCTCGTGCGCTGGGACCTGGTGCTCCTGCATGCGAAGGATTTCGGGGCGATGACGATCGTGGTGGTCGTGGCGGCCTTGCTCAACACGACCAGCATCGAGCTGGCGACCGGGCACGATGCGAACGCGGACCGCGAGTTGCGCGCCATCGGCATGGGCAACGTGCTGGCGGGGATCTTCGGCGGCATGGTGGCGTGCAATTCCTTCAACCGGTCGATCCTGAACCTGCGCGCGGGTGCGAGTTCGCCCTGGGCGGTGCGGACGGCGGTGGGGATCATCCTGCTCGTGATGCTGCTGGCGCCGGGCGCGGTCGGCCTGCTGCCCCGTCCCGTACTGACGGGACTGATACTCTTTCTCGGCGTCACGCTGCTGATCACGTGGGTGGTCGAGTCGGGCCGCACGCTGACGCGGATGGATCGCATCGTGGTGCTCGTGATCCTCGGGATCGTCATCTGGCTCGGCATCGTCGCCGGGGTGGTGATCGGCATCTTCATCGCGTGCATGAGCCTGGCCGTGACGTTGAGCCGGAGCCCGAACGTGCGCCACGCGTTCACCGCCCAGAGCCGCCGGGCCAATGTCGAACGGACGCCGGAGGAACTCGCCCGGCTCCGGAGTCATGGCAGCGCCATGCGCGGGTTTTCGCTGCAGGGCGTGCTTTTCTTCGGCACGGCGGCGCGCCTCCTGGACGAGATCCGTCGCAGCCTGGCGAATACGGCCATCGTGCTGCTCGATTTCCGGCTGGTGCACGGCGCGGACGGTTCCTCGATCGTGATGCTGAAACGCGTGCAGGCGGTCTGCCGGGAAGCGGGGGTCCGGCTGGTGCTGACCGGGTTGACGCCCCGGATGGCCGGGGTGCTCACCCGCGGGGGATTCGAACTCGGCGCGGCCCACGTGAGGCGTTTTGCGGATCTCGATCGCGGGCTCGAGTGGTGCGAGGAGTTTATCCTGGGGCAGACGGAAGTGGCCCGGTCCCTCCCCGAAGTCCTCGACGAGGCGCTGAGCCGGGTCGGATGCCGGATCTTTGTCGAGATGTGCGAACACCGGCGGGTGGCCGCGGGCGAGGCTCTCGTGCGGCAGGGGGAACCGAGCAACGAGATGTTCTTCGTCGTGTCCGGTCGCGTGCAGGTGCTGCTGCGGATCGAAGGCGACCGGACGGACGACGCCAAGCGGCTGCGCGCCTTTGGTCCGGGAACAGTCGTGGGTGAAATGGGTTTTTATTCCGGCGAACCGCGCAGCGCGGACATCGTGGCGGAAAAGGAGACCGAGGTGCTGTGCGTCACCCGCGAACGCATGGCGGAAATCGAAGCGGCGCATCCGGCGCTCGCGCGTTCCATCCACCGCCATGTCATCAACACGCTGGCCCAGCGGCTGCGCTGTTCGAATGACGAAATCCGCACGCTGCTGTAACGCCCGGCGGCCGGCCTTGGGCCGGCGGCTTGCCAGCAGACCCGAACCCTGCCCACATCCGGCCATGAACCATATCGAGCGAGTGGGCGTGAAGCGTTGGCCGGTGCATGTTGGCCGTACCTGGCCCGCAACGGGGCTGCTGCTCGCTCTGGCGCTCGGACTGGCCGCTTGCTCCAAGCCGTCGGAGGGAGCTTCGGCCAAGGCGGGCGCGCCCGCCCCGGCGCCGGCGACAGCGGCCGCAAAGTCCACGACCCCTCCGGCGGCGGCGCCGGCGTTGCCGGAACCGGTGCGGAAGCTGCTCGGCCGCTGGGTGCGTTCCGACGGTGGCTACACGCTCGAGCTGCGCAGTGCGGATCTGAGCGGCGTGCTCGATGCGGGATATTTCAATCCGAAGTCGATTCGTGTCTCGCGGGCGGTGTGGATGCAGGGCGGAGGCGGCTTCCAGGTGGCGGTGGAGCTGAACGATGTCGGTTACCCGGGCGCGACCTATCTCCTGACCTACGATGCCCAGAACGATCGCCTCGCGGGCAAGTACACGCAGCCGGCGATGCAACAGTCGTTCGACATCGAATTTGCTCGGCAACCGAAGTGACCGGGTCGGGCGTGCGCGCGAACGGCAGCATCGGTTCACGCCGGCGAGTC
This sequence comes from Opitutaceae bacterium, assembly GCA_016793535.1. Taxonomy (GTDB): domain Bacteria; phylum Verrucomicrobiota; class Verrucomicrobiia; order Opitutales; family Opitutaceae; genus ER46. The sequence continues at coordinate 5,401 of JAEUHA010000340.1, read as the reverse complement.
GGCGATGAGACGGTTCGAGTAGGGCGGAGGACGCGCAGTGCGTAGCCTTGCGACGAGTGCGGTGCGGCGCTGCGTCGCCTGCCGGCTGCCGCGGCGGTGGTGCATTTGTGCGGCGCACCGCGATCTGCACAGCCCGCTGTTTATCGAAGTCCTGATGCATGTCCGGGAGCAGTTTCGCCCGAGCAGCACCGGGATGCTGGTACGGCGACTGTTTCCCGAGTCGCGCCTCCGGGTCTGGTCGAACCAAGGCCAGGAGCCCGAGGAGATTCGGCCCGAACGTCCGGAGCTGTGGATTCTGCATCCCCAGGGCGAACCGCTGCCGGAAGCGAGCGGCGCAGGTTCGGCCCACGTGGTGTTGCTCGACGGCTCGTGGAGCGAGGCAGCGGCGATGGCGAAAACGGCGGGACGCCGTGGGCGGCTGGTCAGCCTGCCGATGACGGGGGAGAGCCGGTACTGGCTGCGCGACCAGCAGGACGGCGGTCGTTTCTCGACTGTCGAGGCGCTCATGAGTCTGTTGCGCAGCCTGGGCTTGAACGCCCAGCACGACGAAGTGCGACTGCAGTTCGAACTGCACGTGTACGCCAATCTGCGCGCCCGCGGGCGCAAGGAGGCTGCGGAGAAATTTCTGGCCGGATCGCCGGTGGCGGCAGCGTTCCCCGGTTTGATCGCGCAATTGAATGCCCGGCGCCCCCGGGAACCGTAGATCGAAGTCCGGCTTCCCTTGCCTCGTAAATTGGTTATCTCACCGACCGTGAACGGTGTGCTTGCGCAACAATGGCTTGGCCTGGCCGTGGCCGTGATGCTGGCCCTGGTGCCCGGCCCGGTCCGCGGGCAGGAAGCGGATTCCGTTCACGCGGTCGCGTTGCCGCGGCCGGTGGAAACAGTGTTGGAGCTGCAGGTGGAACTCCATCGCCGGGGTTTTTCCTGCGGCTCGATTGACGGCCTGGCCGGCGCTCAGACCGCGGCCGCGCTGCGCACGCTGCAACGTACGCTGGGTTTGCCGGAGTCGGGGGTGCTGGATGCAGCGACGCGGGAGCAGGTGCTGCTGAACGAGCCAGCCCTTACGGAGCATGTGTTCTCCGCAGGGGAGTTGTCGGGCCTGCGTCCGGTGCCGGTGACTTGGCTGGAGAAATCCCAGGTGCCGGATCTGGCCTACGCGAGTGCGCTCGAGCTAGCGGCGGAGCGTTATCGCGCCAGTCCCCGCTTTCTGCAGCGGCTGAATCCGGGGGTGGATTGGGCGAATGTCGAGCCTGGGCAGACGATCAAGGTGCCGGCGGTGGGTCAGATCGTCGTCCGGGGACGGGCGGCGTTGATCTCGATCCGATTGGAAGCTCGCGAACTCGAGGTCACTGACGCGGAGGGACGGATTATCGCGCATTTTCCGGTGAGTATCGCCCGCTACGTCGAAAAGCGGCCGCTCGGGGAGCTGCGCGTGACGGTCGCGATACCGGAACCCAACTACACGTTTGACCCCGCTGTGTTTCCCGAGTCGGCCGAAGGTCGGGAACTCGGGCGAAAACTGATCCTGCCTCCGGGCCCGAACAATCCTGTCGGACGCGTCTGGATCGGACTCGATCGGCCCGGCTATGGGATCCACGGGACGCCGGATCCGGAGAAGGTCGGGCGCACCGAATCGCACGGGTGTTTCCGTCTCGCCAACTGGGATGCGTTGACCCTGCTCAAGCTCGCGTGGGTCGGGCTCACGGTGGAAGTTTCCCCGTAGCCGGGGTTCCACGCTGCTCGCACCGGTCGAGCTGGCATCCGTGACCCGCACTGCTAGACCAACTGCGATGAAATCAACGGGCCCGGTGGAACTTCACGGAGCGAGTGTTTCTTCGGCGGTGGCGTGGATTTGCTCGCTGCTGCTCACGCTGACGGCGGCTCGCGGCGCGGAATTGCCGGTGGACTCCATCCGGGCGCTCACGATCCGGCTGAATCAGGCGCTGCCGGGTGACACGATTGTGTTGAAGAACGGAGTCTATACGACGACGGCCGCCATCACCGTCCGACGAGCTGGTGAACCTGATCAGCCGATCACGATTGCCGCGGAGTCGGTCGGCGGCGTCGAGATCACAGGCACGCATGGCTTCAACGTGGTGCAGCCGGCGGCCCACATCGTGATCCGCGGATTCCATTTCACCCACACGGCGGGCAAGAACACGGTCGCAGCCGGCACGCGACACGTGCGGTTTACGCGCAACACGTTCGAGTGCTCGGGCGAGGGCGCCTATCTCTCCGTGGCAGGAGACGACGTCGAGGTGGATTACAACGAATTCCGGAACAAGAAGACGGTCGGTAGCATGCTCGCGGTGAGTGGTACTGGCAGTCAGGTCGCGCGCCGCGTTTGGATTCACCACAACTACTTTCACAGCTTCGCCAACGCCTGGAGCACGGGTGCGGAGGCGATCCGCCTCGGTCTGAGCACGCTGAGCATGTCCACGGGCGCCGCGATGGTGGAGCACAACCTCTTCGTCCGTTGCCTGGGCGAAAACGAGCTGATCTCCAATCGGTCTTCGGGGAATACCTATCGCTTTAACACGATCCTCGACAGTCCCGGCACGCAGCTGAGCCTGCGCCACGGCAACGACTGCGTGGTTTACGGAAACTACCTGCGCAACACGGAAGGCCTGAGGATATTCGGTGACCGTCACCTCGTCTTCAGCAATTTCTTCGAGGGAAATTATATCGGCATCAATTTGGGCAATGGTGCGGCCGAGGTGGCCGACGGAGCGCCGCTGACGACTCACGACCGGCCCGACGAGTGTGTGATCGTTTTCAATACGCTGATGAACAACCGCACGCACTACCAGATGAGCCGCCGCACGCCGACGGCGCTGGGAGCGACCAAGACCACGTTCGCGCACAATATCCTGCTGGGCGGCGGTACGGCGGCGAAGATCGAAGGCCCCAATCCGGGCGCGGTATGGAGCGGCAACATCGTTTGGGATACCGTGCCCGGCGACCTTCCTCGCGACACTTACCTCAGGGCCGATCCGCTGCTCGTGGTCGGGCCAGATGGAGTTCCTCGGCTGCAGCCGGGCAGTCCTGCGCTGGACGCGGTTGCAGAGGACTACGCCAAGGTTCAATTCGACATGGAAGGCCAGGCACGCAGTGGAAAACTGGATACAGGGGCGGACGAATTGAGCACCGCGCCGGCTACGGCCAGGATTCTGACGCCGGCGGACGTCGGGCCGCTTGCGCGGTGACGTGGGACGTTTGGAAGGGCGGCCGGTCTGCCGCGACAACTGAGCCGGTCTACTTTCGGGATGGACCGGAGAGCAGCCGTGCCCGCCCCGAGGCCGAAGTGGAGGCGTCGGTTGGTGGCAGTTCGAGCCGGGAGAGGTCGAAATTCACGAGGTGCAGGACCTGATCGGAGGCGATCCGGTTGAGCACGATTTCCACGAGAGTGGTGGTGTTTTCGAAGAGGAACATGGGTCCGTCTTCCGGAGAGTCGCCATCAAAGACTACGGCGTGCCCCGGAAGGTAGCGCACTTCCTTGATGGGGGAATTCGCGCAAACGTCGAAGACGAGCCGGGCTCCGGCGGACTTGAGCCGCCGGAAGTATTCCCGCAGGCGGGCCAGATTAAGCATGAGCGCGCGACAGGAAGGATCGGCGGAATGGCGGTAGAATTCGGCTTCGAACATGCGATCGAACTCGAGGGTCAGCTTCTGGTGCACGGAGCCGTCCGGGAGTTGAGCATAGAAATCGATGTAGTAGTCGAGCACCGGCAGGCCGACGTCGTCGCGGACCTTGAAAAAGAACTGCTGGTACGGATCGCCGTCGTAGTTGCGCTGCGTGAACTGGCCGTACTCGCTCGCCAGTTCCTCATAACTTGCGAGCGAATCGACAGCGAGTGCCTTCAAGGCGTACTTCCCCGTGCTTCGCGCAAAGTCTTCGCCGCCTTCGATGAGTGTGCCGTGGTTGAAGTCACCGAAGATGGCGAAAGGGATGCTTGGGAACTTACGCTCCTCGAGCCAAACGGGCTTCACCTCTCGGTCGCAAAAATCAATGAGGCACCGGCGCGTGTTCAGCGAGGTGCCGCAGATTCTGACGGTTCCATCGGTGCCAGGCTTCTTGCGATCCTTGATGAGCCGGGCCTGAAGCCCGCCATAGCCTTTGCCCGCGGCTAGCACGAAGGGAAAGCAGACATTGTCAGCGCCAAGTTCCGGATTGAAGAACCCGTCACCGTGCAGATCGCGCGTGGAAAGATTCCACTGAAACGGGCTGGCCGGTTCGAGGCCTTGGAGTACGAGCCGACCGGATTCGAGGAAGTCCCCCGGCTTGCGATTGGAATTGAAGAACGTGGAGCGAAACTTCCCGAGGAATGATTGGCCCATTTCGGCGAGATCGGACCCAAAGTTGGCGGGCGCAAACATGAGCAAGTGCCTGACCGGCGAACGCGGAGCTGAGCGACCTTCCTCGACCTGGCGACGGAAATGAAGGTCGAGCCACAGTCGCACGACCAGTGCACCGGTACTGTGGCATGCGACGTCGATGCGTTCACCTGAGAACTGTTTGGCGTAGTCCTCATCTAGCTTGTCGGCGAAGTCAGTGAAGTCCGCCTGATCGTCCATACTGGCGTAGTTCAGCAAGAAAATGTCATTCCTAGCGTAACCGTTTGACTCGAAGAAATCGCGCAAGCCGGTGAAGCTCGTCGCACCGTCGGAATAGCCGTGAAGAATCAGTAGTTTCGTAGCCATGTTCTTGCGGAGGTGGGGAGGGTGGCGCTGGCAGCTCCAGCGGGTGTTTCCGTTTGTGAAGGTGAGGGTCGAATGCTCCACGTGCAAGCCTCCCACCTGCTCCAGGCGTCTCGCTTTCTGATCCAGAGCGAGAGCGATGCGCCAGGCAGGGCTTTTCGTTGCTTGGCGAACGCGGAAACTCGTCGCACGAAACCGCTGAGCCCCTTCTCGCCCCAACCGAATGGGAGCCTTAACGCCGACGGGACGGACTTACTTTACGCACAGTTCGTTACGATCGACTCGCCGCGGCAGAACGACCAGATAAAGAGTAACGTGAATCTCTCCCTTTCGAGGCCGAGGATCATCTCGATCGGCGCGTGGACGGTAACCAGACTTCGACCTTGTGATGGGGAGGGTCGAAAGTCGTCGGGTGACTTGCAATGCGCTCGATGTATCCAAAACAAACATACGCCAGGAGGCCGGCGAATAACGTTCGCCTAGCGCGCGCCAGAATCCGAAAACGAGATTGAACGTCTTTCCTAAAAGGCTGTTGTACAACAGCTAGCAAGCACACAGTCTTTTTCTTTGAAAAAGGTCTTGAGCAGCAGACGACGTCCACCATGGTGCCCGTCCCTTCAGTTGGTCCGATCGATTCAAGGAGCGGAACTGAAGGCCACAGATAGAGGCACGTTCTTTAGAATCTAGGAAGGAAAGTGGCGAA
>JAEUHA010000334.1 GCA_016793535.1 Opitutaceae bacterium | reverse complement strand
GTGACCTCGCGTTCCTCGACGAACTTCTTCCGGTACGGCTCGCCGAGCCGGGCGGTGACGTTCCAGTCGATGTCGCGCACGTCGTCGCCGAACTCGTACTTCACCACCTGGTCGAACTCCATGCCGCGCCCGCGAAACGCCGAGCGGTACTCGCCGCTGAGGACGTTTTCCACCGCATGACGCACCCGCCACTCGAGCTGCCGCAGGAGCGCGAGGGGGGAGGCGGACGGAGTCGTGGCGGCGGGAGGTGGCAACGGAGAAGAGAGGGAGCCCCTAGGATCCATTCCCTGCGGACGGGCGGACCCGAATCTGGCCCCGGATGGAGAGAGCGGATTTCAGCGTGCGGAGGCTCGATTTACGATTGCTGCAGGGGCTGCGTTCCAACGGCGTGGTTCAACCGGCGGTGTGCCTCACGCTTGGGCGGGCACCGGCGTCCGCTCCAGCACCTGGGACACGATGGCGTCCGGCGTGATTTCCTCGGCCTCCGCCTCGTAGGTGAGGCCGATGCGGTGCCGCAGCACGTCGGGGGCGAGTTCCTGCACCAGCGACGGCGAGAGATAGTCCTGGCCCCGCAGCCAGGCGAGGGCGCGGCCGGCCTGGTAGAGTGCGAGCGACGCGCGCGGTGACGCGCCGAAATTCAGGTAGCGTTTGGCGCCGGTATTCCGCTCCGCCAGCGCGCGCGTGCCGCGGACGACGGCCAGGATGTAGCCCTGCACCGCCGGCGAGAGATGGATCGCATCGACCTGGGCGCGGAGCGCCAGCAGTTCCTCGCCGCTCGAAGCCGCGACGAGCGAGGGCTGCTTCGTCACCTGTCCCCAGCGCTGCATCATCGACGACTCTTCCTCGGCGGTCGGGTACTCGACGATGAGCTTGAACAGGAAGCGGTCCGTCTGCGCCTCGGGCAGCGGATAGGTGCCTTCCTGTTCGACGGGATTCTGCGTCGCCATGACGAAAAACGGCTTCGGCAGCGGATGGGTCTGGCCGCCGATCGTCACCTGCCGCTCCTGCATGCCCTCGAGCAGGGCGCTCTGCACCTTGGCGGGGGCGCGGTTGATTTCGTCGGCCAGCACCAGATTGGCGAAAATCGGCCCGCGGTGGGCGGTGAATTCACCGTTCTTCGGCTGGAAAATCATCGTGCCCACCACGTCGCTCGGCAGCAGGTCCGGCGTGAATTGGATGCGCTCGAACTGCACGCCCAAGGCGGTCCCCAGGGACTTGATCAGCAGCGTCTTCGCCAGGCCGGGCATGCCCTCGAGCAGCACGTGGCCATTGGCAAGCAGGGCAACGAGAAGGCGCTCGACGACGGCGTTCTGGCCGATCACGGCCTTGCCGATTTCGTCGCGGAGCTTTTGGGACCAAGCGGGACCGGTCATCATGTGGTGCGGAAGGGATGGAAAAGTTGAAGCCCTGCGGCAGGCTCAGGGCGGACAGGTGGCGGTTTGACTCGCGAGAAACGGATAAGTTTCGCTACACAAAAGGCGTGCCGATGGCTTTACCACCTCAAATCGACGATCGACTCGCCCGCTTGGGCACGGGGGTGGGCGAGGTGGACGAACGCTTCGTGCGCGGTACCGGCCCGGGAGGGCAGAAGATCAACAAGACGAGTTCGACCGTGTGGCTCCGGCACCGGCCGACCGGCGTCGAAGTGCGCTGCCAGCGAGAACGTTCGCAGGCCGCCAACCGTGAACTGGCCTGGCGGGAGCTGTGCGAAAAACTCGAGGCGCGCCAGCGCGCGGCCGCCGCCGCGATCATCGACGAGCGTGAAAGCGAGCGGCGCCGCACCCGGCAGAAATCCCGCGGGCAAAAGGTGCGGATGATCGAAACGAAGAAGCACCGGGCGAAACACAAGTCCGCCCGCGGTCGGGTGAAGGACTGGTAGGTTTTTCCCTGGGAGCGCGGACGTCCCCGTCCGCTCAGCCGGACTCATGCAGTTGAAAGTTGAAAGATCAGAGTTGAAAGACGTGCCGCCGCGGACGCGGGCTGGAATCGCTGCCAACCGGCAACCCGCGCCGAAAGGTGTAGGCGGCTCCCATCTGCCAACCGGTTGTTCGTACCTTCAGGTTCGGGTCTTTCAGCTTTCAACCTTCAACGTTCAACTGCTTGCCTCCGGCTCAGACCGTTTGCGGACGGGGACGTCCGCGCTCCCCGGGCAGAAACGTCGAACGACCGCGGGGTGAACGTCAGGTGAACGAACCGGACTACGTTCCAGCCTTCGATTCCTCGAGCCGCGGTGCGCTGGCTTGACCGCGGTCAGTGGTTCTGCCGCTGCATCTTGCTCACGGCCTGGGGCGTGACGCCGAGCAGGCGCGCAGCCTGGCTTTGGTTGCCGCGGGTTTTGCGCAGGACCGCACGCACGAGCTCGTGCTTGATCGTGCGCAGGTACTCTTCCAGCGAGAACCCCTCGCGGATCCGCGGCACCGCCTGCGCGAGGACGTTCGAGAGGTTGATGGAGAGATCGAGGTCGACGTCCTCGGGCTGCAGCACGCGCCCGTCGGCATTGACCACGGCCTGTTCGACCACGCGCCGGAGTTCGCTGATGTTGCTGGGCCACGCGTGGCTCTCGAGCTTGGCGATCGCGGCGGGCGAAAACCGCCGCGCGTGCGGGAGCGTGCGGTTGATCCGGTCCAGCTCTTCGCGCGCCAGGAGCGTGATGTCGCCCGGGCGTTCCCGCAGCGGAGGCAGCCGGATCAGGTGCGCCTGCAGCCGGCGCCAGATGTCCGCCGGGAAACTCCGCCGCCGCACCTCCTCCTCGAGATCGCGGTCCGTGGTGCCGATCACGCGCACTCGTGAGGGGATCGGCACGCGCGCCCCGGCGGCATAGTAATAACCGTCATCGGCCGCCTTGAAGAGGCGGGCGAGCGCAGGCGCGGGTGCATGCTGGATCTTGATCAGGACCAGCGTGCCGCCGTCCGCGGCATGGAGTTTGCCCATGGCCTCGTCGCCGCCGTCGCCAAACAGCGCCGTATCAAACACCGTCTCCGGCACCGTGGCGCAGTTGAAGATCACCAGCGGTCCGCCCCGTCGTGGCCCGAGTTCGTGGACCAGGGCGGCGAAGTGCTGCTTTTGCGTGCCGGGTTCGCCGCTGATGAGCAGCGGCGTGACGTGGCGCCCCAGTTGCACGGCCTGCTCGACGGATCGACGCAGGAAATAATGGCGCGGAATGCCCGCGACCGGCCCCTGCAATTCCGCATCGTCCCAGCGGTCGCGCCGGGTCGCGAGCAGGTTCAGGGTGTCCGGCTTGATCGCGGCGAGCGGCTCGCTCCAATCGACTTCCCGCAACTGCCGCGGCCCCGCCAGGCCTCCGTGCACCGTGCGGCGGACGTTGAGCACGCGCGCGGGAAACTCGCCCGAGGCCACCAGCAGGACCCACGAGGCATGGATCTCCGGCGTGCCCGCCAGCAGCGACACCGTGTAGTCGTCGTGCGGCGCCGCCTGGCGGAGGGGCGCCAGGGTGCGGCGCAGCGCCGCGATGATCTCCGCATGCGACGACGAATCGACAATGCCGCTGTCCACCAGGCTCACCTGGAGCTTGGGATGCTGCTGGCGCAGGACCGCGCGCGTCCGCTCCACCTGGTCCCGCCGGTGCGAGCGCACGAGCAGCACGACACGGTCGAACTTCCGCTCGTCCAACACCGTGAGCACCGGCCCCTTCAGATGGCCGTCCTCGTGGTTCTCGAAATAGTGCGGGTCGCGGTACCCAACAAATGAGAGGAGCGTCTGGCGGGGCATGACGCGTCAGATTGCAACGTAGGTTGAAGGAATCAACCCAAGTTGCAGCGATTCCCGTTGTCGGCGGCGGTGATTTCCAGCTCCGTGCGGCCGTTCTGCTGGCGACACCCCTGCGCCGGTGACCCGAAGCCCGCCGCCCGCGGGGTCAACGCAATCTCCTCCCCATGAAATCCCGGATCATTCGCCGTGTCCTTCCCGTCCTTCCCGCGTTTCTCTTCCCCGTGGCCTTCTTCGCCGAAGCCCAGGCCCAGGTGGCTCCGGCGCCTGCGCAGACCCGGCCGGCCGGTGATGCCGTCAAGCTGGAGGCGCTGACGGTCACCGGTTCGTTCCTGCGCCGCCTCGAGGAGGAGAAGGCGCTGCCGGTGACGGTGCTCATGGACGAGGACATCAAGCTGCGCGGGGTGGCGACGGCGGCCGAGTTGTTCGGCAGCATTCCGCAGGCCGGCCGGGTGCCGATCACCGAGTCACAGGCGTCGGGTGCGGACGCGCGCGGCGACATCGCGACCGTGAGTCTGCGCGGCCTCGGCTCCGGCAACACGCTGGTGCTGCTGAACGGCCGGCGCATCGCGCCGCATCCGGTTTCGATGCCCGAGGGCAACATCGGCGTGCCCAGCATGGGTACGAACATCAACGTCCTGCCGACGGCCGCGATCGCCCGCATCGAGGTTCTGCGCGACGGCGCGTCCGCCATCTACGGCACGGACGCGACCGCGGGCGTGATCAACACGATCCTGCACCGCGATTACGACGGGCTGACACTTTCCGGCCGGATGAGCCTGACGGAACAGGGCGGCGGGACCGAGTGGCGCGCCACCGTCGCAGGTGGCGTGCGGTCCAAAACCGGCCGCACCAAGCTCGTGTTCAACTATGATTTTCTCGACCGGGAGGAGATTCGAAATTCGGACCGGAGCTGGGCCGCGAATGCCGACCACCGGCGGCGCGCGCCTGCCCCGTGGAACGGTTCCACCGCGGACAACAGCGTCGACCTCCGGTCCGATCGCGGCTTCTTCGGGCTGTTCCAGCGCGGGACCGTGACGCCGGCGAATACCGTCACCGGCTCCCGCCCCGCGGGCATCGCCACGACGCAGATGGCGGCCAACGGCAACTTCTACTTCGTGCCCGCGAGCCCGGGCTCGACCACGCGCACCCTGCAGGCGACCGCGCCCGATCGCAGCCTCACCTCGGCCGTGGGCGAGTATTACATGAACGTGAACCAGTTTCGGTACCTGGTTCCGGCGACGCGGCGGCACAATCTCTACACCTCGCTCGACCACGATTTCTCGAACCGGCTGACGTTCTTCTCCGACGTCACGTACTACCGGGCCGACTCCCGCAACCAGCGCGAGCCGTCCCGTGTCGACGGCACGGCGGACAACAACATCGTCGTCTCGGCGGGCAACCCCTTCAATCCCTTCGGCACGCGCTTCTACGACCCGGCCGGCACGCCCAACGCCGACGGCACGCCGCGCATCGCCGGCACACCGTCCACGGTCGTGCTCTCGCGTGTCACGCTGCCCGAGTTCGGGCCGCGCATCATCGACGTCGAATCGCAGACCTGGCGCGTGCTCGCCGGCCTGCGCGGACGGATCTCGAGCGCGTGGTCCTGGGAAGGTGCCGTCATGCACTCCGACGCGCGCACCGTCGATCTCGAGTCGAACGCCATCAAGGAAAGCGAACTACGCGACGCCGCCGAACGCATCGGCAGCACGGCGCTCAATCCGTTCATGACGACGTTTAGCGTCGCCGGCGGGGCGATCACCACGAACGGTGCCCGCTTCGTGAACCCCGAGTCGGTCATCGCCCCCCTGCGCGGTGTGTTCTATCGCCGCGGGGAGGCGACGCTGAGCAGCGCTGATTTCCGCATCAACGGCGAACTCTTCCCGCTGCCGGCGGGCGCGCTGGGCATCTCCGCCGGCGGCGAATACCGCCGCGAGACCTACGTCGACTTTCGCGACGCCGAGTCAGGTCGGCTCAGCACCGGCGACGTCAGCCGGCTCGGGCTCCAGACGCGGCTGGTGGGCGACAACAACTACATCCAGGTGAGCCCGACGGACAACACGGACGCCGACCGGGACCTGACCGCGGTCTTTGCCGAAGTGGTGGTGCCGCTGCGCCGCGGACCGAGGGGCGATGCCCTCCAGTCGCTCGAGCTGTCCGGCGCGGTCCGGTATGAGAATTACTCCGACTTCGGCAACACCACGAAACCGAAGGTCGGAGTATCGGCCCGGCTCTTCGACTGGATGCTGCTGCGCTCCTCGTTCAACGAGGCGTTCCGCGCGCCGAATCTCGCGACGCTGTTCTCGGCTGCCGCACAGCGCAGCATCACGGGTGTCAACGACGCCTACCGCGGCACGGCGACGGGCTCGGCCGACGACGGCACGACGGGCCGGCGCGTGTCGCTCCGCACCGGCAACAAGAATCTCAAGCCCGAGGAATCGGAGACCTTCACGATCGGAGCCGTCTTTGAGCCGCCGGCGCTCAAGGGCTTCTCGATCGGCATCGACTGGTGGCGGATGGAACAGACCGAGGCCATCACCCGGCTGGACGCCCCCAACATCATCGCCGAGGATACCGCGCTGCTGCTGGCGGCCAACGCCGCGGCGACCGGCCGCCCGGTCGAACAGGTCGACCTCAGCGGCGCGGGCAGTCCGAACATCATCCGCAATCCCGTGACCGCCGCTGACCAGGCTGCCTTCGCCGCCTACAATGCCACCCGGCCGCGCGCCCAGCAGCGGGCGGCAGTGGGCACGATCCGCTTCGTGGCGGAGTCCTATCTCAACGCCGCGGGCCGCAAGCTGGAGGGTTTCGATTTCCTCGTCAGCTACCGCACTCCGCGGACCGCGGTCGGCACCTTTCGCGTGACGGCCGAAGCATCCCACCTGCGCCAGTTCGACGAGCAACTCGTGGCCGGCGGCCCGGTGAGCGAGTTGAGTTGGACGGATGGCAACACGCGTTGGAAAGGATCGCTTACGCTGCAATGGAAACACCGGGACTGGGATGCCGGCTGGACCAGCGACTACACGGGGCGGACAAAGGATCCGTTCGTGCGCACGACCGTGGCCACGGGGCCGCAGATTTCGAGCGAAGGCTATCTCATCGTCGACGACCAGTGGATCTCGCGGTTGAGCGTCGGGCGTCAGTTCCGCGGCCAGGGTCTGCTCGGCGGCACGGCCGTGCGCGTGGGCGTCAACAACGTGTTCGACGTCGAGCCGCCCTTCGCGCTGGGCGGCGATGCCGACGGCTACATGCGTGGCTTCGGCGATCCGCGCGGTCGCGCGTGGTACGTTGAGCTGTCCAAGCGATTCTGATCCCCGGATGTCGAATTCGGGCCAGAACGAATGGGTGATCGTGCGCCGGCCGGCGGCGCCCGGTCCGCCGCTGGTGTTCGATTCGCCGCACAGCGGGCTCACGTTTCCCGGCGACTTCCGGCCGGCGGCGCCCGTCGCGGCCATCCGCACGACCTGGGATGCCTATGTGGACGAACTGCTCGGCGGAGTGACCGCGGTGGGCGCGACGCTGGTCGCGGCCAACTTTCCGCGGGCCTATATCGACGCGAACCGTGCGGCCGATGACATCGACCCGACGCTGCTCGATGCGCCGTGGGAAGGAGAGACGCGCCAGAGTGAACATGCGGCGCGCGGCATGGGCCTGATCCGGCGGCTGGCGCTGCCCGGCGTGCCCATGTACGACCGGCTGCTCACGGTGGCGGAGGTGAGGGGACGGCTCGACGCCTGCTATCTGCCGTACCGGCGCGTCCTGAGGGAGGAAATCGAGGCGGCGGTCGCACGATCTGGCCGTGCCTGGCATTTCAACTGCCACTCCATGAAATCGCGCGGCAACGCCATGAACCGCGATGCCGGCGTCCGGCGTCCGGATTTCGTCGTCGGCGACCGCGGCGGCACGACGGCGCACCCGCGTTTCACGGCCTGGGTGGCGGAGTGGTTTCGCGCGCAGCGGTTTCAGGTGGCGATCAACCAGCCCTATCAGGGCGCGGACATCGTGCGCGCGCACGGCCAACCGGCCCGTGGCCGGTACAGCGTGCAGATCGAGATCAACCGCGCCCTGTACCTGGATGAGGCGACGTGCGAACGCTCGCCGCGCTTCGCGGAGATTCGCGACGTGCTCACCGCCTTTGCCGCTGCGGCGGCGGAGCGGCTGCAAACCCGTCCGGATGAATTTTGAATGCGATGAACTCACAGGCTTCCTCCCGCACCGTCCTGCAGTGGTTCGCCTCCCGCCGGTGCCGCCCGCGTGCGCTCATGGCTGGTTTGCTGCTGGCCGCAGGAATTCCGTCCGGGCTGCATGGGGCGGCGCCGCGGGAGGAACTGCGCGTGCGCCTGACCGGCCAGGCCCTCATCAAGCAGGATCTGCGCGTGACCGCGCCGCTGGCGGTCGAGCAGGCGCGGGGCTACCTGCGCGGTGCGGACGTGGTCTTCACCAACCTGGAGGGCACGGTCGCTCCCGCCGGCGCGAAGGTGACACCGCGCTCCGCGACGACTGCGTTCGGCGGACCGGAGATCCTGGATTGCCTGCGCGAGATGGGCTTCAACCTGCTTTCGCTCGCCAACAACCACGCGTGGGATTTGCAGGAGGCGGGACTCATTTCCACCCGCACCGAGGTCGCGCGCCGCGGATTCGGCCATGCGGGCACGGGGAGCAACGCGGACGAGGCCGCCCGCGCCGGATTCATCGACACGCCGGCGGGCCGGGTGGCGCTGGTCGCGATGGCCTCGGGCGGAGTCCAGCTCACGCCCGAATCGCGGGCCGGTCCGACCCGGGCGGGCGTCAACTTTCTTGAGCTGCGGCCCGACGGCACGCTCGATCCGGCGCAGCAGGAACGGATCCTGGCCGCCGTGCGTTCGGCCGCGCGCGAGGCGCGTCTCGTGATCGCGTATCTGCACAACCACTACTGGGGCGAACCGTCGGCGCCCGACGCGCCGCCGGGCCGCGAGCGCCGGGTCGGCCGCTACCGCAATCCGGCTTGGATGGAGACCTGGGCCCGCCAGCTGATCGACGCCGGGGCCGGCGTGTTCGTCGGCCACGGCGACCCGTCGCTGCATGCCATCGAGATTTATCGCGGCCGGCCGATTCTGTATGGTTTGGGCAACTACATCTTTCACTCCGGCAACTCCCTCGATCGTTACGGGCCGGTCGCCTTCCTCGGGGCCGTGGCCGAGGTGCGATTCACCGGCGAACGCCTGAGCGGTCTCACGATCACGCCGCTCGTGCTCGGCCTCGACGGGGCCGCGAAGGGGGCGCCGTTCCTCGCCCAGGAAGGCGAGGCGAACCTCGTGCTGCCCGGTCTCGCCGCCGCGTCGGCGCCGTACGGCACCCGGTTCCGGATCACGCCGGAAATGGCCGAACTCGTCCTGCCGTGAGCCTGACCGCATCCTCGCCCCGCCGCCCCGTGCCCGGCTTTCGCCCATGAGCACCCCGAGGGATCCCTCCGCGTCACCCTGGGTCCAGCGGCTGTTGAACCGCGTCGAGTGGGCGGGCAACCTGCTGCCGCATCCGGCCTCGCTGTTTCTGATCCTGTGCGGCGCCATGATTGCCGTGTCGTGGCTGCTGTCGGTGCTGGGCGTGACGGTCGAGCATCCGGTCACGCACAAGGTCGTCTCCGCCGTCAACCTGTGCTCCGTCGACGGCCTGCGCCGCCTGGTGCTGGGGCTGCTGCCCAATTTCGTCGGCTTTGCGCCACTCGGGCCGGTGCTCGTCTGCCTGCTCGGCCTGGCGGCGGCCGAGCACTCCGGGCTGCTCGGTGCGTGTCTCCGTCTGATCGTGCACGCGACGCCGCCGCGGCTGCTCACCTGGGTGGTCGTGTTCTGCGGCGCGATGTCGCACACGGCGGGTGACATCGGTTACGTCCTGCTGCTGCCGCTGAGCATGGCGCTCTTCCTCGCCATCGGCCGCCATCCGTTGGCGGGCCTGGCCGCGGCGTTCTCGGGCGTGTCCGGCGGATTCGCCGCCAACCTCCTGCTCTCGACCAGCGACGTCGTGCTGGCGGGCTTCACCCAGGAGGCGGCGCGCATTCTGCGTCCCGACTACACGGTCAACGCGATGGCGAACTACTACTTCCTGGGCGCGTCGGTCTTCCTGATCACCGCGCTCGGCGCCATCGTCACGGAGCGGGTGGTGGAGCCGCGGCTCGGGCGTTACGACGGTGGCATGACGCCGGAGAAACTGCAGCCGCTTTCCCGGCGGGAACGGGTGGGCGTCGCCTGGGCCACCGTCGTGTTTCTGGTGCTCGCCCTCCTCGTCGTGGCGGGCCTCGTGCCGAAGGACGGCGTGCTGATCGATCCGGCCCGCCCCGGGTTCATCAACTCCTACTTCGTCCGCGGGCTCGTGTTCTTCATCTTCGTGTTCGGACTCGTCCCCGCCGTCGTCTACGGCGTCATCACCGGATCGATCCGGACCGATACCGACGTTTACAAGGGCATGCAGAAGACGATGGAACTCGCCGCGCCCTATCTGGTGGTCGTGTTCTTCATCGCCCAGTTCGTGAATCTTTTCGCGTGGTCCAACGTCGGCGTGATCCTCGCCGTCAAGGGCGCCGCGCTCCTGCAGTCGCTGGATCTCGGCCCGATCCAGCTGATCGTCGGGCTCGTGCTGCTGACCTCGGCCACCGATCTTTTCCTCGGCTCCGCGTCCGCCAAGTGGGCGATCCTGGCGCCGGTCTTCGTGCCGATGTTCATGCTGCTCGGCTACAGTCCGGAACTGACGCAGGCGGCGTATCGCGTGGGCGACAGCGTCATGAACGTCGTGACGCCGCTCGCCTCCAATTTCCCCCTGGTGCTGATGTTTGCCCAGCGCTACGCGCCCCGGAGCGGCATCGGCACGATGGTGGCGCTGATGCTGCCGTACTCGCTCGCCTTTTTGGTGGGCTGGACGCTGATGCTGATCATCTGGATGCAGGCCGGCTGGCCGATCGGCCCGGGCGCGCAGCTGTTTCTGCCGCGCTAGGGCGGGCCCAGAGAGTGCGCCGGCGCGGTTGGGAGGATGCTCCCTGTCAGCGGCGCGGCTGCCGCCGCAAGGTGCGGCCGGGGTTCCAGCGACCGAGTGTGGTGTGAGTGATCGGATGTTCGGGTATGCCGGTCTCGTTGCGTTCAACGGCTCCGATCAACTGGTCGATGGCGACGGCGCCGATGATCTCGCCGTCCTGGAGCACGCCGCTCAGCCGGTCGCCGGCCCGCGGCACGAGCAGGCCGACGAGTCCGAGGTCGGCCGGGACCCGCCGGCCCGAGGCACGGATGAGGGTCTCGAGCTTCCCGAGGACGGGCCCGATCACGACGTCGGGTTCCTCCTGCCGGAGCCAGCGGCCGACGTTGCCCTCGGACCACTCGTCGACGAAGAGGGGGGCGGGCGGCCGGGTGAGCCCGAAGCGTTCGCAGGCGACCAGGTAGGCGCCCTCCCAGCGGAACTCGAGCCGCTTGATCGTCTCGAGGCGGGCGGCCAGGCCGGGACGCCTGTATCCGAGTTTCTGACACTCCTCCATCGTGAGCAGCATCGACTGGTAATAGTCGGTGGTGACCCGGTGCAGGGCGCGGACCGTCGGCGTGAGGCCGAGCACGACCGAGGAAAACGCCTGCCAGTTCAGCTCCAGCGTGGTGTGGGTGTCCGGCACCGGCGCGATCAACACCCCGCGGATGCCGCGGGCTTCCAGCATGCCGCTGAACCGCTGGTTGCTCATGCCGTCCCGGAAGAGCCAGAAGTGCTCGAGCCGGTAGTTGCGTTCGCGCGCGCGGGCCTCGGCGCCGGCGAACATCTGGCGGAAGATGGGGGAGGGGTGCTGCCTCCACCCGTCGGCGGTCGGGAACGCGGTGATGAAGGCGAGCGTGAGCGTGTCGGTCGGCGGCGCGTGCCGGCGGCGCGAGCGCATGAGCGCGGCGACAAGCGGATTCGGGCGATAGCCAAGCCTGCCGCACGCGGCGAGCACCCGCTGGCGCGTCGCGGCCGACACGTCGGGCTTGTTCGCGAGGCACTTCGAAACGGTGGCGATGGAGACACGGAGCTGGCGCGCGATGTCGCGCATGCGGACGGCCGATTCCATGGCCCGACACTTCGGTCGGGGCGTCCTCTGGGGCAAGGAATCTTGCTTCGCCGGACGAAGTCTCGAGCGGTTCCGTAACGATTTACGTTCCGGGGAGCTTTCTTTGCCGGCGGGAATACAGAAGCGTTGTTCCACGCGCGGTCCGCATCCCCGATGCCGGCCGGTTGCAACCCCTACCCCTCGCTTGCTCCCATGAGAATCCTCATCCCCATCGTTCTCATTCCCGCCTTCGCCGGGGGAATGCGTGCCCAGACTGCCGCCCCCCGCGCCGGCGACCGCCCAGCGAATGACCAGGTCTATACGCTGAGCGAATTCGTCGTCAGCACGCCGGCCGAGAACCGGAGCTTCAAGGCCGACGAGACGCTCGGCGCCATGCGGATCACGACGAACATTCTCGAGACGCCGATCAACGTCTCGGTGATCAACCGGCAGTTCATCGAGGATTTCCTGCTGGTGCAGGACGTCGACATCATGGCGCATGTGGCCGGGGCGGGCCTGATCGGGGAGCCGCAAGGGGGCACCGCCAGCACGCGCATCCGCGGCTTCGGCGTGCCGTATTACCGCAACGGATTCTCCCGTATCGGCACCGGGGAGGTCGTGAACATGGAGCGGGTGGAAATCATCAAGGGGCCGCTGGCGGCCACCTTCGGCCGGGCCAATCCCGGCGGGCTCGTGAACTACATTACCCAGCGGCCGCAGCGTCGGCCGAGCTACTCGGCCCGAGTCGTGGCCGGCACGTACGATTACCTGCGCGGCGAAGTGCACGTCACCGGACCGGTGGGCACGTCGGGCAAGCTCTTCTACCGGCTCGACGCGGCCCACACGGACCAGAACGGCCGCCAGGAGTTCTATTACAATCGCACCTGGGCCGCGAGCGCGGCGGTCACGTATGAGCATTCCCGCGACACGTCGGTCACGGTCGAGGTGGAGCAGCTCAGCCGGTTCATGAACAGCGGCACGGGCGCGCCGGTGAAGCAGTTTCCCACCTTCCGGAGTCCGGTCAGCGGGCTGAACGTCACGAATATGGTCGGCGGCATTGCCGACGACCTGATGCGCCGCGGATTCAACGCCTACGGTCCGCACTTCAATGTCCATCGGGAAGCATCCACCCTCGACCTGCGGGCCGAGCACCGGCTCAACGAGATCTTCAGCGTGCGCGCGAACCTCCAGGCCTGGAAGCGACCCTTCGAGGCCTACCGCTGGACGATGACGAACTACAACGTGGCCACGGGCACGTTCCTGGCGCGCGACGGGTTCGCCCAGCCGGAAGCGGATTACTTCTATGGCGGACAGGTCGACTTCCTCGCCGCGTTCAAGACGGGGAAGATTCCGCACAAGCTGCTCGTTTCGCTCGACGCCTCGCAGACCCAGGAGGTGCCGAACAAGCTGCTGGCGCTGCCGCCGGCGACGCTCAACGCGCTGCCGGCCTCGTCGCGCCTGCTCGATCCGCGCAATCCGAACTGGTACCAGTTCGACCGCAGCGAACTGACGCGGGTCACGACGCGCAACGATCTCACCACGCGCCTCGGCAGTGTGCTGATCAGCGAGCGCGTCGAGCCGTGGCATCGCAAGCTGCTCTTGTTTGGATCGCTGCGGTTGGAGCGACTCGACAACGAGTACGTGGACTTTCTCAACCGGGCCAACTCCGCGAACAAGAACGTCACTCAGCCGACGTACAGCGTGGGCGGGGTGGCGAAGCCGTTCGGGGAAGCGTTGAGTTTTTTTGGCAACGTCAGCACCGGCTTCACGACCTCGACGACGATCGACCGCGGCACGGGCGAACTACAGGACAACCCGCGCTCGCGCGGCGTCGAGTTCGGCGTGAAGGGTGAACTCCTGCGCGGCAAGGTCTACTGGTCGACCAGCGCCTTCTTCATCCGGCGGCATAAGATTCCGCAGGCGAATCCGCTGTTCGTGGCCGATGCGGACGGTGATTTCCCGCCGGGCGTGCCGCAGTTTGTCGGCTCCGGTGAGGAGCGGATGGATGGCTATGAGGTCGAGGCGACGGGTTCGCTGACGGAGACACTGTCGTTCCGCGCGGTATTCGGTCACCTCGATGCCCGCACTTATCGCAATCCGAATGATCGGGCGGCCGAAGGGGTGCGACTGCTGAACGCGCCGAAGAAGAATGCGAGTCTCGCGCTGACGCAGCGCTTCAAGGCGGCGTGGCTCCGCGGCGTCGCGGTCGGCGCGAGCGTCGCGTATGCCGACTCCTATTTCGGCCGCTATGGCCGTGGCGGAGCGGAAATCACGGGCTCCGGGGTCATCACGAACCATCTGCGCCTGAACTATGGCCCGACGAACCGGATCGAGGAGCTGCGCCCGTCATCGACGCTCCTGGATGCGTTTGTCAGCTAC
>JAEUHA010000448.1 GCA_016793535.1 Opitutaceae bacterium | reverse complement strand
GCGATCGATACCGAACCACCCGGGACATCCAGGCCGTCGCTCACTTTCACCAGCTTCACCGTGTGCGTACCGCTGTTGCCGGATGCCATGATCCGCCCCAGCTCCGTCACTGTCACCGGACTCGCTCCAATCGTTAGCTGCATCCCCACCCAGCCGCTGTAGTTGTTGCGAATCGTCCCCGCCACGTGACTCGTCACGAATGCCGTCGCGCCCGCTTCATCGTCCTGGATCGTCACGGTAGCGGACGAAGGACTGCCCGACGTGTAGCCCACTCCGGCAGCCAGCGTGACCACCACGGTTTCGCTGCCCTCCACCAGCACGTCATCGAGCACGGCGACCGATTGCGTGGCCGTGGCGGAGCCCGCCAGGAACGTCACGGTGGTGCCCAACGCGGTGAAATCGGCGCCGGACGTCGCCGTACCACTGACGGCGAAATTTACCGTCAAGGCCGAAGCCGTCGACCCGGTGCGGCTGAAAGTAAACGTGCCGGTGCCCTGGCCGCTCGCGGGTTCGCCCGCGGACGCATCGGTGGCCACGACCGTCACGACGACCGGCGGCTCCGGTGTCTGGCCACTCAGCAGCAGTGAGAAATGCTGCTGGGCGCCATCCAGCACGCCCTTGTGACTGACCGTCAAAGTGTACGTCCCCGCGACCGGCGCCGCGATGAGCACCTGCTCGACGTTGTCCACAACATTGTCCCCGAACGTGGCCGCACTGGCGGGGCTGTTCACGTTCAACACGAAGGGCAGATGCGTGGTGACGCCGCCGGGTCCCGTGATCCGCAGGTCAAGGTCGTTCACCAGCGCAGGCGTGCGGTTGTCGAGGCCCGTCAGCACCGGACCGGCGGGATCGGTCCAACAGATCGTCGCCCGAATCGGATTCACTCCGTCCCACGTGAACGGGAAGGAGTACGACGGACTCGCCGTCGTGAGCAGGCCTTCATGGATGAACTTGCTGGTGGGCGCCTGCGCGTGCGCCTTGATCTGGAGAGCGGCGGCTTCGGCATCGATCAGCCCCCAGCCATACGAATAGTCAGGCCCGGCCGTGCCGATGTCGTCGGCCGTGTGAATCATCAACCCCTTGAGCGTGCTCGCTCGCATCGCCTGCCCCGGCAGCTGCTCGCCGAAGTAGTCGACCAGCAGTACCGCGGTGCCCGACGCGTTCGGCGCCGACATGCTCGTGCCGCTGTAGGAGCTGTAGCTGCTGTTGGTGGTGCTGACCGAAGAGTACACGTTCACGCCGTTCGCCACGATGTCCGGCTTGATCCGCCCATCGTCCGTCGGGCCCCAGTTGCTGAACGCCGACATCGTGCCATTGGCGGGAACCCGCAGCGCGCCCGAGACGGCGTCATTCACCGCGCCGACGGTCATGATGTTCTTCGCCGCCGCCTCCTGTTCGATGGTATCGAACCCGCCCGAATCCCAGCCGTCGGCAAAGGGGTCCGTCGCCGGGTTATAGGCTTTCGCCACCCAGACTCCGCCACTGACATAGTAGAACGTGGTGCCCGTCGCCGGCGCCGAGTCGTTGCGATCGTTGCCCGCGGACTTGAACGCCAAGTAATACGGCGCATTGAAATGCACCGCGTCCACACTGGCCGTGCTGCCATCGTACATGCCGAAACCTCGGTCCTCGCGCTGGCCCGCCAAGCCAAACCAATGCGGCCCGGTGGCGCCGGAAAAGCTGCCCGTCTCCCAGCCCCGCACATAGCCATACGAGTGGTTGGAAATATAGAGGTTGGCCGGCTGATTGGGGCCCGTGGCCGCCCGTGCCGCCATCTCCGCGTGATCGTTGTTCCAGTCGTAGGAATCAATCCCGACGCTCGGCGCCATGCCCTGGGCCAGCGACACCACTCCGGATGCGCCGATCGTTCCCGCCACATGGGTCGCATGGTCGATGACCCCCGCGCCATCGCGCACCAGGACCCGCACGCCGAACTCCTGGTGCGTCGCCAGGACCGCACCGCCATCCCAGACCCCGACAATGTAACCCGACCCGTTGACCAGATACGGAGCGGTGTTGCGCAGCAGATTGGCGCCCGTCGAAATCGCAGCGTTGGCGTTGTGCGTCACGTAATATTGCGGCCGGTCGTTCGCCGCCTGAATCAACTCGACCCGTCGCCCACTCGGCAGGGTGCCGCGCACGAGCCAGTTTCGCTGCCGGGCCAATACCTCCGCCAGTCGCTTCGCCTCGCTCGATTTCTCGGTCAGCAGGCGAACCGTCTCCTGGCGGGACTGCGGCGTCCGCAGATCAACCGTCACCGCGCGCTGCGGGTCAACCTGTCCGGCCAGCGGCAGCGCGCCCAGCACGCCCAGCAGCCAACCCCGCCACGCGCCGGCCCGCACCAGGCGTATCGCCGACGGCTCAATCCGTCGCTTCACCGATGTCGAAGCCCCTCGTGCGCCCAAAAGTCGTGACCGCGCCACCGTGCAGCCGACGGCCGCAACGCGAAGCAACTCTTTCAGATTGGTGACGCCAACCGCGAACCACGACTTTGCCGCTGATTTCATACGCTCTCTCTTTGCTGGACAACACGACGACACGAACAACTGTAGGGGAAAGGCCGAGCCGGAAAACCAACGCTGGAAGTTGTCCGGCCCTGCCTTGGCGGGTATTCCGACCGCAGACATTTCCATCGCAGTTCACGCTGCCTCGCAAGTCACATCCGGCCCCCGGTCGGGCGTAGTACAACGTACGCCCTCCGCCTTCCGTCGAGGTGAATGCCAGCGTGTTGCACTCTGACATCTCGTGCGCACCACCCGGAGCCAAAGACGCCAGTTGGTTGCGGGACGAACGATCGGAAATGGGGTCGCGCGCGGATCGGAGCTCACGCGGGAACGAGCTTGGCTGTCGACCGCGATCAGTTGGCCAACGAAGCGCTCCGGACCTCAACCCGGCGGGCGGGCCCGCGGCCGACGCCCGCCGCACCGGCGTCGCAGTTATAGGCGGGTATTCAAACCGAAGGACCAGAGAGGCGCGTGCCAGCCGTAATTGGAAGCCCGCCCACCCGTATCCTGGTTGTCACCGCCCTCCTTGGGCAGGATGTTGCTCACATCCAGATACACTTCGAACCGTTTCGAAAGTTGGTAGGCGCTCTTGAGATCAAGCCGGAGGCGCTCCCTGAAATACACGAGTCGTGACTCGTTCACATTGTAGGTGGCGAGATAGCGTCCCCGATAGGTCGCCTGAGCCCGGAGCGTAATCCGGTTTCGAATATAGGAGAGTCCCAGGTTGCCGGTCGTGGGATTGAAGCCCGCGATCTTTGGGGTGGGCTGCAGCGCGATCGCCGCCCCGCTGCTGTAGTTTCCCTCGGCTTCCATCTTCGTGAAATTGGCATACGCACCCAATCCCTTCCAGATGCCAGGCAGGAAGGTGAACTGCTGGCTGTAGTTGAGCTCAAAGCCCTTTATCTTCGCCGAACCGCCATTGTACTGGGTGGTGAGGGTGTAGCCGGCGTATTCCCCGCCGAACCCATTGTCGGCCCCGGTCGGAACCGTCGCTCCTCCCGCGGTGTAGATGAAGCTCTTCATCTCTTTGAGAAACAATCCGACCGAGACCACGCCCGCGGGTTCGAAGTAGTACTCCGCCGAGAGGTCGAAATTGTCCGCGGTCTGCGGCTTGAGGCTGGGATTGCTGGTTGATACGGTCTGGCCCTCGTAGTTGACGTTGGTCCTCGGAATGAGCTGGCCGATGCTCGGCCGGCCGATGTTGGTGGCGTAGCTCAGGCGCGTGACCAGGTTCCGGTTCGGCGAGTACTTGAAGTGCACCCCCGGCAGGACGAAGCGGTAGTCGCCCCCGCGCGTCTGGCGTCCGCCGAACTCGGCGAAGGCGCGCCGGGTGATCTCGGCATTGGTGAGCGGGCCAACGAACGCCGCCCGCCGGGCTCGTTCCTCGGGCGTGATTGCCTGCAGCGCGCCCTCGGCGTCGACTTTCGTCGTTTCCACCCGCAATCCGGCGAGGATCGAAAGCCGGCCGATGTCCACGTTGCCCATTAGGTAATAGGCCGTGATGTCCTCCTTGAAACTCTGCTTTCCCGTCAGCTCGTTTTGCAGGTCAGTCGCCAGATTCCGCGTGAAATACTGGGGCGAATCGAAGAACAGCGAATCGAACGTCTGGTTGCCCCGCGCCGGATGCTCGGTGTTCGGCACGCTCGGGTAATAATTGTCGTAGGAGGCCATGCGCCGCGGCGACGCGATGCCGAACTGGGCGAGGTTGTCGTCGTTGCGTCCCGTGGCGGGATTGAGCCCCATCACCCCGTCGGGCCCGACGAACACGCCGGTCCAGGGCGTGGTTTGCAGCTTGCGCGTCTGATTGCGCTGCCGCGCCCCGACCTTGATATAGGAAGGAACGGGAGTCGCGAAATCCTTCTTCACGTTGAGCGACGCGCCCTCGAAGCCGTCCCAGCCGGCCATTCCACTGCGGGAATAGATGTTGTCGGTGTAGCTCGAGAGCTGCGTCCAATCCGCCCCGGCGGTCTGCCGGACGACCGGGAAATACTCGTCGCCACTCCGCTCGATCGTGAAGCCGACGTTGCGGGCGATGATCGAAAACTGCTTCTGCGCGGCATAGTTCGTCTTCGCCTTGGACAGATAGACGTTGTAGTCGATGTTCAGCGCCGGGTAGCGATGCACGCCCCCAAAGCCGAGATAGTTGGCCATGCCGTCCTTGTACGGACTCGTGGAGCGAAGCGTGATATTGCTGTTCGGCACCGCCCGCACCGCGGTAAACGTCTCGGTGTACCCCGGCGTGATCCCGTTCGGGCCGGTCAGGTTGCCGCCGGCGTCGCGCGTGGCCACGCCCTGGTTGGTCGACCAGGTCACGTAGCTGTCGTATTCATGCTCGATGATCTGGTTGTGGGTGCCATTGACGTAGAATCGCATGTTCTCGCTGACCTTGTAATCGAGTCGAATGCCGCCGCCGCTGCGGGAGGTCGTTTCCCGATAGTCGGTCAGTCCGACGGAGTAGCGGTAGGCCGGACCCGAGACGCCGGCCGGCAATTGTTCGTACGCCTGCGAGACATAATCCGAGAGCGTGTAGATGCGGCGGTAATTGTAGTTGATCGCGACCGCGAGCCGGCCGCCGAAGACTTCGGAAAAGGAGAACGCGAACTGCGGGGGAAACTTCTTGGGGCGCGGATCGGTCCAGCGCGACGTCGCTCCGACGAGGATCCGGACGCGCCGCTCACCCGAGGTGTCGAAGGCGGTCTTGGAAACCATGTTCACCGCGCCCCCGATGGAATCTCCGTCCATGTCCGGCGTGGGCGACTTGACGACTTCGAGCCGCTCCACGGTCTCCGAATTGACGGTCTGGAACTGGAAGTCGCGGTTCGCGCCGGCCGAGGCGCCATTGGCCAGGCGGTTTCCATCCATCGTGACCGTGGTGAGATTCTGGTTCAGCCCGCGGACGCGCACGTACCGCATCTGGTCGCTGCAATACACGCCCTCCACTCCGGGCAGCTTGACGAGCAGGTCGGCCGGATTGCCGGCGAGATTGCCGAAGGCGTCCGTTGAAACGACGCTCTTCACGCCGGCGGAAAGCTTCTGCAGCGTGATCGCCTGGGCGTTACCCTCCCGCTCACCGGAAATCACGACCTTGCTGAGCATGTAGATGTCCGCCGTGAGTCCGACATTCTGCACCTGGGGGCCCGAAGTAATGACCATGGGCATCTCCACCGTCTTCAGACCGGTGTACGAAACGGTGAGGGTGATCGGGCCGGGCGCGACACTGTCGAACCGGTAGGCGCCTGATCGATCCGTGACCGTTTCGCGATCGGTGCCTTTGATCGCCACCGACGCTCCCTCCAGGGTACGACCGGTGGCAGAGTTCGTCACGGTACCCGTGAGGGTCGACTGGGCGTCGGCCGGACGGGCCGAAAGTACGAATGCGAACACGACGACGAGAACGATCGCCCAGATGGGGCGGAGCGGGCGGACGCGGCCAGCGAGGCAGGCTTTGGCTGTGTACATAGGAGAGACGGAGCCAGGTCAGGAACGCCGTCCGGCGTCGGGGGCATCTGACCAATTTACGGTGGAAAGGGGATTCGCCTCGAACCGGGGCAACCGGTTGCACGCGGGGTAACTGAGTCCGGGAAAAAAGCGGAGGGGCACGCCGCCTTCACAGCAAGTATCTGGCCAGTTACCTGACTCTGTCAATTTCACGCCTGGCACCGCCGGCGGAAAGAGCACGACAATGCAAATTCTAATGTCCGCCACCCACGATCCACCTGCGCCTCCGCCCCCGGACACCGCTCGTGGGCGCCGGGGCGTTTCCATAAGCTCGCGTTATCGTGGCCCTCGCGCTGACGCCCCCGCGAAGGCTCGTCCCGACCCGCGTCACCCGGGAATCACGATCACCCGCTCCCATTGGGCGTTGTTCTCGCGGGCACTGCGGATCCCCTTTTGCCACGCCTCGGCGCTGGGTTGCACGGCCCCCCGCGCGTCGATGGCGCGAGAGGTCACGGTATGGCGGCCCGGGGAAAGCTCGAGCGCCGGCACGGACCACAGCACCCACGCGTGCTTTCCGCGGCGCTCGTCGATCTGCGCCGGCTGCCACGTGCCACCATCGACGCTGACTTCCACGCGCTCGATCGGCGCCGCCCCACCCCAGGCCGCCCCGATCACCCGATACGACCAGCCGCGACCCAGCCGCCGTCGCGCGATACGGGCGACCACGGACTTCAAGCGCGTCTTTGAAATCGAGGTTTCCAGCACGATCGGCTCACGACCGGTCGCGGGCAGCACGTGCAGCGTGTGATAGTTCCTCGACATGTGCGGCCCTTCGTAGCGGCGGTCGATGAACTCGATTCGCGTCAGCCATTTGATCTGGGCCATCCCGTACCAGCCGGGAAGAATCAGGCGCAGCGGAAAGCCGTGCTCCACCGGCAGGACTTCGCCGTTCATGTGGGTGGCGAGGAGGGCGTCGGACGCCAGTACATCCTGCACAAACACACTGCGCGCGTGCGGACCATGCGCGACGCCCGCGGAATCCCGCACCTGGTCCGCGCCAAAGAACACCGCCTCGCGCGCCTCGGGTTTCACGCCGCAGTGCTGGAGGATGGCCGGGAGGCTGAAACCCGTCCACCGCGCGTTGCCCACCTGACCCTGCATGATCTCGGGTCGCGGCAGGTTGCCGGCGCATTCGAGCGTGAACTCGAATTCGCGTTTCTCTCCGGCGATGCGGGCCAGGTCGGCCAGCGTGAAAACGCCCGGCCGCTCGACGAGTCCCGCGATCTCGAGCCGCCAGGCGGCGGCATCGACGCGCGGCGCGGTCGTCTGGTGAAACACGAAGAACTCCCCGATCGGGGTGATCGGCCCCTGGAGCCGCCGCAGGTCGAAACATCTCACCCGCGGGCTCGCTGCGTGAACCTCCGGCTGAAATTCTCCGTCGTCCGCAAACGGAACGGGCTCTTCCCCCGGCTCGAGTGCGCGCAAAATCGCCGGCCAGCCGGCGAAAGCCAGCGCTTCGCCCAGCCAGCGGCGTCGCGTGAGGGGCCTCATCTTCGCGGCGGGTTCATCCATGGCCGGAACGCACGAATTCCCGGGCCTCGCGCAGCTCCGCGAGATCGGCGTCCGCGTTCACCCAGAGCTGCAACAGCCGCCGATAGGAGTCGAGGGCGCCCGGCCGGTCCCCCGACGCCGCGCGCGCCCGGGCCTCGCCGAGGACGGAACGCGCCCGATTCGGATGCCGGCGCAGACAAATCCCGAACTGCGCAGCGGCCTCGGCCGGCCGCCCCGCGCGCAGCAGGATCTCGCCGAAGAGCTCGTGCGGCGGCTTGTAGGCGGCCGGCGGGCCCGGCGGAATTCCCAGCTCCACCTCGATCGCCGTCGCCTCCCTCAACGCCACGATGGCGTCGTCAAACCGCCCCTGGCGCGCGCTCGTCACGGCCATGATCTCCAGGATCCGGATACGCCAGAACTCCGGCATCGCCGCATCGCCGCCCGCCGAGGCCCGCAACTGCCGCAGGCGCTCGTCCAGATCCGCAGCCCCCAGCGTCGCGGCGGCCAGCGTGCGAATGAACGCCGGGATGTCCGCGGGCGGGAGTCCGGCGCCCCCAGCCGGCGGTGGCCGCACGGCATCGACACCACAAAGCTCGATCCCCGCGGGCGCTTTCAGGCCCACGGTCACGGCCGCGGACGCGACCGAGGCGGACGGGGCGGAGAACAGGGCTTCGGCTCGTTCCCAGCCGTTCGTGTCGACCACAAACGCGGCCACGGACCGCTGGAAGAAGAAGAGCAGCTCCGGCGGCATCTCCTTCCGCAGTTCCTGGAATTCGTCCACCAGCCGCGCCGCCCGGCCGTAACGCCCCTCCTGCAGGCACGAATAAATCAGCCAGTGAAGATTGTGGTAGTCGCGATGCGCCGGACCCAGGCCCTTGCGCCGGACCCAGGCCTCGGACGCCGCCCAGGCTGCCTCGTTGGCGGCCGTCGCTTCGGGCCACATCCCGAGATGGACGAAGATGTGCGACGGCATGTGCTGCGCATGCGCCGCATCGGGCGCGATCGTCGCATAGTGACGGGCGGCCGCGAGTCCCTCGGCCGCCAGCTCCGGCTCATCATAGCTGTGAATGATGTAATGGGCCGCGCCGGGATGCTGCGGATTCCGCCGGAATACGGCCCCGGCGATCTCGCCCGCCGCCCGGTGCCGGGCCAGGGTGTTCTCGTCCGGCCAGTCCTGCCCGAGCAGCGCCAGGGCATGGAACGCCCCGGCGTCCAAGTCGTCCGGATACGCCCGGTGGAGATCACGCATCGCGACGGCGTGCGCCTGCGCCCGCTCCGCCGGCGTCGCGCCGGCAAACCACGCGCGCAGGGCGTCGATGTAGGCCCGTTCCCGGGCGGTCAGCGTCATCGTTTCGCGGATGTTGGCGAGGGCCCGACGCCCGGCTTCGAGGTCGGTACCGGGAACGAACGGACGCCGGTACGTCATGGCCACGCCCCACCAGGCCATCGCAAAACCGGGATCCAACCGCAGCGCGGCCTCGAAGGATTCCAGCGCTTCCGCGTACCAGAACGAATGCAGCGCCGCGACGCCGCGCAGGAAGTGCGGCTGGGCTGCCGGCAACCCGGAGGTGGGAAACTCCACCTGGCCGAGGCGCAGCGCAGCAGGCGCCGGCGCGGCCGCTGACGACACCGCTCGCGGCCAACCGGCGACGAGCGCGATGGCGCCACCCGCGATCAGGCCAGCAACGAGAGTTCGGGAGATTCGGCTCAAGGTTTCGCGGCGCAACGCCGTGTCCGCGGCAAAGCGAATCCGGTGCGCCCCGAAGTCAATATGCGAGCGCAGGGGGCCGCGGCCAGCCAAACCCTCGCCCGCACCGCCTCACGCCAGGATGTCCCGCAGCACATTTGCCCCCTCGACGCCGGTCAGCTTTGCGTCGAGGCCCTGGAACTTCACCGAGAACGCGTCGTGCTGGATGCCCAGCTGGTGCAGCATTGTGGCGTGCAGGTCATGCACGGTGCAGACCTTGTCGACCGCGGCATAACCCAGCTCGTCGGTCGCCCCATACACCAGGCCGCCGCGCACGCCCGCGCCGGCGAGCCACATCGACATTGACTTGTTGTGATGATCCCGGCCGGTCGGTCCCTTGTTGCCCTGCGACATCGGCGTGCGGCCGAACTCGCCGGTCCACACCACGAGCGTGTCATCGAGCATGCCCCGCTGCTTCAGATCGGTGATCAATGCCGCCGACGCGCGGTCGGTCTCCTTCGCCCGCAGCGGCAGCTCCTCGCGCAGCAGGCTGTGATGGTCCCAGTCGCGATGATAGAGCTGGATGAAACGCACCCCGCGCTCCGCCATGCGGCGCGCCAGCAGGCAGTTGCTCGCAAAGCTCCCGTCACCGGGCGTGCACCCGTACAGCTCGAGCGTCTCCGCCCGCTCGCTGCGCAAGTCCACCAGCTCGGGCACGCTGGCCTGCATCTGAAACGCCATCTCGTACTGCGCGATCCGGGTCGCGATCTCGGGATCGCGCACAAACGCGTCGTGCTGGCGGTTGAGCGCCGTGATGGCCTGGATATCCGCGCCCTGCTGCTCCCGCGACACGCGTCCGGGGTTGGCCAGGTAATGCACGGCGTCGCCCCGCCCCTGTAGCTGCACGCCCTGAAAACGCGTCGGCAGGAATCCGCTGCTCCATTGCCGCACCGCGATCGGCTGCGGCGAGCGCCCCGGGCCCGTCGACACCATGACCACGAAACCCGGCAGGTTCTCCGCCTCGCTGCCCAGACCGTAGTTCACCCACGAACCCATGCTGGGCCGCCCGGCAATCTGCGCCCCGGTGTTCATGAACATGTGCGCCGGATCGTGATTGATCGCGTCCGTCGTCATCGAGCGGATCAGGCAGATGTCATCGATCACCGCGCCCAGCCGCGGAAACAGCGAGCAGATCTCGGTGCCGTTCTTCCCGAACCGTTCGAAGGGAAACTGCGGTGCATGACAGACCAGTTTCTGGCCCTGCAACTGGGCGAGCTGCTGGCCTTTCGTCATGCTCTCGGGCATCGGTTCGCCGTGCATCGCGGCCAGCTTCGGCTTGGGATCGAAGGTCTCGAACTGCGACGGGCCGCCGGCCATCGTCAGCCAGATCACCCGCTTCGCGCGCTGGGGCAGCGGCAGCGGGTGCACGACCCCGCGCGCCGCCCGGGCGGCCCGCAGCTCCGGTCCGCGGAGCAGTGACGCGAGCGCGACCGTGCCAACGCCCTGCGAAACACGACCGAGGAACGCGCGGCGGGTCTGGGGGGAAAACGGCGTGAACGGCATGGTCAGGAGCGGGTGATGAATTCGTGCAGGTTGAGGAGGACCCGCGCGACGTGGGTCCAGGCCGCCAGCTCCGACTCCTCGAGGTCCGGCGGCACGGGCGTGGCCCCGGTGCCGAGCAGCGCCCGCGCGGCCGCCGGGTCCTCCCGATACGCCCGGCGGTGCTGCTCGAGCAGCGCGGTCAGCGTGGCGGTCTCCTCCGGCCGCGGCCGGCGCTGCAGCGCGCACTGCCAGGCGAACTCCAGCCGGCGCGCGGTGTCCGTCCCGCCCTCCGTGAGTATCCGGGCGGCCAGTACGCGCGCCGCCTCGACGTAGGTCGGATCATTGAGCAGCACCAGGGCCTGCTGGGGGAGATTCGAGCGGTTGCGCTCCGCGACGCATTCCTCCCGGCTCGGCGCATCGAAGGCGAGCAGGCTCGGATGCAGGAAGGTGCGCTGCCACCACACGTAAAGTCCCCGCCGATACTGCGCCTCACCGCGGTCCGCGACGTACTCGCGCGGGGGGAAGTTCAGATTCTCCCAGTAACGGTCCGGCTGATACGGCTTCACGCTCGGCCCGCCGATCGCCGTCTCCAGCCGCCCCGCCACCGCGAGCGCGTTGTCCCGCACCAGCTCGGCGTCGACGCGAAACCGGCTCTGCCGGGCATGCTCGCGATTCTCCGGATCCGCGGCGAGCTGCTCCGGCGTTGCCGTCGACACCTGCCGGTAGGTCCGGCTGGTCACGATCGTGCGCACGACGTGCTTCACGTCCCAGCCCCGATCCATGAACTCGCACGCCAGCCAGTCGAGCAACGGCGCGTTCGGCGGCACCTCACCCTGCGCGCCGAGATCCTCCAGCACCCGGCTCAAGCCGGTGCCGAAGAACTGCCGCCAGAGGCGATTCACCACCGTGCGCGCCGTGAGCGGGTTGTCGCGCGACACCAGCCAGCGCGCGAGATCCAGGCGGTTGAGCTCGCGCCCTTCCGCCGCGGCCGGCACCAGGAAGCGCGGCAAGGCGGGCCGCATCACCTCACCCGACTCGTCCATCCAGTTGCCCCGCGGCAGCAGCCGCACCACGCGTTTCTCCGGCGTCGACTCGGTCACGAGGCATTTCGGCAGGCCGTCGTAAAAGGCCTTGCGCGCCGCCTCCGCCGCGGCGAGCGCCGCGCGCTCGGCGCGATAAGGGGCGTCGCCCTTGGTGCGAAAGTAAGTCTGCAGCGTCTGGCGTTCCCGTGCGTTGCGCCGGGCGGCGTCCTTCTTGGCCGCCGCCAGCACGTCGCGCGCCGTGCGCTGGTCGGCCGCACTGGCCTTCGCGCCCGGCTTCAGCTCCGGCAGCTCGTGGGTCGCGTCGCGGAGCGCCGCCTCCCAGGCCGCCTGCGCGGCCTCGATCTCCGGCGTCACCGCCTCGACCTGGCGCCGGGCACTCGCCACGGCGGCGTCGAGTTCCGCCAGCCGCGCGTCCTGCTCCGGCGTGGTGACGAGCATGCCTTCCTCGCGCCGGCCGACCGACGGCTCCTTCACGTCGGCGAAGAACGCCCCCAGCGCGTAGAAGTCGCGCGTCGAGATCGGATCGAACTTGTGATCGTGACACTGCGCGCAACCCGTGGTCTGGCCCAGCCAGGCCGTCCCGATCGCCCGCACCCGGTCGGCCATCATCCGCGCCTCGTAGTCCTTGGGTTGGGCGCCGCCCTCCTCGGTGGAAAGCAGCAGCCGGTTGAACGCGGAGCCGACGCGGGTCTCGCGGTTCGCATCCGGCAGGAGGTCTCCGGCGATCTGCTCGAGCGTAAACCGGTCGAAGCGCTTGTTCGCGTTGAAACTCCGGATCACCCAGTCGCGGTAGGGCCAGACGTTGCGCGGATTGTCGCTGTGATAACCGATCGTGTCGGCGAACCGCACCACATCGAGCCAGCCCATCGCCATCCGTTCGCCGTAGTGCGGGTTGGCGAGCACGCGCTCGACGAGCGCCTCGTACGCCGTCGGCGACGGGTCGTTTGCAAAGGCCGCCACCTCCGCCGCGGTCGGCGGCAGGCCCAGCAGGTCGAAGTGCAGCCGCCGGATCAGGGTGCGCCGGTCCGCCTCGGGAGAAGGCCGGAGGCCGACGGTCTCGAGTCGGCGCGCGACCAGCACGTCGACGCCGTTCGCCCCGGCGGGAACCGGCGGCTTCACCGGCGGCTCGTAGGCCCAGTGTTTCTGGTAGGTCGCCCCCTGCTGGATCCATTGCTCGAGGACGCGCTTGTCGCGCGCGCTCAGCCGCTTGTTCGACTCCGGCGGGGGCATGACCTCGTCCTCGTGGGGCGACAGGATGCGCGCCACGAGTTCACTCTCGCGCGGCTGGCCCGGAACAAACGCCTCCCGCTGCAGCGCCTCTTCGCGCAGGTCGAGGCGGAGCTTGCCCTTGCGGTGCGAGGCGTCGGGGCCGTGACAGTGAAAGCACTTGTCCGAGAGAATCGGCCGGACGTCGCGGTTGAACTCGATCGTCTCCGGCACCGCCCCCGGCGTCGCCGTCGCCGCCGAGACCGCCTGGGCTCCGGCCGCCAGCAGGAGGGCTAGTCCGCAGCCCAGCCGCCCGGCGAGCCGGCGCGTCCGGGTCCGGTCGCGGCGTATCAGGTCGGAGGATATGGGCTCGCTCCTGAACATCACACCAGCGGAGGGTTTCAGACCTTGGCGAGCGCCGTCTCCAGGAACTCGCGGGTGGCCCGCGCGTTTTTCGTGGTGGCCGCGGCCGTGTCGCCGATGGCGCACGCCTCGACCATCACCGGGCCCTTGAACCCGGCCTGCTTGAGCCGGCGAAACAGCGGGAGAAAGTCGACCTTGCCCGTGCCGAGCTGGATCATGACCTCGCCGTTCTGGGCCGTGCAGTCCTTGGCCGTGAACGCGGTGATCTTCGCCAGGATCGGTTCCATCTCCGCCAGCGGATCCTTGCCGGTGTAGTAGATGATGTTGCCCGGATCGTACCAGATGCCGAAGTTCGGATGATTGACCTTCTCGACGCAGCGGAGGAGTTCGGCCGCGGCCGCGTTCACGCCGCCGTGGGGTTTGGTCACGATCTGTACGCCGCGCTCGGCGCCGTAGGCCGCCGCGTACGCCATGCTGCGGTACCAGCCGTCAAACTGCGCGGGCTTGCCCACGCCGGTATTGATCAGGGTGCCGAGGCCCAGCGTGCGCGCGTTGTCGATCTGCCGGCGAAGGTCGGCCTTGGCCGCATCGTTGAGCGGCGCATCGTCCTTGGTGCGGATCCGGCCCATGATCGCCTTGAGGCCACGGGCATCGATCTTGCGCTTGAGCGCGGACAGGTAGTCGGCCGACTCCGACGCCACGAAGGGATCGTCCTTGGTCGGAGTTTGCAGTCCGACCACCGAGTAACCGGCGGCCTTCACCCCATCGAGCATCTCGTCGCAGCTCCACTTGGTCCACGGCCGGTTGAGGCAGCCAATCGTCCACTTGGGTCCCTCGGCGGCCTGGAGTCGAAGGGTGCCAGCGGCGGCGGCGCCGACCAGGACGTTTCGGAGAAATTCGCGACGGGATCCAGGGTAAGCGATCATGGCGACCTTTTCGGTAGGGCAACGCGGTGTCGGCGTCCACCCTTTCCGACGACTTAGGCCGAGTCCGGCCTCAGCTCTCGGCACCGTTTCTCAGCAAACCTCTCCCGCGCGTTCGCCAGCGCGGGAAATCAGGCAAGCGGGGGACAGGATGAACAGGATTTATACCGAGCGGACTTTGCTCTTGTACATCTCGCTGAATACCGCCCAAGCCTATTGACCGCGGATTTCGCTGATGGCGCTGATGTTTCCCTTATCCGCGTGATCCGCGTAATCCGCGGTTAAGTTTAGAAGCTTGGGCCGATTGGTATGACAGGATGGCTTCGGAGTTCGGATCGGTCGGCGTGACAGATTTTCCAACCTCATTTTCTCATCCTGTCCATCCCGCCCATCCTGTCCAAAAACATCAGGGGGCGACCAGGATGAACCATCGGGTTCAGTCCCCTGGCCGCGTCTGCGCTTGCAGGAACGTCACGATCGCGCTTCGCGCCGCCGCGGGAAATTCGTGTCCACCCGGGTGCGTCCAATCGACCACCGGCGCGCCGATTTTCGACGCATGCCGTTTGCCTCCGTGCGACCACGCGACGCCGGCGCCGGCCTGGTTGAGTTTCAGCACGGCATCGATCATCCGCCGCTGCCAGTCGTACTTCACCAACGGGTCCGCCTCGCCGGCGACGTGCAGCATCGGTTTCGGTTTGAGCTGGCGCACCAGCCTCGGCGCAACGGCGCCCGACGGCGCCACCGCGGCGAACACGTCGCCCCGCGTCGCCCACAGAAGGTAGGTGAAGATGCCGCCGTTGGAGTGCCCCATCGCGTAGATTCTCCGGTCATCGATCCGATACGCCTGCCGGAGATCGGCCAGCACCACATCGAAGAACTTCAGGTCGCGGTCACCCTGCTCCCCGCGGTCGTGCTGCCAGCCGGCTTTCCGGCCTTCCGGGTCGGTGAGCTTCCCGGGGGTATTCAATCCCTGGAGATACACGACCGCCGCGTCGGGCCAGAGTGTGTGCACGTCGAACGACCGCGCCGCCTGGCGCATCGATCCCCCGTGACCGTGGAACGCAAACACCAGCGGCACGGGCTGCGTCGTCGCCTTGGCCGGCAGGTGCAACAGCCCTTCCCGCTCGACTCCATCGACGGTCCACGTGCGCCGCACCGTCGTTTCGGCCGCCGGGACCACCCCAGCGAGGCCTGTCAGCAAAGCGGCGAGCCCGAGCCACCGCCGGCCTCGGACCGCGATCAAACCCAGCGTCATGGATACCGTCATGGCAAAGTGAATGCACGGCATGCGACGGCCCGCGTCGCAGTCAGGTTTCGAAAAAGTGACGCACCCGCCCCCGCCGCTTCGCGCTCGCCGCCGCCGCCGGTCGCGCTCAGTTTCCCAGGCTCCCCCCATCGCCCGATGTCCGTCCTGCGCGAGCTCACCGTTCACGATCCCCGTCCACCCCAGGAAATCCAGGCCGCCATCGAGCGGGAAATAATGACCGTGCTCGCAGCCGTGCCCGCGGAGCCACGGCTGACTTACACCGCCCAGGCCCAGGCCAGCGGGGTGCCCTTTCGCGTCACGCTCCGGTTCGAGGCCGCCCACGACACGACGAACCGTTACACGCTGCGCTTCGAAGCCCTCGACGCCGCGCTCGCCCCCGCCGCGCTCGAGGCCCAGCGACGGGCCCTGGACGGCTGGTTTGCGCTTTGGACCCGCGACTTCACCAGCGAGCCCGGAGGTACGCTGGCACCGGCGTCGACGGAACGCTACCGATCCCTGGCTGAGCAGGCGCGCCAGGCGGACGCTCGGCTCCGTGACGTCGCGGCAGTGCAGCGCGAGATCCTGGACGGCATGCGGCGCGGGCAGATGTTTTCCACCGCGCACAAGGAAGGCGGCACCACGATCCGTCATGCCGGGGGCTGTTTCGTGCGCGCCGATTACGGCGAATCCTCGCGGGTGGAAAAATTTCACGATGACGCCGGGTTCCTGGCGTTCCTGCGCCGGTTCTACGAGTGGGAAACCTCGCGCGGCGCGTACCCAGGCAAGGCGACCGAACTCGACGCCTGGCGGCTGATCCTGCGGCGGCTCGAAGGTGAGCGAACTCCCGCGGGGCCCGCCGCGGCGGTTCCGTTTGTGACGCGTTTCAACCGGCTCCGCCTGCTGCTCGCACTCGGCGTGGCCGCAATCGCGCTTGTTTTCGTCCTCGTGTTCGGCACTCCGTGGCTGCGTGTGAAAACCACCGGTGCACCCATCGGGCCCTCCGTCCAGACGGCCGAACACGTCGCGACGCTCGTGCTGCGCGTGGAGCCCTACCTGCCCTTCGGTCACAAACGAAGGAACGACCAGTACCGCTTCGACGTGCTGGTGCACTCGAAAACAGACCCCGCCAGCCGGCGCGTGATCTCCCTCGCCCGCCATCGTCCCTCGTCCGCGGGCAATGCCCGGGCAGCGCTGCTCGGTGCCGACGGTGACGTCGTGTGGCTGCAACTGCCCGAGATCACCGCCTGCAATCTGCGGACCGGCCAGGTGATCACCGCGGCGGACCTCGAGCGGGCGAATCCAGCCCTCGGTGACCTTGTCGCGCAGGGGCACTACGAAGTCGACGGCCGGCTGCGGGTCTCTTCCCGTGATCAGCAACGCTGGTTCGAGTTTGATCCCGCGACGCTCGCCGCGGTGCCCGTCCCCAAGCCGGCGCGCACCGGTTGGAGAGATCCCATCCCGAAGCCGGAAGATCTGCTCAGCCAGGGCGGCCGTCTTTCGCCAACGGAGTGGATCGGCGTGCATGCCGCGCCGGAACTCGCGCGCGACTTCAAGCCGCGCCTGTCGGTGCCCAGGGAAGCTGCGTTTGAAAAAGCCCGCGTGCCCCGCCGGCTCCACCGCGGCCAGCTCGAAACCACCGGTGCCCGCACCGCCCTCGTGGAGATGGTGCCGTTGTCGGCCGACGACTACGTCGCGGGAACGCTGGTGCGCGCGACGCGCGACGGCGGACTGCTACGGCTCGCGGACCCTGACAGCGTGCTCTTGCTCCACCGCCCGGGCCAGGCCTCGGGCGGGACGCTCGCGGTGACACGCGTCGACCGCGGCGGCCGGCCCGCGTGGCAGGCCGCGAGCGGCCTCGGTGAACTCGATCAGGTGCTGCCCGACGCCAAGGTCCTATCGCTGATCGGCCGGCGGCCCGCCGTCCCCGACAAGGTATCGGAGCCCTTGCTCGTGACCATCGACCTCGCCGCGGGCAGGGTCGCCACGCGATCGCTCTGGGTGCAGGACTAAGGCGAAAGATTGAACCCTCGCTTCACTTCGTCGCGGAGTCGAAAAGGGGTCTGCCTGTTACATGTTAGCATCGAGCGCCGCTTCGCAGCTAACATGTAACAGGCAGACCCCGTCCGCGGGCGCGCGTGACACTGCGGATTTTCGTGAAATCGTTCATTCCAGGCTAGCGGAACACCCCCGGGTCGTTCGTTATTGCCCGGCCCCATGACCCCATTGTCCGACGACGACGCGCGCTGGTTCTCCATCCACGTGCAACCGCACGACGCGGCGCTGCGGGCGTGGTTGCGCGGACGATTCCGGGCGCTCGGCGACACCGACGACGTGGTGCAGGAAACCTACACCCGCGTCCTGCAACTCCGCGCCCGCGATCCGTTGCGCGAGCACGCGGTGAAGCCGCTCCTTTTCACCACGGCCCGTCACCTCGCGCTCGACCAGCTCCGCCGCCGGCAAATCGTGCCGATGGAAGCGCTCGTCGATTTTGAAGGCGACGCCTTGGCCGACAACGAACCGGGCATCGCCGAAACGGTAAGTCGGCGTCAGGAGCTCGCGCTCCTCGCCGAGGCGATCCAGACGCTGCCTGATCGCTGCCGCCAGATTCTCACGCTGCGCAAGATCTACGGCCTGCCGCAGAAGGAAATCGCGCGCCAGCTCGGCATCGCCGAGCACACGGTCGAGGCCCAGGTCGGCGTGGGCGTGCGCCGCTGCGCCGAGTATCTCGCGCGCTTTGGACTGCCGTGAACACGCTCGGGACCATGCGCACGTTTTTCCCCGAATCCTCGCGTAGCCCGCAGGCGGCCGCCTTCCTAGCGGCGGGCCTCGAGTGGTCGAACCGCGGTCGTCTATTCCCGACATGAGCGCACCGGAGCAAGATCCCGTCGAAGCCGAGGCCGCCGCCTGGCTCGCCCGTCGCGACCGGGCGCTCACCGCCGCGGAACAGGATTCGTTTCTCCAGTGGCTCCGCGCTGATCCGCGCCACCGGGCCGCCTTGCAGCGACTCGACCGTACCTGGTCCGCACTCGACGCGCTCGCGGCATGGCAGCCCGCCGACGCCGCCCGTCCGAACCCCGATCTGCTGGCGCCCTCTTCCCGCAGTTCGCGCCGCACCGCTTGGTGGGTGGCATGCGCCGGCGCCGGCGTCGCTGCCCTGTTGGCGATGCTCGTCTTCCGCGTGCCGTCCGCACCAGCCGAGGCGCCCAGTGTCTCGCCCGGCGTGCGCGTCGTCCCGCGGCCCGAGTTGCAGGCGCTGGCCGACGGCTCCGTCGCCGAGGTGAACCACGGCGGTCGCGTCGAACTCGCCTTTGGCGTCCACGAGCGTCGCGTGCGCCTGCGCGAGGGCGAGGTTCATCTCACCGTGGTCAAGGACGCCACGCGGCCGTTCCTGGTCGAGGCGGGCGGCGTGACGGTCCGCGCCGTAGGCACGGCGTTCAACGTGCGCCGCGAGCGTGACACGGTCGACGTGATCGTCACGGAAGGCCGCGTGCAGCTCGAGTCGGCCGGCAGCGGGCCGGTGTCGCTCGTCCGCGGAGAACGCGGGCGCGTCGAGCCGGGCCAGCGCCCCGTGGTCAGCGCGGCCGATCCCGCGGCCGTCGCGCGGGAGCTCGCATGGCGCGCCGTGCGGCTCGAGTTCGAGGCGCTTCCGCTCGAATCGGTGATCGTCGAATTCAACCTCCGGAACGCCCGCCAGCTGGCGATCGGCGACGCCGCCGCGGGCCGGGTGAAAGTCGCTGGCACCTTCCGCGCCGACGAACCCGAGGCGTTCGCGCGCCTGCTCGAGGCGAGCTTCGGCATCGCCGTGGAACGTCCGGCGGAGGGCGCCTGGATCCTGCGCCGCGCGGGAACGCGGTGAACCCGCCTGGGACCGTTGCAGAAAGGTCTAGCCCCACGTCGGAGGGCGCTGCTTCGTCCGCGCCCGTCCGGCGACGAAGCGCTGCCCTCCGCGCATGGCCACCGCCTCTCTTACCCTGCGAACCGCGGCCCGAGCCGTCTCCACGCACCGGAGACGACCGTGCCGCCGTGAGCGCCCGGGAACCAAACAATTTGTGGCGATCGGCTAGCGGAAATCGTATCACCATTCGTTACAGCCGCCGGACCGGCGCTCCCTGCCCCCTCCTAGCTCGCGCCGGTCCGTCGGCATGAAAAACCCATGACTCTGTTCCGCCGCCTCGCGCGGCCCTGGCGCTTCGCGCTCGCCTGGCTCCTCGCGGTTATCCCGACCGCCTGGCCCCTGGCCGCCGAGGCGCCGAAAATCCATTTCCGCCTGCCCGTGGGCGACGCGGCCGTCACCCTCCGGCAGTTTTCCCAGCAAGCCCGCACTCCGATCGTCTACCCGATCGACGTCGTGCGCGGGGTCAAAACCAACCCCGTGCAAGGCGACTTCACTCCCCGCGAAGCGCTGGACCGCATGGTCGCCGGCACCGAGCTGATCGTGTCGCAGGACGCGAGCACCGGCGCCCTCACCGTCGGTCGCACGGCACGCCCGCCGACGCCCGCGCCGCGCTCCGCCCCGTCTTCCGATTCCTTCGCCAAAGATTCCCCCGTCCCCATGAAACCCCGCCCGTTCCTCGCCGCCGCCCTCGGCTTCCTCGCCGGCACCTCCGCCGAGGCCCAGTCTGCCGCCGCGGCACCTGCCGCCGTCCCCCGCGATTCCGAGATCATCTCGCTCAACGCTTTCACCGTCTCCGCCACGCCGGCCAACGGCTACCGCGCCGAGCAGACCGTCTCCGGCACGCTCATCGCCACCGACGTGAAGCGCATGCCGGCCAGCATTCAGGTCGTGACCGAGGCGCTCATCGCCGACATGGACACGCGCCGGGTCGAAGACTCCATCCGTTTCGTCAGCGGCGTCGGCCTCTCGGCCCGCAATGAGGGCGGCGGCGGCGGCACGCGCAGCGAGCAGTTTGTCGTGCGCGGTTTCCAGACCTCGCAGGTGCTGCGCAACGGGATCCGGATGCAGGGCATCACCAACTCCGCCAACCTCGAACGCATCGAGGTGCTCAAGGGCCCCAGCTCGATCTTCTTCGGCGCCTCCGATCCCGGCGGTGTCATCAACGTCATCACCAAGAAGCCGCTCGCCGAACGCTATGCTTCGGTGCGCCTCGGCTTCGGCGACGACAACTACAAGTACGCCGAGTTCGACTTCAACCAGCCCATCATCGGCAAGACCCTGCTCTTCCGTTTCATGGGCTCGCGGCTCGACACCGACGGCTGGCGCAAGTTCTGGCGCGACGAGCAGACGTTTCTCAGCGGCATCGCGGAATGGAATCCCACCGCGACCACGCGCGTGACCCTCGACGCGCAGCACCGCAAACAGGGCGGCATCCAGGAGCGGCTGGGCGATGTGTTTCTCACCACCGACCGGCCGGCGCCCTTCACCCAGCAACTGCTCACCGGCGCCGCCCTCGCCCGCGCCATCGAGCTCGGCGCGCTTACGCCCACCGACACCTACGACGACGAGTCGAACTTCTATTCCGTCACCGTCACGCAGAAGCTCGGCGAACATCTCCTCCTCAACGCGGTCCATGGCGCCAGCGACGGCAACCGCCTCCAGCGCACGACCGTCACGCGCAACCGGATCGCGGTGAACGACAATCACTCCTACTTCGACCGCCCGGGCATTTCCTCGATCGGCGCGATCAACCGCACCTTCAACGTCAACCTCCTCGCCAGCTTCGAGGTGCTCGGCACGAAGAACAAACTGGTCGCCGGCTGGGACCGCTCCGAGATCGGCAACAAGGAGCTGCTCTTTGCCTGGGTCAACAACAGCCCGTTCACGACGAAACGCTTCCTCTTCGACGCCGGCACCGAGGCCGAGATCTTCGGCGTGCGCCGCTACCCGACGCTCGAGGAGATCGGCACGCCCGGCGGCCCGGGCGCCGTGGTCAACAACCCATGGAGCAAGCCGGTCTGGCAGCAGGGCGCGTATGTCACCAACCAGATGAGCCTGATCCAGGATCGTCTCACGCTGCTCGCCGGCACGCGCTGGAGCGATCTGCGCGGGCAGGGCCGCACGGCGTGGACGCCGCAATACGGCGCCACCTTCGCGCTCACGCCCGAAATCTCCCTCTACGCGCTGCACTCGGAGTCGTTTCGCCCGAACGGCCGCGCGAGCACCATCGATCCCAACGCGCCGTTCTTCCCGCCGGAAACCGGCGTGGGCGACGAGGCCGGCGTCAAGTTCACCCTCCTGCGCAATACGCTCACCGGCACGGTCGCCGCGTTCCGCGTGGACAAGACGAACGTCCGCCGCGTCAACAGTGGCGCCGCCGTGCTCGGCATCAACGGCGCCTCCCTCACCGACGGCGAGCGCTCCGACGGCTTCGAGTTCGACCTGGTCTGGACGCCCGTGCGCAATCTCAGCGTCATCGCCGCCTACGCCCACATCGACGCGCGCATCGCGGCCGACGTGATCAACACCGCCAGCTCGCCCGACCTCAACGGCGACGGCAAGCCCGACACGCTCGGCCTCCCGCTCCGCGGCAACTCGCCCGATTCGTGGAGCCTGTGGGTCAAGTACGACTTCACCGCGAAGCCGCTCGCGGGCCTCACGCTCAGCGCCGGCTACCAGCGCCGCGACGGCCCGATCCCGCTCGACGCCTCGTTCGCGCGCAAGTTCGTCGTCGAGGATGGCTACGACCGGCTCGACCTCATGGCCGGATATGCGACGCGCATTTTCCAGCGCCGCGTGAAATTCCAGGTCAACGTCGACAACGTCACCGACGAGTTCTACGCTGACAAGTCACTCGGCTACGCCAATCCCCGCACCTGGCGGGTCTCGGCGACCACGACTTTTTGAATGCGAGCGGCTGTGCCGCAGATCCTCCCGCGCAATCGACGCTCTCCCTCACCCCTGCACTCCCATGAAACGCCGTCATTTCCTCGCCACCCTCGGAACTCTTCCCGCCGGCACCGTGCTGGTCGCTGCGACCCCACCGCCGACGGTGCGCAGTCTCACTACCGACGTGCTGGTGATCGGCGGCGGTTCCGCGGGCGCGATCGCCGCGATCCAGGCGGGCCGGCTCGGCGCAAAGACGATGCTGGTCGAAGCGGGCAGCCAGCTCGGCGGCACCACGACCACGGGCGGCGTTGATTTTCCCGGCCTGTTCCATGCCTGGGGCAAACAGGTCATCGCCGGCATCGGCTGGGAAATCGTCAAACGGACCGCGGAGTTGAACAACGACGAGCTGCCGGATTTCAGCAAACCCACCGGCCCGCAGCACTGGCGACACCAGGTGCGGATCTGCGGCGCACTCTACGCCGCGCTCGCCGAGGAAGCCTGCATCCAGGCCGGCGTACAGCTGCGTTACTACGAGTCTCCGCTCACGGTCGAGGAAGTGGGCGGCGGGTGGCGGGTGCGGCTGGTGGGCAAAGGCACGATGGTCGACGTGACGGCGAAGCAGGTCGTGGATTGCACCGGCAGCGCCACGGCGGTGGGACTGGCGGGCTTTGCGCGGATGCGGGAAGAAACCCGGCAGCCAGGAACGCTGATTTATCGCGTCGGCGGCTACGACCTGGCCTCGATCGACGCCAACGTGCTGAAGGCCCTGCAGGCGAAGCACGCGGCCGCGGTCAAGTCAGGCGCACTCAAACGCACGGACATCAACGGCACGATCGCCGGCTGGCTCGGGAAGGGCGGCGAAAGCGGCAACCACGTCGTCGGCGCCGACGGAACCACCTCGGAATCGCATACGGAGACGAACATCGCCGGGCGGCAGTCGCTGCTGCGGGTGCTGCGTTTCCTGCAGCAGGAGCCGGCGCTGGCCCTGATGGAGATCGAACGTCTCCAACCCGAGACAGGCATCCGCGAGACCTACCGGATCGTGGGCGAGTCAACGATCACCGTGGAGGATTACGAGGGCGGACGGCGCTTCGACGACGCGGTGTCGCACTCCTTCTATCCGATCGACCTGCATTTCGAAGGCGGCGTGAAGCCCAAGCATCTCAAGGAGGGCCTGGTGCCGACCGTGCCCCTGAGCGCACTGATCCCGAAGGCGAGCAAGAACCTGCTGGTGGCGGGTCGGTGCGTGAGCAGCGACCGGCTGGCGAACTCGGCGCTGCGCGTACAGGCCTCATGCATGGCGATGGGCCAGGCGGCAGGCGCAACCGCGGCGTTGGC
This sequence comes from Opitutaceae bacterium, assembly GCA_016793535.1. Taxonomy (GTDB): domain Bacteria; phylum Verrucomicrobiota; class Verrucomicrobiia; order Opitutales; family Opitutaceae; genus ER46. Next base: position 621 of record JAEUHA010000448.1, on the reverse strand, counting down.
CGCACGCAGCGGGACGACGCCCAAACAGGTGCCGCTGGCGGACCTCCGATCCACCCTGGCGAAGCACGGCGCGATCGTGCCGGCGCGCGCCTGAGCCGGACCGGCAGCCTAAGGGGTCTGCCTGTTACATGTTAGCACCGAACGCCGTTCCGCTCCTAACATGTAACAGGCAGACCCCGTCGATCCGTGGGCTCACCGCTTGACCGGCACGGCGTCGACTGCGCTGCCTGAAGGCGCGGCGGAGAACGCCCCCCGCACCGGCGTACCGGGTGGCGGCGGCACTTCTGGGACGAGGGCGATGCGGAAGGTCACCCACTGGTTCTGCGTCATGCCCCACGTGCTCCAGCGATTCGTGGTCATCAGGCCGTGCCGCCCGCGGTCGTTCCAGCTCGAGCCGCGCATCGAGCGATGGGGCTTGATCACGTCACGGCCCTGTGGCGACACGGGACCCTCGTAATCTTCGACCGTCCCGCCCGGATAGCGGCCGTACCAGCCGTACGTCCATTCCCAGCCGTTGCCCTGCAGGTCGTGCACGCCCCACGGATTCGGCTGCTTCGTCCCCACCGGATGCGGCACGCCGCCGCTGTTCGCTCCGTACCAGGCGTAGTCCAGCGGCTCGTA
>JAEUHA010000446.1 GCA_016793535.1 Opitutaceae bacterium | reverse complement strand
CTCATGCAGTTGAAAGTTGAAAGATGAGAGTTGAAAGACACGACGCCGCGGGCGCGGGCTGAAATCGCGGTCTGCCGGCAGCCCGCACCGAAAGGTGCCTTCGCCTTCCGTCTGCCAAACGGTTGTTCGTCCCGTCGAGTTCGGCTCTTTCAACGTTCAACCCTCAACTTTCAACTGCATGCCTCCGGCTGAGGCGCCCAGGATGTAGGCGGAGGTGCCCTCACCCCGCAGGACTTGAGCATTCGAAGCCCGGAGCCCGCGGGGTGAGGGCACCCCGCCTACATCAAGCTTGATGAGGTCTGCTCCGGATCGCGTTCACCGCGACGCGGCCGAAGGGCGGAGATGCCGGTCGAAAAATGCCGCGATCGCGGCGTGCGGCACGCCTTGCGCGAAGGCCGCGTTGGCGTGGTCGGCCCCGGGGATCAGGTGGAGCGTGGATTCGACGCCGGCCGCGCGCAGCGCCTCGTGCAACGAAATGCTCTGCTGCGGCGGCACGGCGCGGTCCCGGTCGCCGTGCACGATAAAAAACGGGGCCGCGCGCGCGCTGACATACGTGAGTGGACTCGCCCGCCGCGCCCGGGCGGGTTCCCGGTCCGGCATCCCGCCGAGGAGCCGCGCGACCATCGAGTCGGGCTGATTGGCGACGACCGACGCGTTGGGCAGGGCCTGGGCGTCCCAGCGCGTGAGATCGGTCGGCGGGTTCTGGGCGCAGACCGCGGACACATGCGCCGGGAGGTCGCGATGCGGATCGTCCGCCGGCGCGGGAAATGCCTCCGGGGCCGTGCCGAGCAACGCCGCGAGGTGTCCGCCGGCCGATCCGCCCCACGCTCCCATCCGTGCGGGATCGAGCCCGTACTCCCGCGAATGCGCGCGGAGCCAGCGGATCGCCCGCTGGCAATCCTCGATCTGGGCCGGGAAGATCGCGTCCTGGCTGAAACGGTAGGTGATCGCGGCAACGGCATAACCTCGCGCGACGAGCGCGCGCGCCGCACCTCCGGCGCCCTTGCCACCGGTGTACCACCCGCCGCTGTGAATCCACACCACGACGGGCAGCGGTCCCGGCGGCGTCTCCGCCGGCAGGTGCAGGTCGAGGAGGTTGCGTTCCGGATGCGGCCCGTAGGCGAGATTGCGGTGCACGCGGCCGGATTCCGGCGCGGACGACTCGGCGCCGTTCACGGGAAGCGAGAAAGCCGCCGCCAGCAGAACGACCGCGCAGGTGCGAGCCAGGCGGGGACGCATGCCGGAGCGAGACGTGATCATGGCTTCGCTGCCGTCTCGGGGCTGGTCGGTGGCGTCCACGCCGCCGGGCGAACGTTCGGGCTGGTCCACGGTACCGGGTCGCCCCACCGCGCGGCCTCCTGCGCAAGCAGCGCGCGGAGCCGGGCCAGGGTCGCCTGGTGGGCCGGTTCGGCGGCGAGGTTGCGCCGCTCGTGGGGGTCAGACGCGAGGTCGAACAGCTGGGTGCGGTCGACCTGCGGGTAGCGGATGAGTTTCCAACGCTCGTCCCGCACGGCGCGCTGGACGTCCTGGTAGGCGGTGAAGAGCACGGGCCGGAGCGACGTGGCCTGGCCGGCGAGGAGCGGACGCAACGTCGCGCCCTCGGCGTCCGCCGGCGGCGCGGCGCCCGCGAAGTCACAGAAAGTCGGATACAAGTCGAACAGGTACACCAGGGCGTCGCTGCGCCCGGCGCGGACGCCGGGGCCGGCGAGAACCAGCGGGACGTGCATGCCGCCGAACTCGTAGAGGTTCTGCTTGCCGAAAAGGCCGTGGTCGCCGAGCGAGAGTCCGTTGTCGCCGCTGAAGACGACCAGGGTGTGCTCCGCGTCGCCCGTCTCGCGGAGCGCAGCAAGGATCCGGCCGAAATGGTGATCGAGGCCGGTGATCGCGGCGTAGTACTCGGCGAGCTGGCGGCGCGTGTCGTCCGGGGTCCGCGGCCAGGGCGCGAGTTTCTCGTCGCGGACCTGCATGTCGCCGTTGTCCCAGGGATGCACCGGGGCAAACGCGGGCGGCAGCGGCATCCGCGCGGGATCGTAGAGCCGGTGGAACTGCGCCTCGGCCTGGCGCGGGTCGTGCGGGACCGGCGGCGCGAGGTAGAGATAGAAGGGCTTCGTGCGGTCGCGCGACTTCAGGTGCTGGATGGCGCGATCGGCGAGCCGCCGGCTGGCGTACGCGCGGCTGCCGGTTTCGCCTTCGCCCTGGGCGCTGTCGTCGATGTTGACGTCGAAGGCGCGCGCGCCCGCGAAATACTCATTGCCGTACTTCCCCATCCGCCAGGTGTCGTAGCCGGCGCGCTTGAGCACGGTCGGCAGCGGCGTGGTACCCGGCACTTCCTTGGCGGGCGGGCCGATGCGGAAAAGCGAACGGCCCGTGAGCATCATCGTGCGGCTCGGCAGGCACACCGCCGGCGTCATTGCGCCCATGGTGTAGGCGCGCGTGAAGGTCATGCCGCGTGCAATCAGCGCGTCCAGGTGGGGCGTCTGCACCACCGGATTGCCGAGCGCCCGGATCGCATCGGCGCGAAAATCGTCGGCGTGCAGGTGGAGGATGTTGGGCGGACGCGTCGCGGCGGAGGCGAGTGAACCCGCCCAGATCGCGGCGAGCAGGGCGAACATGCAGCGCAGGCGATCTCGGCCGGAAAGCATCATCGGGAGGCGGTTTTCAGGAGATCGATGGCGGCATCGTTGCGCTGGCGGGGGCCGGGCGTGCTGCGGCCGTCGGCGACGTAGCGTTCCAGCAGTGCGGTCAGTCGCGCGACGACCTCGGGTTGCGCGGCCTGCAGGTTGTTCGTTTCGCCGGGATCCGAGTCGAGGCGGTAAAGCTGCACCGCAGGCGAACCGGCCCGGCGCGCCTCGGCGTCGCCCGGCTTGCTCCAGCCACCGGAGGCGGGACAGAGCGCGAGTTTCCACGGTCCCTGCCGAAGGGAGAAAAGGCCGTTGATCGAATGATGGACGACGGCCTCGCGGAGCGGCTCGCGCGCCCGGCCGAGCAGCGCGGGCAGGATGCTCACGCTGTCTTCGCCGGCGTCGGCGGGCAACGGCACGCCGATGAGTTCCGCGCAGGTGGCGAGCAGGTCGGTGTGGCAGATGAGCTGATCGCTGCGCGAGCCCGCGGCGATCCGGCCGGGCCAGCGGGCGATGAACGGCACGCGGTGGCCGCCTTCCCAGATATCGGCCTTGTAGCCACGGAAGCCCGCGCTGGCGAAGTGTCCCTGCCGCTCGAGTCCCGGGGTATCGGCGGCGGGCGAGCAGCCGTTGTCGGCGGTGAAGATGACGAGCGTGTTCCCGGCCAGGCCGTGACGCTCCAGGGCCGCGAGTATTTCTCCGACGACCGCGTCGGTCTGCAGCACGAAGTCGCCGTACGCCCCGAGGCCGCTTTTGCCCTGCCACTCCGGCGTGGGCAGGATCGGCGTATGCGGAGACGTCAGCGGCACGTAGAGAAAGAACGGCGCCGGCGTCCGTGCGCGCTCCGCGAGGTAGGCCACCGCGCGTTCGCCGAGCCGCGGCAGCATCGCGACGGGTGGCAGCGTTTCGATCACGCGTTCGTTCTCGATCAGGCCCGACATCGTGCGGGCATTCGAGCAGCCCCAGAAATAGTCGAAGCCCCGCGTCACGGGGCCGTCGATGATGCGGGAACCGACGGGCAGGCCGGCCTCGAAGGTGCGACCGCGCTTCGGATCGACCGGCTTGGCCCCGGGCGGCAGTTCCGAACCAAAGCCCAGGTGCCACTTGCCGATCGCGGCGGTCGCGTACCCGTGTTGTTTCAGCAGGGCCGGCACGGTGAGTCGCCCGGCGGCGATCAGCGGCGGGTCGTCGCTGCCGTCGAGCACGCCCTTCTGCAACGTGGTCCGCCACGCGTACCGCCCGGTGAGCAGGCCGTAGCGGGTGGGAGTACAGACGGACGAGCCGCTGTGCGCGTCGGTGAACACCATGCCCTGGCTCGCGAGCCGATCGAGGTGCGGCGTCTTGATTCTTCCGCGGGCCGGATCGAGCGCCGACACGTCGCCGATGCCCATATCATCGGCGAGAATGTAGACGATATTCGGCCGCGCGGGAGTGGCGGCGGAGACGGCGACAACGGCTAGGAGCGCGATCGCCAGGGATGCAACCAAAGTGCGGATCATGAAGGTAAGCGTTGGCGATGGAGGCGGCGGTGGATGCCCACGGAACACACGGAGCACACGGAAAACAATTCCGGGAATTCCGTGTGTTCCGTGGGCTGTCAGTGGAACTAAAACGTCCCCTTGATGCCAAACGTCCAGAGCGACCCGAACGCGAGCCGGCTGCGGAACTGTGCGTGCGGCGGCGTGTTGGGTCCCGCGATTTCGAAGTCCTCGGCCGCGTCGCCCACGTTGCGCAGGTTGGCGAAGAGGGCGAAACGGGGCGTCAGGTGGTATTCGCCGAGCAGGTCGATCGACAGGCGCTTGAGGCCCCAGTTGTACGTGCCGGGTTCGATGCCGGGGGCGACCGCGACCTCGTTGCGCCGCTGCCGGCTGCGATAGTTCCAGTTCACGCGCAGATTGTAGCGTTCGCGCGTGAGGCTCACGCCCCAGCTGCCGCTGCGCGGAATGTAGCCGGCGAAGTTGCCCCGCGAGTCGCCGGTGGCGCGTTGCGCGCTCCCGTTGGCGAAGACCTGCACGCCGCGCGCCCAGGCGGGGAGGAAGGTGAGGCTCTGCTTGTAGCTGAGGTCGACGCCCTCCATCCGCACCTTCTCCTGGAGGTTCTCCTGCGTCACGACGTCAAAGTTGCCGTACGTCGCCTCGTCGAGTCCGTACAACGCGAGAAAGTCCGGGGTCGCACGAAAGACGGTGTTGCCGAAAAAGTTCTCGAAATCCCGGCGGAACACGCCGGCCGAGACCTGGCCGACGCCCTCGAAATAATACTCGAGCCGCACGTTGGTGGTGCGGGCGCTCCACGCCTTGATGCCGGCGTTGTTGACCGTGATCCGGTTGTTGACGCCAGGGGCGCTCTCCGTGTCGGGCAGGGTGATGCCGCCCGCGTATTGGTTCAGGTCGGGCCGGCCGACCGAGTAGTAGTGGGCGGCGCGGACGATGAGGTTCTCCCGCAGATTGTAGCTGGCGTTGAGGCTGGGGAAGAGCCGGAGGTACTCCTTCTCCACGCGGGCGCCGCGGTCGAGGAAGGTGAGACGTGAGGTCGCGAGCGCATCGGTGGTGATCGGCAGCGGGCGGCCGTTGGCGCCGAGGATCGGATTGCCGCGCGCGTCCCGCTGGAAGTTGAGCGTCGGATCGGTGAGCGGACCCTGGCCCTTCACGTTCGTCTGCTCGACGCGGAGGCCGCCGACGAGCTTGAGCCGGCGGTCGAGCGCATGCACGTCGCCGCGGAGGTATCCGGACGAGACGATCTCCTCGATGTGCTTCGAGCCGCTGATCAGCGAGCGGTAGGCGTTGTTCTCGTTGAGCACATACTGGCCGGGGTTCGCCTGGTAGTGCGCCCAGACCTCCTCGTTGCTCATCCACTGGACCTGCGGAAAACCGTAGGGCGCGAAGCGCTGCGAAAACGCCTCATCGAGGAACGGCGCCGCGCTGTCGTCGCCGGCGGACGGCACGGTGCTGGTGCGGCCGTCGCGGCCGCCGAACGTGAAGGGCTGGTTGTGGCCGCGCAGGTCGCGCGCGGACTGGCGCACGTCGAGGCCGGCCTTCAGCGTCACGGGCAGCCGGCCGTCAAAGTCGCGGCGGGCGTTCGCGAACGCGGTGCGCTGCAGGTCGGCGTTCTTGACCGTGTTGCCGGCGGTCGAGCCGAGGGCGTAGGTGCCGAGTTGATACGGGTCGACGGGGGCGCCGGTGGTGCCGTCGGTGACGGTGATCCGGTTGGGCCGGAGGTAGAAGATGTCGTCGAACGAGACTGTCACGTTCGTGCGCTGCGCACTCGTGGTGTTGAAGAAGCCGCGATCGAAGCCGCGCAGCACGCTGCGCGCGTGCGAGTGCCCGAGCCCGGCCTCGGCCTTCCAGACCGCGCCGTCGTGACGCCACGTGAGCGTCGGCATGTACGTGCGGTTGTCGCGGGTCTGGCCGATGTTCGTGTTCTGCACCGAGCCGGCGCCGGCGAAGCCGCGGACCGAGAAGGGCGTGAAATCGCCGGGCGCGACGCGGTTGACGTTGAACACGAGCGAGCGCGCCATGTTGGCGAACGAGGTCGAGGTGTACTGGAACGAGAACGCGAGCCGGTCCGTGGCGGAGAGGCGATAGTCGACGGTGAGGCTGAACGAGTGCCGCGTGCTGTCCTTGGTGTTGTCGGCCACCTGCACCGAGGTGAGGTACGGGCGGTCGGGCGTGGTGTGGGGAAACGTGGTGCCGTTGGTCGCGGTGCCGGCGCCGCGCCAGGTGTTTATGATCTGGTCCTGGTTCAGGTAGTTCTTCGACGTGCCGCCGGACACGGTGAATCCGAACCGGGCGTTCACCGGCCGGATGTAGGTGAAGTCGAAACCCGGGTGCACCTTGCGGGTGGCTTCGGCGCGGGGGCCGGGCGTCTTCTTGAAGTCGCGGGCGTTGTCGCGCATCAGCACGTAGGCGCTGGCCGTGAAATGCGGCCGCGAACGCTCGAATGAACTGCGCGGCACCATGTTCACGGCGCCGGCGAGCGCAGCGCCGGTCATGTCCGGCGTGGGTGAGAACGAGACCTCCACGCGCGCGAGGTTGTTGATCGAGATCATGTCGAGCGCCGCGTTGCGACCGGTGCCGCCGCCGGGGTGCGCCGACGCGAGGCTGAAGCCGTCGACCGTGATCGGGACGTACGAGCTGGGCACGCCGTTGATCGACACTTCGCGGGCGAAGCCGCCCGAGCTTTCGATCGTGATGCCGGGAAGAAACTTCATGAACTCCGCCACATTCCCTTCCGGCACGAAGCCGAGTTCGTCCGTCGCCACCACCGTGCGCATGTTCGGCGCGAAGCGCTGCTCGTTGATCGCGATCGCGGCGCCTTCCATCTCCTTCGAGGACGCCACGACGAAGCGGTCGAGCCGGATGGTGTCCGCCTTGGCGGGATCCGTGGCGTCGGCGCCGCCCAGGGCGACGTTGACGGACGCGCGCTGCCCCGGCGCGACCGTGGCCGTCGTGGTGGTCAGCGGCAGGCCCGTGTAGAAGACCCTGAGCCGGACCCCACCGGCCGGTACGCGCGCAAAGCGAAAGTGGCCGCCGGCGTCGGTGAACGTCTCCTGGCCCGAGGACTCGAGTACGACGCGCGCATTCTCGAGGTAGTCGCCGCTGCGCGCGCTCGCCACGCGACCTTCGAGGCTGCCTTCACCCGTCGAAACGGTGTTTCCGGGGGCGGCTGTACCCGCTGCGGCGAGAACCGGCGAAAGCGAGGCGACGAGACTCAGGAACAAAGCGATCCAGATTTGCATGGGGTGCGTAGGGGGTGAAAAAGAGTTAACGGGCGGGCCCGGGAGATTGGGACCCTTTTCTCTGTCATGGCGGGCGCAGCGGAGACGCTTTGCACCGACGACTGCCAAACGATTCGATCGGTTGGCCCACGGAACACACGGAGCACACGGAAGAAAATTCAGGTTCCGTGTATTCCGTGTGTTCCGTGGGCAATCTCTCCGGTTGTCTGGTCATCCTCTATCTCTTGTTCATCCTGTCAGAGTTTAGACAGGATGGCAGGATGGACAGGATGAGCTCAGGCTGTCGGTCGTCGCTAATCCGGCCCGGCGAGGGCAGGATCACTTTAATCCGAGGTCGTTGGTGCGCACCTCGCGCAGTTTCGCGGCCATCCGGTTCTTGAACTCGGCGACCACGGACGCGAACTCCGGTTTGGTGGCGAGGTTGGTGTACTGCTTGGGATCCTTCACCGCGTCGAAGAGCTCGACGCCGCCGGCCGCGTCCTCGCCGTATTGGATGTAGGCCCATTGGTCGGTGCGCAGCAGGAAACCTTTGCTCGAGGGCGCGACACTGAACGCGGCGTCCCGCACGCGGTGTGCAGGGTCGTCGAACACGCGCGAGAGGTCCCTGCCCTGCAGCCGCGCCGGTACGTCGAGTCCGGCCAGCCGGGCGACGGTGGGATACAAGTCGACCAGCTCGACCAGCGAGTGGCACACGGCGGGTTTCTTGCCCGGCACCTTGATGATCAGCGGGACCATCGCCGACTCGTCGCGCAGGCTGACCTTGGCCCAGAAGTCATGTTCGCCGAGGTGGAAGCCGTGGTCGCTGGTGAAGATGACGATCGTGTTATCGGCCTGTCCGGATTGCTCGAGGGCATCGAGCACCTTGCCGACCTGCGCATCCATGTACGAGACGGCCGCGTAATAGCCTCCGACCGCCTTCTTCTGGCGGCGTTCGTCCATTTTCATGTTCACGCTGGTCTTGTAGTTGATGCCGGGCTTCGGGATGTCGTCCCAGTCGCCGGGAATCTTGGGCGGCAGCGGCAGTTTCTCGTACGGCAGGAAGGGCTCGAAATACTTGCGCGGGGCGACGAACGGGACGTGCGGGCGCACAAAGCCGACCGCGAGGAAGAACGGTTTGCCCGCGTGACGCTTGATCAACTCCACCGCCTTCGCCGCAGTCTTGCCGTCCGAGTGCACGAGGTCGTCGCCGTCGGCCTCGACGACGACAAACGTATTGCCGCCCACGGCCGGCTTCTTGCCGTCGGGATTGTTCTCGAGCGTCTCGCCCGTGCCCTTCGCCTTCCACTCGGGGCCGGGGCTGTTGAACCGCTCGGTCCACGAGGCCGGATCATCGGCGCCGTCACCGTTGTTGTGATTGCGCCCGTCGCCGCCTTCCTCGATGCCGCCGGGCACGCCCATGTGGTAGATCTTGCTGACGCGCGCGGTGTAGTAGCCCGCATTCTTGAAGTGCTGCGCCCAAGTGGCCCGGTCGCCGATCTTCTCCCGCGGGCTGGTGTAGCCGAGCACGTTGATGGCGTGCGGATAGTAGCCCGACATGAACGACGCGCGCGAAGGGCCGCAGTACGTGCCGTTGCAGAATGCGCGCGTGAACCGCGTGCCGGTTGCGGCCAGCCGGTCGATGTTTGGCGTGCGCACGACCGTGTTGCCGTAGGCGGACAGCGCCGTGGCCGTCAGGTCATCGGAGATGATGAAGAGGACGTTGGGCGGCGGCGGTGCCGCCGCGAGGAGCAGAGAGCTGGGGGCCAGGAGCAGGAAAAGGAGGCGAAGCATGGGAGAACGAAGTTCGGCGATCGTGCCCGTGGCGCCGCGCTTCCGGCTCAGCTGGTTTGCTGCACCAGCCGAGCGGGGAACTCGGCGCCACCGGGAGGGGAGCTCAGGGCAGTTTTGGTTTCAGCGGGGCGCGGCTGGTGGGATCGACGGGATACACGGCGCCGTGCTTTTCCAGTGCGGCAGTGAGGCCCTGCATCATCCGCTTGAGCTCGGCCGGACGGGACGTGGCGAGGTTGGTCTGCTCGTACGGATCGCGGGCGAGGTCGAAGAGCTGGTAGTGGGAATTTTCGGACGCTGCCGTCGGGAAATAGTGGTACACGACCTTCCAGGAGCCGTCGCGGAAACTGGTCCAGTAGTCGCTGCGATGCGGCGCGTGCGGGTAGTGCATCAGAAACGTGTCGCTGCGACCGGTGTCGCGCTTGCCCGCGAGCAGCGTATCGAGCCGCTGGCCGTCAACCGCGTGTCCGCGCGGCGCCGATGCTCCGGCGGCCGCGAGAATCGTCGGGAAGAGGTCGGGGACCGTAGCGAGCTGCGTCTGGATCGCTCCCGTCGGGATTGGCAGCCGCTGCTGGTTGGGATTGGCCGCCGTGGGTTTCGCCCAGGCGGCGATGAACGGCACCCGCATGCCGCCCTCGTAGTGCGAACCTTTCCGGCCCCGGAGCGGAGCGGAGCTGGCGACGGCGTGTTCGTGGCCGAGCGGGGCGTCGCTGCCGTTGTCGCCGAGGAAGATGACGAGCGTGTTGTCCGCGACCCCGAGTGCGTCGAGATGGTCGAGCAGGTCGCCGAGCGACTTGTCCATGCCCTCGACCAGCGTGGCGAAGGCCTGCGCCTGGGGCGGCTTGCCGGAGTTGGCGTAGTGCGGGGCGAAACGCGGATCCGATTCGAACGGTGCGTGCACCGCGTAGTGCGCGAAGTAGAGGAAGAACGGCTTCCGGTCGCGCACGGCGGCGGCGACGTGATCCTTGGCCTCGAGCGTCAGCGCGTCGGAGAGGTGGATGTCACGGCCGTGGTACTTCGCGAGGTGCGGCACGGCGCTGGAGGACCGCTTGCCGCCGAGACCGAAGTTCTGCGTCCCGAAATAGCTGCCCGGCGCGCCGATCGAGGCGCCGCCGACGTTGATGTCGAAGCCAAGGTTGGAGGGATCCGAGCCCTCCAACGCCCGCGGGCCGAAGTGCCCCTTGCCGACGTGGATCGTGCGGAAACCGGACTGGCGCAGGAGCGCCGCCAGCGTGACGTTACCCTTCTTCAGGCCGCTCCAGTTCCAGTCCGGGGCGCCGTTGGGGCCGGCGTTGTCCTTGTCGGGATTGATCCAGTTCGTGGTCCGGTGCCGGGCGGCATTCTGCCCCGTCATGATCGAGATGCGCGTGGGCGAACACACGCTCATCGCGTTGAACTGGTTGAACCGGATGCCCCGCGCGGCCAGCCGCTCCATGTTCGGCGTCCGATAGTACTCATTCAGCGGATACTTCTTTGCGCGCCCCGCCTCGTCGGTGAGGAAGGGCAGCGAGGTGTCCATGACGCCCATGTCGTCGACCAGGAACACGACGATGTTCGGCGGCGCGGAGGCGGCGAAGGCCGAGGTGGCGAGGACGGTAAGGGCGAGGAGGCGGCGGAGGACGGAGGGCATGGGACGAAAGTGAATGGAGGTGGCGCGAGGATTCCGAAGATCGAACTCCCGGCTGATTCTTCGACAGGATGAACAGGATTTACAGGATGAGACCCGGGTCAGATCGGAACAGGCCATTCATTCCTTGCCCCTGAATCCCAATTCCCGCCCATCCTGTCTATCCTGTTCATCCTGTCTCCCGCATGGTGACGGCGTGGGGGCGAGTCGTTCGCGTTCAGCGCCACTGGCCCGGCGCGTCGGTCCACGTGGTCAGCACCTGGCGGCCGGTGGCGGGCCACCATTGCTCGATGCGGCCGGCGAGGCGGGCGACGATGTCGGGGTGGCGCGCGGCGAGGTTGGTATTCTCGTGCGGATCGGCGAGCAGGTCGAAGAGCTGGGGCCGCTTCTCGTCGCGCGGATTCGAACTGGCGTAGCGCGCGCTCACCTGGCCGTCGTAGGTGAGCAGCAGTTTCCACTTTCCTTCGATGACCCAGCGGTAGACGAGGCTCGCCTCCGGCCGCTCGAGGTCGGCGATGTCGTGGGCAAACGTCTCGCCGAACACGGTGTCGCGCGGCGTGGGCCGTCCCGATTTGAGCACCGGCAGCAGGTCGAGCCCGGGCAGGTTGCGCGGGGCGGCAATGCCCGCCGCGGCCAGCGCGGTCGGCACGAGGTCGATGCTCGAGCACAACTGCTCGCCCCGGTTGCCGGGCTGGATCACGCCGGGCCAGCTGAACATCGTGGGCTGGCGGACACCGCCTTCGTTGGCGGTCTGCTTGGAGCGCGGCGCGTAACCGGGGCCGGTGGGGTTCTGGATCCAGCCGTTGTCGCCGACATACACGATGAGCGTGTCTTTCGTCAGGCCCTTCGCCTCGAGCTGGCTGAAGAGCTGGCCGCAGGTCTCGTCGAACCACTCGACCATCGCGTAGTATTTGGCGACGAAATCGGACTGGATGCCCTTCGCCTTGTACTTCGCGAACAGGCGGTCGGGCGGGGTGTGCGGCGTGTGCGGCAGAAACGGGGCGTACCAGAGGAAGAACGGCTTCTTTTCGGCGACGGCGTGATCGATGAAATCGAAGATCGGCTTCATGCCCTCGCGGCCGATCTTCAGGCCGTCGTCCCCGTGGCGGCCGCCGGGCTCCGGAAACCCGCGCGTCATGCCGTGGGTGAAGCCGCCGCGCGCGTATCCACCTTCCCACCACTTGCCGGACTGGTGGCTGAGGTAGCCCTGCTGGCCAAGGAGCCGGGCGATCGTCGGCTGGCGGTCGATATGGGCGATGAGTTTCGCACGCAGCTGCTGGTACTCCGCCGACTCAGCGGGCTGGCCCGCGGCCTTGGCGGCCTTGGCACTCTTGCCGGCCTTGCCGCCGCCCTTGGTCATGTCCGGCAGGGGCGTGGGATCGTTGCCGCTGATCTTGTGCTGATGCGCGTAGCGCCCGGTCGCGAACGTGGCGAGCGCCGGACGGCAGAGCGCCGTCGGCACGTAGCCGCGTTGAAACAACGCGCTGCGGGCGGCGAGCTTGTCCAGATGGGGTGTCTCCACGTGCGGATGCCCCATGAACCCGTAGTCGGTCCAGGCGTGATCGTCCGAAATGATGAAGACGATGTTGGGCGGCGTCGCCGCCAGGAGCAGGGAGCAGGGAGCGAGGAACAGGAGGAGGCGGCGGAACATAAGAGTGGCGCGGGGAATTCAGGGGGTTGCAGGCGGGGTGTCCTCACCCCGCGGCAGATGGGTTTCACAATGACGGGGCGCGGGGTGGGGGCACCCCGCCTACACTCGGGAGTGTGTCTTCAAAATCGTTTCTTCCTGTCCGACTGAGCGCCGCGAAAAATCCACTGGAGCTCTCGCAAGCAGGCAGCGCCGCGTGACCGCGGCTGGATTCTTCGCTGCGCTCAGAATGACAGACCATTTGCAAACACGCCCTGGGAAACGCGTGGGACGGGTGAGGGGATCAGGGGCGCAGGGTGAGGGTGACGCGGCGGACGTCCATCACGGACCGGCCGGGAATCTCGAGGGCACGGAGCGTGAGTTCGCCCAGGCCGGGCGCGAGCTCGATCTCGCCGAGCGCGAGCGGACGAAACTCCTTCATCTGGGATTCGGCGGGCGGGCGCGGCAGCGTGTCCTGGTTGGTGTACAGGGGAGGATTCCAGCCGGGCGTGACGCGGCCGGTGAGCCGGCGGCCGTTGTGGCTCAGCTCCACGAGCGAACCGGCGTCGGGCTCAGGGCAGGTATAGTCGATCGTCACGAGGTAGCGTCCGGCGGTCTTGACCTCGACGTTCCAGACCAGCGTGTCGTCGCGGCTCGTCCAGTTGACGAAGTACGAGCTGTTCGGCGCGTTGCTGCTGCGGCGGACGCCGCCGCGGGGTTCGCCGTCGCGGGCGGGGAGCATCGTGATGGGGAATTCGCGGAAACCGACGTGGATTGGCCGCGGGTCGACCGCCGCATTCCCGGCCTGCTTCGCTTTGCCCTTGCCGGCACGGTCACCCTTGCCGGCGGCGGATGCGGCGTCGCCGAGCACGTCGCGGCGCCAGGTGGCGACGGCCTGCGTGAGTTGGGCGACGAGCGCCGGCTCGCGGGCATTGATGGGCGTGGTCTGGCCGGGGTCGGCGACCATGTCATAGAGCTGGCCCTGCGCGTCGAGCCGGTGGCGCTGGGTGCGCGCACTGGTGTTGTTGTTCCAATGGTTGAAGATCGTGCGCTCGGGCCAGGTGACGTTCTGCTTCAGCAGCAGCGGCGAGAGGTCGCGCCCATCGAGCGGTTTGTCGCCCACGCGGCGGACGCCGGCGAGGCTGGTGAGCGTGGGGAGCAGGTCGATCGCGCCGGCGATCTGGGTCACCGTGTGCCCGGCGGGCAGCTTCGCGGGCCACCGGATGAACAGCGGTGAACGCACGCCGCCCTCGTCGGTGCTGCCCTTGCGCGCCTTCATGCCGCCGTTCCAGCGGAAGGAATTCGGGCCGTTGTCGGAGAAATAGATCACGATGGTGTTGTCCGCCAGCTTGAGCTCCTCGAGCCGGCGCAGGATGCGGCCGACGTTGCCGTCCTGGTTTTCGACCATCGCGAGCGCGCAGCGGGTGTGATCCTCGTTTTCCAGGTCCGGGCTGCTTGCCTTGAGCGTCACCGGCTTGTCCTTGAAACGCGCCCAGTCCGCCGCGGGCACGGCCCAGGGCGAGTGCGGCGTGGTGAACGGCACATAGCAGAGGAACGGCTTCGCCCGGTTGCGCTGGATGAAGTCGAGCGCGCGGTCGGTGCAGACATCGACGATGTAGCCGCTGGTGCGGAGCATGCGGCCGTTGTGTTCGAGCGGTGCGTCGAAGTACTCGCCCCAGTGGCCGGACGTGTGACCGAAATACTCGTCGAAGCCGCGCGCCATCGGGTGATAGGGCCACTGGCTGCCGTTGTGCCACTTGCCGAACGCGCCGGTCGCGTAGCCGGCGGCCTTGAACGCTTCTGCGATCGTCCGCTCGCTCAGGTCCAGGCGCTCCAATCCCGTGGACACGCCGCGCACGCCGCCGCGCGAGTGATAGCGGCCGGTGAGAAACTCGGCGCGCGTCGGGGCGCAGACCGGCTGGACGTAGAACCGGTCGACGACCACGCCGCCCTTCGCAATCGAGTCGATGTTTGGCGGGCGCACCCTCGTGGTGCCGTTCTGGCCGTAGTCGCCCCAGCCGGCATCGTCGGCGAGGAAGATGACGACATTGGGCGGCGTCGCCGCCGGGAGCAGCGAACTGGAGACAAGAAGGAGGAGTAGAAGGCGCGAGAGGGAGATCATGGATAAAGGGGAGAGGCTAGCGGCGAGAGGCCAGAGGTGAGAGGGCAGGGGCCAGAGGACAAGAGATAGATGAGACCAGATCGATCGTGGCGCTCTTGCCTCTCGCCTCTTGCCTCACTTGGCCTTCGCCGTCGGCCGCGGGGACGCCCTGCCGCTCGGCTTGGCGGGATCGTAGCTGGGGTTCGGGGTTGGGAACTTGGCGCCGACGTCGCGCTGCCACGCGGCGAGCTCGGCCTTGAGGGCGGCGACGCGGGCTGGTTCGCGGGGGGCGAGGTCGGTGGTCTCCGCGAGATCGTTCGCGAGGTTGAACAATTCCACGCGGTCGTCCTCGAACCATTGGATCAGTTTCCACGGCCCGCGGCGAACGGCTGCCGAGGGGGCGCCGCCCTGGTTGCCATAGTGTGGGTAGTGCCAGAACAGTGCGCGCTCCGGCGCCGGCTGTCCGCGCAGGATCGGGACGAGGCTGGTGCCGTCGAGCCGCTGTCCCGGTGCCGGTTTCGCGCCGGCGACTTCGAGCAGCGTGGGGAAATAATCCGGACTGCTCACCGGCGTGCCGATGACGGAGCCGGGCTTGGCGACGCCGGGCCAGCGGACGATCAGCGGCTCGCGGATGCCGCCTTCATACATCCAGCCCTTGCCGCCGCGGAGCGGGAGATTGGAGGTCGGCCAGCCTTCGCTGGTGGAGAGTCCGCCGTTGTCGCTGGTGAAAATGACGATCGTGTTTTCGCGCAGGCCGAGCTCGTCGAGCTTCGCCATCACCTTGCCCACGGCCAGGTCCATGGCCTCGACCATGGCCGCGTAGACCGCGTGTTCCTGCACGAGCCGGACGTCGCGCTCGCCCTCGCGGCCCCACTTCTCCGTCAGGCCGAGCCGGGCGCGCTTCTCCTCGTACTTCGCCTGCAGGTCGGGCCGCGCCATCAGCGGCGTGTGCACATCGTAGAAGGCGTAGTAGGCGAAAAACGGCCGGTCGCGGTTGGCCGCGATGAAGTTGGCCGTCTCGGTCGCGAGCCGGTCGGGCAAGTGTTCGCCGTCCGGGCCGTCCTTGAGCCAGGGATTCCCGTAGGGTGAGAAGTAGCGTTTCCCGCCGTAGGGTCCGCCGCGCTCGTTGCCGCCGAGGTTGTGGTCGAAGCCCTGGTTCTGGGGCAGCCAGCCTTCGGGGCCGAGATGCCACTTCCCCGCGAAGAAGGTCGCGTACCCGGCCGACTTCATCGCCTTCGCGAGCGTCGGGGTGTCGAGCGCGAGGCGGTCGGAATACGGCGCCGGGCGAAGTTTGGTGTTCCGCGGCCACGCCTCCGGCTTCGCGACGGCGCCGATGTAGTCGGTGATGCCGGTACGCTGCGGCCACTGGCCGGACATGACGCTGGCGCGCGTCGGCGAGCAGACGGGACACGCCGCGTAGGCGTCCGTGAACCGCGCGCCTTCCCGCGCGAGCCGGTCGAGGTGCGGGGTTTCGTGGAACGTGCTCCCGTAGGCCCCGAGGTCGCGCTGGCCGAGGTCGTCGGCGAGGAAGAAGACGATGTTGGGCGGACGGGCGGCGGCCGCCGCCGCAAGCGACAGGGAAGCAGGGGACAGGATCAGGAAAAGCAGGACGCGAAGCGGAAGCGGGGTCATTGCTTGGCCTTTCCTTTGCCCTTGCCCTTCTTCGTGCCGGCGGCGGGTTCATCGACGGGACCGGACATCGGCGGGGTTTCGTAGAAGCGGCCGTTGTCGATGAGGCGCGGGTCGCCGGTGCGTTTCAGTTCGTCCATCAAACGCTGTTCGAGCTGCGCGCGCTGGGCGGCGTAGCGCGGTTCGGTGGCGACGTTCCTTGTCTGCTGCGGATCGGACTTGAGGTCGTAGAGCTCCTCGCGCGGGCGCTTCCCGTAGACCCAGTCGAAGTGCGGCTTCCACTTGGGATCGTTCCGCAGGCCGACGAGCCAGGCCTTCGTCGGGCTCGCATCCTCGTCGGGCAGCGACACGCGCGTCTCTTCCGTGAGTTCCTCGGCCGTCGGCGGGTTCGGACCGTCGAGGCGATACGGATCGCCGAGCGGCCAGCGGTCCGGCCGGAAGTTGACGATGTAGAGAAAATCGTGCGTGCGGATCGCGCGCTGCGGATAGGGCATGTAGTCCGCGCGGGCGTTCTCGACGTGGCGTTCGCGGCCGATGAAGACGGCGTCGCGCTTGGCCTCGACGCGACCGGACTGCGTGGAGCGCAGCAACGCGACCAGGCTGCGGCCGGTCATGACGGCGGGCGGTGTGAGCCCGCCGGCCTCGAGGAACGTCGGCGCGAGATCGGCCAGGGTGATCAGGTCGTCGACCACGCGGCCGCCGCTCACACCCGGGCCGCGGATCGCGAGCGAGACGCTGGCCCCGAAGTCGTAGAGGTTGCACTTGCCGTGCGGGAAACCGGGCGGTCCGTGGTCGCCGCTGACGGCGATGAGCGTGTTATCCAGTTCGCCGACCTCGGCCAGCCGGGCGAGCAAAACGCCCAGGGCGGCATCGACTGCCTGCGCCTCGCCGAGGTAGTCGGCGAAGTCTTCGCGGACTTCGGGCACGTCCGGCAGGAAGGCGGGCATCTTGCCCTGCAACTGATCGGGCTCGATGCCCCACAGCTTCTTGCCGGAGCCCTTGATCCACTTGCGGTGCGTGTTGGTCGGGCCGAACCAGTAGCAGAAGGGCTGGCCGGGTTTGCGGTCGGCGAGGAAGGCATCGAAGTTGCCGCGCACCTCCGCGTAGATCTCCTGTTTCGCGGCCTCGAGTGGACGGCCCTGGCCGACCAGGCGGGTGACGTGCTGCGAGAACTGGTTGAAGCGGTTGCCGGCCTTTTCGTAGGCGTGCTGGCCGGCGCCGTAAGGGGCATCGACCGGCGTGCCGGGGCTCCAGACCTTGTAGGTCTCCCCGAGGTGATAGCCGGCCTCGCGCAGGAGGAGCGGGTAGGCCGGGTTGGAGTAATCCCAGACCGCGCCCCGCAGGATCGAAGCGCGGCCGGTGCGCCAGAAGTGCTGGCCGGAGAGGATCGCGCTGCGGCAGGGCGTGCAGCTTGGGGCGGAGACGAAGGCGCGGCGGAACAGCACGCCTTCGCGCGCGACGCGGTCGAAGTTCGGCGTGCGCACGACGTCGTTGAGCGTGCCGGGGCCGTCGGTCTTCGCGTAGGCGCTGGCGTAGCGGCCCCAGTCGTCGGCGAACACGAACACGATGTTCGGCCGCTTTGCCGACGGGGCGGGCTGGGCGGCCTGGCCGGCGGCGGCGAGGGCCACCACGGTCACGGCGGCCCGGAGGAAACGATGAAGTCTCATGACGAGGGAAGGGGACGGGCCACGATGGCCGGCCCGGGGCGGGTTCACGGTTTGGCCTTGCCGGACTTCTGCTTCGCCTTGGTGGCGGTGGCGGACACGTGCTCGGCCAGGTGACGGGGTCGGGCGTTGGCGTAGCGATCGAGGACGGCCTGGAGTTTCTTCACCTCCGCGGCGGTGGCGGCGTTGCGGCCGGCGGCCGGGAGCGGCTTGTCCTCGAACGGATCGACCGTGAGATCGTACAGCCGGCCGTCGCGGTGGAGCTTGTGCGTCGTGCTCATCGCGAACTCGAAGGTGGCGGTGCCGCCGCCGTTGCGGGCGTACCAGAGATAGAGCGGTTCGCGCGGGGCGCCGGGCTGGCCGAGCAGGCGGGGCAGGAAGGACTGGCCGTCGATACGGAGCGCGGCGGGCACCTCGGCGCCGGTGGCGGCGCAGATCGTCGGGAGGAAGTCGACGCTCGCCACCAGGTCGGAGTCGACGCGGCCGGCGGCGATCCGGGCCGGCCAGTTGGCGATGAAAGGCACGTGGGTGCCACGCGCGGTGCCGGTCCCCTTGCCGCCCGGGTACGGGGCGCCCTTGAACTGCGACGTCACGGAAACGCCCGTGCCGTTGTCGCCGATAAACATGATCAGCGTGTTTTCGCGCAGGCCGAGTTCGTCGAGCTTGGCCACGAGCCGGCCGACCATCTTGTCCATGTACGCCGTCATGTCCGCGAAGTGCTTCACGTTCCGCTGCACCTGCTCGCTTTTCGCCTTGGGATCCCACTCGGCGCTGTCGGGCGTCGGCTGGAAGGGATCGTGCGTCAGGATCATCGGGTAGTAGAGGAAGAACGGCTTGGCGCGGTGCCGGGTGACGAAGTCGAGGGTGAAGTCGTTGACGAGCTTCGGGCCGTACTCGCCGCCGTTGAAGTCGAGCTCCTTCCCGTTGTGTTCGAGGCCGGGGTTGGCGTAGCGCGGCGGCCGGCGGGTGTGCTGCCAGAGGTAGGATTCGTCGAAGCCGAAATGCTGCGGGAGCTGGGAATCGTGGCCAAGTTGCCACTTGCCGGCGATGCCCGTGGTGTAGCCGGCCTTCTTCAGGAGGTGGGCAAACGTGGTCGCCTTCGGGTCGAGGAGGCCGAACTCGACGTAGTTCCGGACATTGTAGATGCCGGTCATCAGCTGCACGCGCGTCGGGGTGCAGAGTGGCTGCACATGGCAGCGTTCGAAGCGCAGGCCGGTGGCGGCGAGCCGGTCGAGGTTGGGCGTGCGGTAGGACTGGCCGCCGTTGGCGGTGACGCACTCGTAGCCGAAATCGTCGGCCATGATGAGGATCACG
>JAEUHA010000292.1 GCA_016793535.1 Opitutaceae bacterium | reverse complement strand
CGTCGCACCCGAAGGCACGGGCGAGTGGCACGTGCTCGCGCCCGGCCAGGACTCGTTTCGCTATACCGATGCCGCCTGGAACGCGTACGCCGCGGAGCGCCGGCAGCGCTTCGAGGCGATGAACGCGGCGGCCCGGGCCGCCCGTCGCGCCGCCCACGCGGGCTACTGGCAGGGCCGGCGCGAGGCCGCCAAAGCCTGGCTCGCCGCCACGCCCGAGGTGCCGGTGCCGGCCCTGCCGGCGGGATTTCCCGAGCACAACGCGATCGACCGCTTCGTCGGCGCCCGCATCGCGCAGATCCAGTCCGAGTACGCGCCCGCCAAGGCGAAGGGTGGCGTCGACTTTCACCGCCAGATCAAGCCGATCCTCGAGGCACAGTGCTACAGCTGCCACCAGGGCGCCAAGGTGAAGGGCGGCCTGCGGCTCGACCTCCGCGCGGAGGCCCTGCTCGGAGGCAACGCCGACGGACCGGCGATCGTCCCGCACCAGCCCGACACGAGCGCGCTCATCAAGCGCATCCTCAGCTCCGATCCCGACGAAGTCATGCCCGCCAAGGGCGACCGGGTGCCCGCCGCGGATGTCGCCCTGCTCAAGCGCTGGATCGCCGAGGGCGCGGTGTGGCCCGACTTCCCGCTCGATCACGTCACGGTGACGCCGCTCGCGGACGACCTGACGTTCCTGCGTCGCATTTATCTGGATACGGTGGGCGTCACGCCGTCCGAGGCCGAGACCGCCGCCTTCCGCGCCGACCGTTCGCCCGACCGCCGGACGAAGCTGATCGACCGGCTGCTGGCCGATCCGCGCTGGGCCGACCACTGGATGGGCTACTGGCTCGACGTGCTGGCGGAGAATCCGAATCTCATCAACCCGACGCTCAACAACACCGGCCCCTTCCGCTGGTGGATCCACGAGTCGCTCCGCGACAACAAGCCGCTCGACCTGTTCGTGACCGAACTGGTCCGGCTCGAGGGCAGCGAACGCTTCGGCGGGCCCGCGGGCTTCGGCGTGGCGTCGCAGAACGACGTGCCGATGGCCGCCAAGGGCATCATCCTCAGCTCGGCGTTCCTCGGCGTGGAGATGAAGTGCGCGCGCTGCCACGACGCCCCCACCCATCTTTCCAAGCAGAAGGAGCTCTTCGAACTCGCCGCGATGCTGGGCGAGAAGCCGCTCAAGGTCCCGGTCACGAGCAGCGTGGCGCTCGAGAACCTGCGGGTCGGCGGCCGCGAGCCGATGATCCAGGTGACATTGCAGCCCGGGTCGACCGTGGCGCCGGCGTGGCCGTTCACCGCGTTCGGCAGCGAGGCCGCGGCCGCCGCCCTCGCGGAACGCCAGGACAGCTCCCGGGACCGGCTCGCCGCGCTGATCACCGCGCCGCAGAACGAACGCTTTGCCCAGGTGATGGTGAACCGCATCTGGCAGCGCTTCATGGGGCGCGGCATCGTGCCCACGATCGGCGATTGGGAGAAATCCACGCCGTCGCATCCGGAACTGCTCCGCTGGCTCGCGCGCGAGTTCGTCCGCTCGGGCTACGACCTGAAGGCCGTCGCGCGGCTCATCGTGACCTCGCACGCGTACCAGCGGGCGGTCGATCCGAACCTCAAGGAAACCGGCCCGCTCTATGCCGCGCCCGCCCCGCGCCGGATCGGGGCGGAGCAGCTCGTCGACTCGCTCTTCGCCGCCACCGGCAAGCCGTTCGCGCTCGAACGGGTGAACCTCGACCTCGACAGCGTCCGCACCATCGAGAACGCCCTCGACCTCGGTGAGGCCCGCCGCGCCTGGATGCTCGGCTCGACCTCGAACGAACGCGACCGGCCCAGCCTGATGCTCCCGCGCGTGCAGGCCGTGGGCGAGGTGATGGAAGTGTTCGGCTGGCGCGGTGCGCGCCCCGACGCCAGCAGCGGCCTGCGCGAAGCCGGCGCCAACGTCCTGCAGCCCGCGCTGCTTTCCAACGGCACGATGATGACCTGGCTGACGCGACTCAGCGACGACCACGGGCTCACGGCCTTCGCGCTGGAGGCGCAGCCGCTGGAAAAGTTCGTCGACCGGCTCTTCGTCCGCCTCTTCACCCGCCCGCCCACCGCGGCCGAGCGCACCTTCTACGTCAACGAGCTGCGGCCGGGCTACGACACCCGCGTCCTCGCGCAGCCGGCCGGAGCGCCGCCGAAGCCGCACCAGTACCGGAAGTTCGTCGCGTGGTCGAATCACATGAAGAGCGAGGCCAACACGCTTCGCCTCGAGGAGGAGGCGGCCGCCCGCCGCGGCGATCCGCCGACGACGCGCCTCGACCCCGCGTGGCGCGAGCGCTTCGAAGACGTCCTCTGGGCCTTGCTCAACGCGCCGGAGTGGACACATGTGATGTAACCCCGCCTCTGCCGCCCCGCCTCCCCCGCACCCACCCTGCTGCCGATGAACCGTCGCACTTTCCTGTCCCACGCCGCCACCGCCGCGGCCGCCGCCTCGCTGCCCGCCGTCCTCCGCGCCAACACCGGCACGCACCTAGTCAATCACCCGAAGGGCAAGGCGGAGCACTGCATCTTCATCTGGCTCGGCGGCGGCATGGCCCAGATCGACACCTTCGACCCGAAGAAGCGGGGGAACTCGAAGACCAAGCCGTACGCGGCCGGCTCCGACTACGACGCGATCGACACCGCCGTCGCGGGCGTGAAGTACACCGAACACCTTGCGCAGACCGCCCGGCTGGCGGACCGGGTGACCGCGGTTCGCACCATCAATCACACCCTCGGCATCGAACACGCCCTCGCGACGAACTTCGTCCACACCGGCCGGCCCGTCAGCGGCAGCACGATCTACCCGTCGGTGGGCTCGGTGGTCGCGCACCAGCGCGGCGCGGTGACGGAAAACGTGCCGGCGTACATGGTGATTGGATACCCGAGCGTCAGCCGCGGTCCCGGTTTTCTCGGGGCGAAGCACGGCTACATCTACCTGGTCGACACCGAGACGGGTCCCGCCGGCTTCACGCCCCCGGAAGGGATCGCCGGCGACCGCGCCGCGCGGCGCCAGCGGCTGCTCGCGCCGCTCCAGGGGCAGGCGCCCGCCGACTCGAACCTGAGCGACTACGAGGAGGCCCAGCGCGAGGCGCTGCGACTCGCCGGCCCGGCCTTCATGCGCAACTTCCGGCTCAGCGAGGAACCCGGTTCCCTGCGCCAGCGCTATGGCGGCGAGTTCGGCCAGCGCTGCCTGCTCTCGCGCCGGCTGGTGCAGGCGGGCGTCCGGTTCATCGAGGTGTCGCACAACCTGAATTTCATCAACGGCGCCGGCTGGGACACCCACAACGCCGGGCAGTTGAACCAGCACGTGCTGATCCGGGAACTGGATACGGCGCTGTCGGCGCTGATCACGGATCTCGAGGACAAGCGCCTGCTCGACAAGACGCTGATCGCGATCGGCACCGAATTCGGGCGTCCGGGCCAGTTCGACGGCGGCGGCGGCCGCGGACACCAGGCGGCGGCGTTCTCGCTCGTCCTCGCCGGCGGCGGACTCAAGCACCGCGGCGCCTATGGCGTGACGGACGCGCTCTCGAACAAGCCGGTCGAGAACCCCGTCTCGGTGCCAGATTTTCACGCCACGATCTACGCCGCGCTCGGCATCAACCCGGCCAAGGAGCTCGTGAACGCCTCCCGCCCCGTTCCGATCACCGACGGCGGCAAGCCGATCGCCGCTCTGTTCGGCTGAGCCGGGCGGTGCGAGCGGCTTAACGTCGCGACCGAATCGCCCGCCGAACGTTCGGTCGCGGCATAAAGCCGCTCCCCCATTTCAGCCCGGACAAGCGACTGCCTTGCCCCGCGTCGCGGTTGCGAGGACGCTCATGCTCGTCCTCTCTTTCCCCGCTTGCCGCCCCCCGCCCCAACCCTCGTCCGATTCCTCTTCACCGCCCTGCTGCTGACCGCGGCCGCGACGGCGCAGGAGCGTGTCATCACCCGCGCGATCGAGATCCGCTCGCTCACGCCCGCGGAGGCGGAGAGCGGCATCAAGGTCAGGCTGCGCGGCGTGGTGGTCTTCGTCGACGGTGTCTCCTCCATCTTCCTGCAGGACGAGACGTCCACGACATTCTTTCGCGTCCGCACGCCGCCGCTGCCGGCGGTCGGCGACGAAATCGAGCTGACCGGCGCGACGCGCATGGGTCTCTACCTGCCCGGGGTCGACTACGGCACGTTCAAGGTGCTGGGCCGCCAGCCGCTGCCGCCGGGAATTCCCGTGCAGTATGACGATCTGCATTTCGGCCGCTTTCACTACCAGCGTGTCACCGCCGAAGGCATCGTGCGCTCGGTGATCCCGGTCAACCCGGGCAAGGGGCTGATCCGGCTGGCGCTGGGCTCCCGGGTGATCGACGTGCGCGTGGAGGTTTCGCCGCCGCCGGAGCACGGGCTGGTGGACTGTCGCGTGCGCGTCACGGGCCTCGCGGCCGGTCTCATCAACACGCCCCGCCGCCAGCTCGTCGAACCCTACATCCGCGTGCTCGATTGGAGCGAAGTCCACATCGTCGCGGCCGGTCCGCGGGCGGCCGACGTGCCGAAGATTTCCGCGGAGCAACTGCTCGCCTTCAACGCGAGCGGACTGGGCGAACAGCGGGTGCGCATGGACGGCGTGGTGGCGGGCGCATTCGGCGCCGACCTCGTTTTCCTGCAGCAGGCCGAGCGGGCGTTTGCGGTGCGTTTCGGGCGGCCCGCGAAGCTCGCGCCGGGCGACCGTGTGTCCGTGGTGGGATTTCCGGCCATGGACCGGTTCAGCGCGTCCGTCGTCGACGCCGAGCTGCTGGACCGGGAGCCCGGGCCGGCGCCGGAGCCGCTGGAGATCGACTCGCCGGAGGAACTCTACGGCCGCACCGGCGATCCGCATCCCGGAAAGTATGACGGCCGCCTCGTGCGCCTCACGGGCATCGTGCGCGACGCGTTCAAGGGCGAGGAAGGCACCACGCTCCTCGTCCACGGCGGCCAGCGCACGGTGCAGGCCCGTGTGCCGGAGGGAACCGAGATCCCCTCGACTGGCGCGCTGGTGCGGCTCACGGGCATCTGCCAGGTCGAAACGGCGGTGCTGGGCCCCGGGTTCGCCAGCCGGCCCGGGCTGATCAGCGTGCGCCTGACCTCGCCGGCGGCGCTCGAGGTGCTGCGGACTCCACCCTGGTGGACGCCGCGCCGGCTGGTCGTCATGCTTGCCGCACTGGCCGGGGTCACGTTGCTGGCCGGACTTTGGATCGCGGTGCTGCGGCGCCAAGTGCGGCGCCAGACCGACGCGCTGCGGCATCGCATCGAGGCGGAGGCGGCGCTCGAGGAACGGCAGCGGATCGCGCGGGAGTTTCACGACAGCCTCGAACAGGAGCTCGCCGGAGTAAGCCTGCGGCTGGACGCCCTCGCCACGCGGATCAACGACGAGAAGGGCATGGGCTCGTGAGCGCCTCGCGGAATCTGGTTTCCCGCATCCAGGTCGAGACGCGGGACCTGATTTCCGACCTGCGCGACTCCGCGGAGACGGCGGGCGACCTCGAGACGGCACTCGCCGCCGTGGCCGCGCGGCATTCGAGCGACGGAGACGTGCTGGTGCGGGTGGAAACCAAAGGTCCCCTGCCGCTGCTGCCGGCGGCGACGGTGCATGACTTGCGGATGATCGCGCGCGAGTCCGTGAACAACGCCCGCAAACACGGGCGCGCGTCGCACGTCGCCATCGAGGTCGAGGTCGTGCCCGATCGCCTCGTGATGCGCATCATCGACAACGGCTGCGGTTTCGACGCAACCACCGCGGTGACAGGTCGCCGCGGGCACTTCGGTTGTGCCGGCATGCGGGAACGCGGGCGGAAGATCGGAGCCGAAGTCAC
Source organism: Opitutaceae bacterium (assembly GCA_016793535.1). Taxonomy (GTDB): domain Bacteria; phylum Verrucomicrobiota; class Verrucomicrobiia; order Opitutales; family Opitutaceae; genus ER46. The sequence continues at coordinate 553 of JAEUHA010000292.1, read as the reverse complement.
CTGGCAAAGCGCCCTGCAAAAAGGGACCACGGTCGAGGTGACGCTGCCGTGGAAGCTCCAGAAGGGAAAGTCGCACCCCTATCATAGGATCGATGAGGGCGGGGTGCCCTCACCCCGCGCGACGGCGGAAACGGCCTCTGACTCTGCGGGGTGAGGGCACCCCGCCTACACCAAACGAATCTGCCTACACCAAACGAATCTCTTTCCGCGAGCCGCAGGGTGAAGGCACCCCACCTGCAGCGAGCCTCCGAATTCCGCTCTTCCGATGCCCGACTCCCCCCTCACCGTCCTCATCGTCGACGACCATTTCGTGGTCCGGAGCGGCCTCGCGGCGTCGCTCGAGCTCGACGACGGCATCAAGGTCCTCGGTGAGGCGGAGCGCGGGGAGGACGTCGTGGCGGCCTACAAGCAATGGCGTCCGCAGGTCATCCTGATGGACCTGCAGCTGCCGGGCATGGGCGGGATCGCCGCGACGGCGGCGCTGCGCGAGTACGACCGGACGGCGAAGGTCCTGATCTTCTCCACGTTCGCCCGCGACGACGAAATCCAGGCG
>JAEUHA010000285.1 GCA_016793535.1 Opitutaceae bacterium | reverse complement strand
CCAGGCGGCTGGCGAAACGGAACGGCAGCGAGGGCGCCTCCGTTTCCGCGGGCGCGGGGTCGGCGGCCTTGGCCTTCGTCTTCGCCTTCGCGGCAGGTTTCGGTGTCTCCTCCCGCTGGTCGAAATCATACCGTGCGATCTCGCCGGCTGGCTGCACCGTGGCCATGCCTTCCCGCGCCACCCACGCCTCGAACGCCGCGCGGCGTTCGGCCCGCAGGGCGGAGAGCCGGGCCGCCGCGGCTTCGGCCGCCTGCGTGGCCGACGCGATCTTCGCCTCGAGCGCGTCGTCCGGCACCCGCATCGCGGGCGTCGGCACCGCCTTGGTGAAAAACGAATACAGTCCCGCCTCATCGATGTCGTCGAAGAAGGCAAAGAACCGATAAAAGTCCTTCTGCGTGATCGGATCGAACTTGTGGTCGTGGCACCGCGCGCACTCGAGCGTGAGGCCGAGGAAGGCGGTGCCGAAGGTGGTCACGCGGTCGTTGATGTAGTTGACGCGATACTCCTCCTCGACGGAGCCACCCTCGCTTTCCTGCGGGTGCAGCCGGTTGAAGCCGGTGGCGAGCCGCTGCTCGGGCGTGGCGTTCGGCAGGAGGTCACCGGCGAGCTGCCAGGTCACGAACTTGTCCCAGGGCAGGTTTTGGTTGAACGCCTTGATCACCCAGTCGCGCCACGGCCACATGTCCCGTTCGCGGTCGACCTGGAAGCCGTAACTGTCGGCATAGCGCGCGACATCGAGCCAATCGACGGCCATGCGCTCACCATAGCGGGGCGACTGCAGCAGCCGGTCGACGAGCCGTTCGTACGCCCCCGGGTCACGCTCGGCGGTGAACGCGGCGACTTCCGCGGGCGTGGGTGGCAGGCCCGTGAGGTCGAAGGTCACGCGCCGGATCAGCGTCACCGGATCCGCCTCCGGCTGTGGCGTCCGCCGTTTCGCGGCGAGCCCGGCGAAGACGTGCCGGTCGATCGGATTCCGGGCCGCGACGCCCACCGGCAGCGCCGCCGGGACTGCGGGTTCCGGCCCGGCGGCGATCGGGGCAAAGGACCAGTGCGACTGGTAGGCGGCGCCTTCGTCGATCCAGCGCTTCAAGATCTCCACCTCGGCGGCCGAAAGCCGGCCCAGTTTCGAATCCGGCGGCGGCATCATTTCCTCCGTATCCGTGCTGGTGATGCGGAAGACCACTTCGCTGGCGCCACTCCGCCCCGGCACGATGGGTGCGACCTCGTTGCGCACCCGCGTCGCGCCCTCCCGCGTGTCGAGCCGCAGCTTGCCCTTCCGACCCTCTTCGTCGGGCCCGTGGCAGTGGAAGCACTTGTCGGAGAGAATGGGCCGGACGTCGCGGTTGAAGTCGACCGGGGCGGCGGCGTTCACCACGGCCGGAACCGCGAGCAGGAACCACGTGACTCGAAGGGGAAAAATCACTCCGTCCAAAGTGTGGGCGCGCCCTCGCGGTTATCAACCCTGCAGCGAAAGCGCTCGGGCTTTCCGGGCGCGCGAACGTCCTCGTCCGCATCGCTCGGACGCGGCCGCGGACGGCCGCGCTCCCAGTGGAACTCTCCGACCGAAGCAGAAGGAATCATGCTTTCCCGCTCACCGCCGCGCGCACCGCGTCGACCATGCGCTTCTGTCGCGCCTCGACCGTCGCCATGATCGCCTTCACTTTGGCCTTCGCCCGGGCGGGATCGCGATGAATCGCCTCGAGCCGCGACCAGAGCTGCGCGCCGCTGGTCTCGTCGACTTCGAAGAACCAGTCGTCCGCGCCAATATCCCGGTACATCTGGCCCTTGCAGGTGTCGGTCGGCTGGCGGACGTAGAACGTCGGCGTGCCGTTGTGCAGGGCAATCAGCGGTGAGTGGCACTCCACGCTGATCACGCACTGCGCCTTCGCGTAGATCGACGCCGCTTCGTCGGGCAGCCAGTAGGTGTCCCGCCACACGACGTTCTGCTTGATCTCGGCCGGCAGCGGATCGACGAGCACCTCCTTGCCCATCTCCACCTGGTAAGTCATCTCCGCACACACCATGACCTTGTTGCCGGTGGCCTTCACGTACGACACGATCATCTCCCGCAGCTTGGCGTGATCCGTTTCCGTCGTGCGGTGATTGATCGCGTCGCGGATGTCGTCCGCCGGCGTGCGCGGCGTGTTGCGAATCTTGTAATAGGGCGTGTAGCGCAGCCGCGGGATGACGCAGATGAACTTGCCCTCCTCCAAGCCGCGCGCTTGGAGCCAGGCATGGCCCCGCGCGTCGTCGCGCAGGTGCATGCCGAGCTGGGCGTCGGGGCCGAACTCGACGATCGGCGATTTCACGCCCTGGGCCTTCAGGTAGTCGCGCGAGATCGTGTCGCGGCAGAAAAAGAAGGCCGCGCGATCCATGATGTAGCGCAGGTCGTCCGCGAGGTGGGTGGGCGGCAGCTTGAGGGCGCGCTCGCGGATGCTGCGCAACGTGCCGCCTTCGGCATCCCGGTTGGGACCGATGCCGGAGATCGGGTCGGTGCTGACGCCGAAAACGCCCACCGGCTTGCCCGTCTGTTTGTGAAACGCGACCGCGTGATTGCTCGCCGGAAAGCCGGAGCCGGAGCCGCTCAGATAGAGGTCGGTCTCCGCCCACGCCTGCGCGAGCTGGGGGTTGTTCGGCTTGTCGTCCTTGCCGAGGCCGCCCTCGACGATCTTCAACCGCGGGTAGCCGGCGGTCAGCAACTGCCGGGACCCGTGCCCGAGGCTACCGGGCCACAGCGTGATCTCGACTTCGGGAAAGTGCTTCCAGAGCAGGCTCAGGGCGCCCGGGGTGTGGCCGATGTCGCCGATGTTCACGCTCTGCCAGGAACTGCGCAGGAGGACGCGCGGCGGCCGGCCGGACTTTGCCGCCGCGGACAACAGTGATGGCAACAGGGTGGCGCCCGTGGCGGCGGTGGCGGACTGACGCAGGAAACGACGACGAGTGAGCATGGGAAATCGAGGGGAGGGAAAACCGATCCGATGGCGGCGACCTTCTCGCGCACTGCGCCGGCCGCAGCAACCCAAACCGGTCCGCCTTTCATCGCTTGCACCGGCCCGCGAACTCACGTGACGTGATCGCACCCGACACCTCCCCTGGCAGGCCGCCCCGCCCTCGCCCCCGCCTCTCGCATGACCTCCGCACCCCTACCTACCTCTCTGCATCGTCCGTCGCTCCGGCGCCGTTCCCTCGCCCCGTTACTGCGGTTCGTCTTCTGGCTGGGGCTCGCCCCCTTCCTGTCGGCCGCCGAACCGGGGGCGACCGGCACGATCGAAGGTCGCGTCTTCAATTCCCGCAGCGGAACCTTGGTGGAGAATGCCCGCATCAGCGTGGAAGGCACCGCGCTCGTCACGTTCTCCGACGCCGATGGCGTCTATCGCCTCACGCCCGTCCCCGCAGGTACGCTCACGCTGCGCATCTTCTTCACGGGCTTTGCGCCCCAGACCGAAACGGTAGCGGTGACCGCGGGTCAGGCGGTGACCCGTGACCTCACGCTCGGCCCCGGCCGGCCCGACGCGACGCGCGCCGAGGACGCGATCGTGAAGCTGGACGCGTTCAAGGTGGGCGAGTCGCGCGAGATGGAGGCGGCGGCGATCGCGATCAACGAGCAGCGTTTCGCGGCGAACGTGAAGGACGTGGTCTCCACCGATGAATTCGGCGCGGTGGCCGAGGGCAATGTCGCCGAGTTCTTGCGCTACCTCCCGGGCATCACCGTCGACCTCAGCGGCGGCGACGCCCGCACCGTGTCCATCGACGGCGCCCCGGCCGCGAACACGCCGATCACGATCGCCGGCCTGAACCTGCCCAGCCCGGGCAACAACAACACCAATCGCTCGGTGGAGGTGGGGTTCTTCAACCTGAACAACATCTCGCGCATCGAGGTGTCGCTGTCGCCCACGCCCGACTCACCGGGGTCCGCGCTCGCCGGTTCGGTGAACCTCGTGCCGCGCAGTTCCTTCGAGCGCACGCGGCCGGTCTTCAACGGCAGCGTCTATCTCATGATGCGCGACGACCGCGTCTGGTTCGGCAAGCAGCCCAGCCTGTATCGCGATCCGCGGCAGATCATCCATCCCGGCTTCGACTTCTCCTGGATCGTGCCGGTGAACCAGCGCTTCGGGTTCTCGGTCGCCACCGGCAAATCGACGCAGTACTCGCATCAGGTCGGCCACACCAACACCTGGCGCGGCGTGAGCGCCGCGACCAATGGCGCGGCGTTTCCTAACACCGTGCCCGGACGCCCCTACCTTTCGGCGTACCAGGTCACGGACGCCCCGAAGGAGTCGGCCCGCGAGTCCGTCGGCCTCACGCTCGACTTCCGCCTCGGCCGCTACGACCGCATCTCGCTCTCGTACCAGTATTCCGCCTTCGACGGCTGGACCGCGGCCCGGAACATCCAGTTCAATCCGACGCAGATCGTCGCGGGCACGTTCACGCCGTTCTTCAGCCAGGGTGTCGCCGGCGCGGGGAATCTCGTGTCGACCAGCGGCAACGGCCGCGTGCGCGAGAACCGGATGTATATCCCGACCTTCAACTGGCGGCATGACGGACCCGTCTGGAAGGCCGACGGCGGCTTCGGCCGCGCGTACGGCACGAACGCCTTTCGCGACACCGACAAGGGCCAGCTGCTGACCGTCGTGTCGCGGCGCACGGGAGTCACGATCGGATTCGACCAGATCACCGACACCCGGCCCGGCGTGATCACAGTGCTCGACAACGCCACCCGCACGCCCGTCGATCCGTTCCGCCTCGACACGTACTCACTCAACACGATCTCGAGCAACCCGCGCTTCGGCTCGGACATCAACGTCACCGCGTTCGGCAACCTGCGCCGCGACTTCGCCGGCCCCGTGCCGTTTACGCTCCGCACGGGGTTCGATTTCCGGCAGACGACGCGCGACAACCAGTCGACCACCTACACCTGGACCTACCGCGGCACGAACGTGCCCGGCAGCGCGGCCCGTTTCCTCGACCCGACCATCGCGCAGCGCGTCGGACCGTACGGATTTCCGCGGATGCAGTTCGCCGACTACAAGGGCACGCTCGACTTCTTCCGCGCGAACCCCGGCGAGTTCACCCTCGACGAGAACGCGAGCTACCGCTCGATCGTCACCAACTCGAAGTACATGCAGGAAGGCGTCTCCGCCGTCTACCTGCGCGGTGATGTCGCCTTCTTCGCCCGCCGGCTGCAGCTCGTCGGCGGCGTGCGGGCCGAGCAGACGAATGTCGAGGCCCAGGGTCCGCTGACCGATCCCACCCGCAACGTCCGCCGCGACGCGAACGGCCGGCCGCTGCTCGACGCCGCCGGGCGGCCGATTCCGGTCACGACCAACACGCTCGAGACCTCCCGGCTCACCTTCCTCGAACGCGCGGCCCGCGTGGAGAAGGAGTACCTGCGCTATTTCCCCAGCCTCAACGCCAGCTTCAACGTCCGGGAGAACCTGATCGCCCGCGCCGCCGTCTCGAGCTCGATCGGCCGCCCCGATTTCAACCAGTACTCGGGCGGTATCACGTTGCCCAATACGGACAACGCGCCGAGCCCGAACAACCGCATCGGACTCAACAACGCCGCCATCAAGCCCTGGACCGCCACGAGCGTGAAGCTCCGGCTCGAGTACTACTTCACCGGCGTCGGCCAGCTCGCGGTCGGCGCGTTTCGCCGCGACTACAAGAATTTCTTCGCCAACACGGTCTTCGATCCCTCCGACGCGTTTCTCGCCCTCTACGGGCTCGATCCCGCGGAATACGGCGCCTACGAGGTGGCGACGCAGTACAACCTGCCCGGCACGGTGCGGACCGAGGGCTGGGACATCAGCTACAAGCAGGCCCTCACCTTCCTTCCGCCGTGGGCCCGCGGCCTGCAGGTCTTCGGCAACCTCAGCTCGCGCAAGACCAACGCCCGCGACCTGGGCGCCCTCGGCTTCAACGACATTCCCCGGAGCGGATCGTGGGGCATCAGCCTGACCCGGCCGCGTTTCAACGTCCGGCTCAACGTCAGCTTCCGCGACGCCCAGCGGCTCGCCGTCGTGACCGGCGCCGGGATCGAACCCGACACGTTCAACTACACGCCGGCGCGCAACACGGTCGACGTGCTCGGCGAGTACACGTTCTGGAAGCGCTTCGCGGTGTTCGCCAACCTGCGCAACGTCGGCGACGTGCCCAACGAAGGTGAGACCGTCGGACCAAACACCCCCAGCCATGCGAAGCTGCGCTTCCGCGAGCGTTACGGCTCGCTGTGGACGTTCGGGGTCAAGGGGACGTTCTGAGCCGGACTCATGCAGTTGAAGGTTGAAAGATCAGAGTTGAATGACGTGCCGCCGCGGACGCGGGCTGGAATCGCTGCCAACCGGCAACCCGCACCGAATGGTGTATGCGGCTTCCATCTGCCAACCGGTTGTTCGTCCCTTCAGGTTCGGGTCTTTCAGCATTCAACCTTCAACTTTCAACTGCATGCCTCCGGCTGAGCTGCCGCCGCGGGAGCGGGTTTAACCCCGCAACCTGTGGCGGGGTTCCCCTCCCCGCTGCCGGTCGACTCGATTCCGGCAGACCGCGGGGTGAGGGCACCCCGCCCACATTCGCGCCCGCCGGCCGTCGCGCCCTCACTGCACCGACGCCGGCATCGTCAGCGTATCCAGATCTGCGATGCGCACGCGCTGGATCTCGACCGAACGTTTCCCGCCCGAGTGCGCGATATACAGGTAGCCCTCGTGCTCCATCACGTGCGGGTAGTCCACATGCCGCCCGCCGACGAGGTAGAACAACCGGTCGAAGACCATGCCGTCCCGGCTGATCGCCAGCGTGAGCGGATCGCGCTTCTTGGGATTGGCGTTCGAGACGAGCACGTATCGGCCGTCCTTCAACCGCAGGCCGTGCAGCTTTGAGCGCGCGTCGGGAAAGTCCGTTTGCACCGGCCGGCTCCAGGTGCGGCCCTGGTCGGCCGAGAAGGCCCGGAAAAGGTAGCGGCTGGGACCGTTGTCCCGGAAGAGGGCCATGAGGTTGCCATCGGGCAGCGTCCACCAGATCGGCTCCTCCGCCTTCAGCGCGACGTCGCCGCCGGCGCCTCGCACGACGGGGACGGATGTCCACTGGTCAAGCGCCTTGACGCCGCCGATGAGGAACTCGACGCCGCTGACGTCGTAGTCGTACTTGCGGCGGGACATCGCCCACTCGCCGGAGGGCAGGCGCTGCGGCGGGAAATTGTTGATCGCGTTTTTCTGCACGACCCCGATGTCGTCCCATTTCTCCGTCGCACCGTTCCAGCGGAACGCCCGCAGCTCGAGGCTCGGCCCGAAGAAGCCCGCGGCCTCGTCGAGCGACGCCAGGGCCAGCAGCTGGTTCTCGCGCACCCAGAACCCGCGCGAGATGTAGCGAAAACCCTGCGCCTTGCGCGTATTGTAGATCGGCGAGTCGGGGCCGAAGCCGCGCGGGTTGCCCGTCATCAGCTTCGGCTCCGTCCACGTCACGCCGTCGCGACTCGTCGCGTACTTCACGACCTGCCCCACGCGATCCTCGATCTCCGGGCCGTCGCTCCACATGGCCCAGAAGCGGCCGTCGTGATGGATGAGGTAATTGTGCTGGTTCACGCCCTGGCGCGCCCGCACGTCGCTCACGACGATATGCTGCACGGGCACGCGGGGCAGCCGGGAGAAATCGATCTGGTGCGGATCGGATGGCACCCATGGCGCCTGGAGCATGAGGCGCGAGGTGGGATTGCGGACGGGATGCGGGGCGGCCGTGTTCGGATTGCCGGGCGCCTTCGACGCGGCCGGTTCGGCGGCGGTCAGGGCAGCGGCGGTGAGCAACACGAGTCCGGGCAGGGCGAACCGGCGGATGGGGGTGAGCATGGGGCGATGGGTTGGGAACGACTCAATCTTCGTGCCGTTTCCGATATTCGCCCGGCGTGAAACCGAAGCGCTGGCGGAAGCAGCGGATGAAATACTGCACGTCGCTGAAGCCGCAGAGGCTGGCGACGTCGGTGACATTATAGCGCAGGTCGCGCAGGAACTGCAGGCTGCGCTCGAGACGGATCTCGTTCACGTAGACGCGGAAATTCTGCTGCGCGTGCGTGTGGAAGAAACGGGAGAAATGGTTCGGGTGCCGCCGGAAGAAGCGGGCCACCTCCTTGCGGCTCAGCGTCGGGTCCGACCAGTGTTCGGAAATATAGTCGAGCACCGCCTGCCAGAGCACGGCCTGGCCGGTGCGCACGTGTTCCGGGGCGCGTTCCACCAAGGCCGCCAGTTCAGCGAGCAGGATCTCGCTCAACAGCGTGAACGTGCGGTCGCCGAGGCGTTCCGCCGGCGGTTCGCGCAGGAGTTCCAGCAGGTGTTCACCCTTGGGGCCGAGCGTTTCGTGCGTGCGCCACTGCGCCAGATAACGTCCCGGGATCGCGCCGTCCGTCGTCATCGCCCGCCGCGCATGAATCGTCAGCCGCGTGGAGTCCGGCCGGAACACCACTCCGAGCGATCGGTAGGCCGCACGCGGCACCGGACAGATCCAGGTGTAGGGAGCCAGGAACAGCACCTGCCCCGGGGCGAGGTCGAACGTGATTTCCCGTCCCTGCTCCATGGCCAGGAAGGTCCCGTGTCCCTCCAGGCCGACGATCAGGCGCGGCACCTCCATGAAGAAAGCCGGATGGGAGTTCGCCGGCTTGCGCCCCTCCAGCACGCGCACCACCGGCAGCCGTTCCGTCCGTTCCAGCCAGCCGGCGAGCGCGGTGAGAATGGTCTCCCGGTGATCGGACGCGCGCGGACGTGCGACCGCCCGGGGACGTTCCCGTCGGAGTGCCGCCGCCGTGGCTCGTTCGCGGGTGCTCACGACGCTGCCACGTGATCCGGCGGGGCATCCAACCGCACCGCCGAGGGCACGGGCGGACCGGAGATGATGCGCTCGATCGATCCGTGCCAGAACCAGAGGTCCCCCGCCGCGGCGGCGTACGCGACGGCCAGGCCGGTTCGCGTCGGCACCGCCGCCGGAGTCACCGCGACGTTCACGCCTGCGGCCAGTTCGCGTTGATGTGGCCAGGTCGCACCGGCGTCGGCTGAAAGCGCGGCCCACAGGCCGCCGGTGTCCGCGTCGCACCAGACCCGGGCCAGCGCCCCCTCGGGCAACGCAATCCGAACCTCCGGCTCCGCTCCCGGGGCCCACCGGACGGCTCCGCCGGCCGGTTGCGGCCGCGACCACGCCAGCTCCCGGCGTCCGGCCGTCCAGCCTGCCCCGGCGGCGTCCCGCCAGTCCACCTGGAAGCACGCGTCGCGCTCCGCCGTGAGACGCACCGCGACCGCGCCGGCGGCCGGCACCGCCACCTCGTGGGTGAAGTGATCCTGCCGGAGATAGTCGCCGTAGTCGGACAAGTTGAGCGACTGGCCGTCGGCCTCGATCGCAGCCTGCAGCCGCGGCACGTCGAGGCCCGCGAGGTCGGTGCCCGACTCGAGGCACTGCCGTGCGGCATGACCCGCGGCGCAGCCCATCTGCGCGACCACCGCCATGACGCGGAACGCGCTCATCGCCTTCTGGTCGCCGGAGGCGCCGCGGCCGGGGACGAGGAGGTTGCGGGCGCCCTTCGGAATCATCATCCGCAGCGGGAGGTGATGCGGGTCGAGCATGTCGGTGACGCCCGTGCCCGCGCGCTCCATCCGGTCCGGCCAGTGAAAATCGATGTGGTAGGTATTGACCGCGACTGCGTCGGGAAAAATCACCGCGCGGCGGGCCTCGGCCTCGGTGAGCACGTGTTCCCCGATGATCCGTCGTTCCTCGCGGACGCCGATGCCCCGGGACACCGACGCGAGGACGTGTGTATCCAGTTTCCGGCCACGGAAGCCGACCGTCTGGAGGAAGTAGATCAGGCCGTGCATCTGCCGGCGGGCGAAGATCTCGGCGGCGGAACGGCTGAAGCCGTCGGCGGCGTCGAAGCCCACGACCTTCATCTTCACCTCGACCTTGCCCGACGGGAACCGATGGAGGCTCGTCATCGGGATCTCGCCCTCGTGCCGCCACCGCGGGCAACCGGGGGGCAGGATCGGGGTGACGGGCCGGCCGGTGTCCCAGAGCGTGAAGTACAGGCTCATCGGCAGCTGGCGATGGGCCCCTTCGTGCGCAACGGGAAAGCCGGTGAGCAACGGCACGATGCACAGCCCGGACGCATCGATCACGAAGCGTGGCGCGACGGTGAGCACGCCGCCGGCGGTCGCGAGGGTGAGTTCCCGCACCGTGCCCGCCTCGGCGCGCGCCCCGATCACACGGGTGTGCAGCAGGACGTCGATCCCGCGCGCCACGACCATCTCCTGGAGGAAGAACGCACACCACTCCAGGTCATAGGCCCGACGGTCCTCGTTGGGCCGGTAGGGCTCGATGAGGCCGTGCTGCGCCAGCCGCGCAACGAGCTCGGCGAAGTACCGGTTGACGCGCGCGGTGTCGCCGCAAAATCCGGCCACGCCGCCCGCGGTGCCCTGCCCGCCCAGCACATTGCTCGGCTCGACCAGGAGCACGCGGTTGCCGGGCGCCTTGGCGGCGAGCGCCGCCATGACGCCGGCCATGCCGCCGCCGATGACGACGACATCGGGTACGGGTGCATCACCGGAAGGGGAAACGGTTGCCATGGGCGCGGACTTGAAACTACCCGCCGGCCTTTCCGTTCGCCGACAACAAAGATGTGCTCAGAAAGAGAAAAATGTAGCGTGGCGGCGCGGCGCGATCTCCGCCGCCGGTTGCCGGGCCCATTCGCACTCCGTGCGACGGCCGGGGCGGCTTTCCGCAGCGGCCGAACGATCGCCTTAACGTTCGGTCACGGCGTGAAGCCGCTCCGGCCGGCGCAAACTGAAGCAGTACCCCGCCGCCGCCCGTCTTGACTCCCTCCGCCCGCTCTGAAACATCGTCCTTTCTCTCTTCCACACACCATGGGCCAACAACTGAACAAGTACATCAAACGCAAACGTCGGGCCGCCTATCTGAAGCGCAAGAAAGAGCGCATCAAGGCGGCCGCGAAGAAGAAGTAACGCTTCGCGCCCACGGCGTCCGACTCTGGCGGCCCCGACCTGTCGGGGCCTTTTTGCTTTTAGCCGGATCACCCGCACCCTGTCGGCCCTGTCCCACCGCATGATCAAAGTCAGTCTCATCTCCCTCGGCTGCGCCAAGAATCTCGTCGATTCCGAGATCATGGTCGGTCACCTGCACCAGGCCGGCATGACGGTCGTGCCCGAGGCGGACAACGCCGACGTCGTCATCGTCAACACCTGTTCGTTCATCGACTCGTCCAAGGAGGAGTCGATCGGCCACATCCTCGACGTGCATCAGCAGCGCGGGATGAAGAAGCGCCGCCAGAACCAGAAGCTGATCGTGGCCGGATGCATGTCGCAGCGCTTCTCGAAGGACCTGAAGGGCGAGCTGCACGACGAGGTCGACGCGTTCATCGGCCTGGACCAGGTCACGAAAGTCGCCCCGATCATCCGGGAGATCTTCGCCCGGGAGCGCGGCGCCGACGAGGAGCCGCCGGTGTTCATCGAGGGCCGGTCGACGTATATCCCCGATTACGATACGCCGCGCTTCCGGCTCACGCCGCGGCATTTCGCGTACATCAAGATCGCCGAGGGCTGCAATCATCCCTGCACCTTCTGCATCATCCCGCAGATCCGGGGCCGGCATCGCAGCCGCACGGTGGAGAGCGTGGTCGCCGAGGCGCGCCAGCTCGTACGCGAGGGCGTGAAGGAGATCAACCTGATCTCGCAGGATACGACGTTCTTCGGAATGGACACCTGGGAGGAGCGGCCCAACCCGCGGACACCGGTCGATTCGTCACGCGGCACGGCCCTCACCACCCTGCTGCGGCAACTGAACGCCATCGAGGGCGACTTCTGGATCCGGCTGCTGTACACGCACCCGGCGCACTGGAGCGACGAGCTGATTCGCACCATCGCGGAGTGTCCGAAGGTCGCGCGGTACATCGATATTCCGCTCCAGCACATCAGCGACCACATGCTCGGCCTGATGCAGCGCGAGACGTCGTCCGCCTACATCCGCGACCTGATCCGCCGGATCCGCGCCGGCATCCCCGGCATCGCGGTGCGCACGACCTTCATCGTGGGATTTCCGGGGGAAACCGAGGCCGACGTCGACGAGCTCTGCGCGTTCATCGCGGAGACGAAGTTCGAACGCCTGGGCGTGTTTCGCTACTCGCAGGAGGAAGGCACCCGCGCCGCGAAAATGGAGGGACAGCTGCCGAAGAAGGTGAAGGAGGCACGCTGGCATCGCGTCATGAAGCTGCAGCGGGAAATTGCCGCTCAGGTCAGCGCCGCGCAGGTCGGCCGCACGCTGAAGGTCATCGTCGAGGAACCCGGCGTGGCCCGGGGCGAGGCGGACGCGCCCGACATCGACGGCCGCGTGTACCTGCCAATCACCGTGCCGGTGGGCGAATTTGCCCGGGTCAAGATCACCGGGTTCGAGGCTTACGACTTGCTCGCACTGCCGGCCGGCGAGGAACCCGCGACGCGCAAGATCGCGAAGCAGGCGCAGTAGGGGGCGCAGGCGCCCAGAGAGGGACGAGCATCCTGCTCGCGGGGCGCGGCTACCCCATGCCGTTCGAGCCGCGCACAGATGTTCGCGCCTCGTCCGCGGGGTGACGGCACCCCGCCTACAGGAGAGGGTCTCCGTAGCATCACGTACCCCCGTAAGTAGCACCGCGTTTTGCCGGGTGGACGCCGGCCTGACACGTTTTTGACCGGAAACACGTTGATGCCTCCGGTCACCGACTTGCCCGCCCTTCTGATCCAGTATCGCGCCGATGCCCTCATCGTCGCGCTCCTGGCGGGAATCGCGTGCCCCGTGTGCCGGACGTACGTGCGCCGGCGCGGTGCGAGCCGCGAGCTTTCCGGCGTGACGTGTACCACCGTGGTGGTGATCGCGATCGCGGGTGCGCTGCTGGCGGAATGGACCTCGCTGGTCCTCGGCTATCCGGCGCCCGAGTCGATCTCCGCCGTGGTGCTCGCCCGGGCCGCGGTGCTGGCTGCCGCCGCCCTGGTGGGCGGGGTCCTCCTGATCGCCTCCGCCCGCCTCGCGCTTCTGCGCGCGGAACTCCGCGTGCATGCCGAGGCCGGACGGAGGCTTGAGCAGGCGCGGCGCGAGGCGGACGAGGCCAACCACGCCAAGAGCGATTTTCTCGCGGTCATGAGCCACGAGATCCGGACGCCGCTCAATGCGGTCATGGGTTTCGCCAATCTGCTCGCCGAGTCGCGGCTCGACGAGGCGCAGCGCGGCTACGTGACCACCATCACGACGGAAGGCGCGCGGCTCGGCGCCCTGATCAACGACATCCTCGATCTGACCAAGATCGAGAAGGGCCGCCTGATCCTCGAGCGCCTGCCGTTCGCTCCCTCCGAGATCGTGCAGGAAGTCCTGCGCCTCCTCTGCCCGCGCGCGATGGAGAAAAACGTCGACCTGCGGTTCGAGGCCGAGCTCGCCGGGCCGCTGCTCGTCGCCGGCGACCCGCTCCGCTTCCGGCAGATCATCGTCAATCTCGTCGACAACGCGCTCAAGTTCACCAGCCGCGGAACGGTCACGGTCTTTCTCACCTGGACGCCGCCCACCGGACCCGCGCAGCCCGGCAAGCTGGCGATCCGCGTCCAGGATACGGGCATCGGCATCCCGCCGGACCGCCTCAAGGACCTGTTCCAGATGTTCACGCAGGCCGAGGCATCGACCACGCGGCGTTACGGCGGCTCCGGTCTCGGCCTCGCCATCTGCCAGCGGCTGGTGCTCCTGATGGGCGGCCAGATCGAGGTGCGCAGCACGCCCGGCGAAGGCTCGGAATTTTCGTTCGTCGTACCCATGGCGCCCTTCCCGCTGCCGGGAGAGACCGCCGCGGCCCCGGAGTCGCGGGTCGCCGGCGGCCGCGTGCCACGCGTGCTGGTGGTCGATGACCTGGAGCCGAACCGCACCTTGCTGGACCACGTGCTTCGCCGGAACGGCTACGAGCCGCAGGTCGC
>JAEUHA010000257.1 GCA_016793535.1 Opitutaceae bacterium | reverse complement strand
AGCACCCCGCCTACATTCAGAAAACGGATACGAGCCGATTTCGCCCCCGGGGCGGTCAGGCCGCGGGGGTGGTCTTCTTTTGCGGATTGCGGAAGAAGATCAGGAAGATCACGAGCACGGCGAGCGCGCCCCAGGCCGGCGTCATCCAAATGGCCTTCCAGTCGTGTGCCATGCCGTTCACCGGCACCGCGAGGGCATTCTTTGCCAGCACCTGACCGGCGAGCAGCGTGCCGACGAACGCACCCACGCCCCAAAGGATGAACGCAATGAAGCCTTGCGCGGCGCCGCGGATGCGTTCGTTGGCCTCCTCATCGACGTAGAGCTGGCCGGCGATGAAGAGAAAGTCGTAGCACGCACCGTGGAGCAGGATCGCGGTGAAGATGAGCGCCGTCTGCGCCGCCCCGCCGTCGGCGCTGAAGCCCAGCGCGAAATAGCGGAGAACCCAGCACGCGATACCCATGAAGATCGTCGTCTTGTAGCCGAACTTGCTGAGGAAAATCGGCAGCAGCAGGAAGAAGGTCACGTCGGACACCTGCGCGAGCGAGGTCTTCTCCAGCATGTTCGTCCACTTCAACTGCGTGAGGTAGACGCCGAGATTCACGAAGTAGAAATAGAGCGGAATGCAGATCAGGAACATGCACAGGATGAAGATCGCGAACGACGGCTTCTTCAGCAGCGCGAGCGCGTCGAGCCCAAGGATCTCACCGATGCTGACGTTGGCTCCCGTCTTCCTCGGCGGGGTGTGCGGCAGCCGCAGCGAGAACAGCCCGAACACGATGGACGCGGCGCCCGCGAGATAGAACTGGGTGGGCGACTCGGCGCTCGCGATGGCCCCGAGACCGAAGAGGCCCGCGATCCAGCCGACGGCGGAAAGCATCTTCACGCGCGGGAAATCGACCTTCGCGTTGGCGAGATGATGCAGCGAGAGGGAGTTGCCCAGCGCGAGGGTCGGCACATAGAGGGCGCAGTAGAGGATCAGCATCGGGTAGAACGACGAGAACGTCGTGCACCGCGGAATCAGACACAGGACCGCGCCGCCCAGGATGCCGAGCACGGCGAGCAGTTTTTCCGACGCAAAGTAACGGTCGGCAATCAGCCCAACGAGGAACGGCGAGATCATCGCGCCGATGGCAAAGGCGCCATAGGCGAGGCCGATCTGGCCGCCGTCAAATTTCAACGTGACCGCGAGATAGGGCCCCATGCTCACATACCATGCTCCCCAGATGAAATACTGGAGAAACATGAAGATCGAGAGGTGCAGTTTTATGGACGACTGGGTCTGGGTGGACATGGCTGGCAGAGGGGTGAGTTGGGGGGTACGGGGAGAACGCTGGAGCGGGTTGATTAGAAAAAAATTGCCCACGGAACACACGGATCACCCGGAAGGGCAGATGCCACCGGCACGATGGAAGACATGTTCATGCCTTGGTTCCGTGTGCTCCGTGTGTTCCGTGGGAATCAGCTCAGTGCATCTCAACCTGGCAGGATCCGATCCCGCCGCGATAGAAGTTGAACTGGACGTTGGGATGGTCGGCGAGCAGGGACATCGGGACCGTGCTGTCCGGCAGGCGCTTTCCGATCATGAGGGTCGTGAGCCGCTGGCCAAACGGACTGTCGTGGGTGCCGGCCTGCCAGATGGAGACCTTCTCGGCCTTCCAGGTTTCAACCGGACCGACGGTGATCGCCTTCGTCGGCACCATGGAGATGTTGCCGCCGCCGGAGGTGCGAGCGTTCTGGGCCAGCGTCACGGGATGCAGGTCGACGACCCGCGTGCCGAGCTTCCGGTACTCCGCCGGCGTCGGCGGCGCGTCGCGGTAGGCGCCTTCACGCTTCACGGGATCGTTGAACGCCCAATGCTTGGTGTCGCCCTGGCCGCCCTGCATCACCGCGCAGCGGACGCCGTCCCAGCTTTTCACATACGCCGCGACGTCGGCCTTCGGGAAATGCAGGTTGCTCTCGGGCATCATCAGCTCCTTCCGGATCCGGTTGAAACAAAGCTCCCGGTCCGCGCGCTCGAACGACAACGGATGCGTCACCGGCGTCTCCCGGCCGTCGGCATACCATTCGTCCATGCCCCAGAAGTGGGCGGTCTTCAGCGAGAGTCCGAGTTCGTTGACGATCCGGGCGACGAGCGGCAGCTGCTCGGTCGGCCCGATCGGTCCGCAGATGCCGACCGGATTGTCGGCGGTCGACCGTTTCCAGGCCGTGATGTACTCGAGCGCTTCGGCCAGATAAAACTCCTCCAGCGTATCGTAGAACACGACGCGAAACCCGTCGCGCGAGAGGTTCTCCATGTCACGCGGCGTGAGCCGGGCGGCTTCCTCGATCAAGGCGTTGTCGAGGGTTGTGTAGTCCCACCAGTCGGGGGCGATCGTGCTGAATTTACGAGGCATGATGAAGAGTCGAAATGGAAGTTGGAATCCGCCGCGCCGGCTCAACCGAGGGCGCGTTCGTAGGCGCGGTTGACGAGATACTTCCGGCCCAGCGCGTCGCGCAGCGGATCGGCGTCGGGCGCGCAGAATCCCATGTGCGAATGCCGCCGCCAGCCTTCAGCGAACCTGAATCGCCGCGACATCCGCCCGACCTCGGCCGCCATGTCTTCCATCTGCTGGAGATAGGAGTTCATCCCCTGCGAAGACTTCAGCCAGCCGTGCTGGCTCTCGTGGCAGGCCAGGGCATCGAACTTGCGCTGCTGCACGGTTGCCGTGTCGACATACGCCCCCGGAATCACGCGCTTTCGCAGCCCGTCACACAGACCGTGCGGCATCGCGTGATAAACGGTGGTTTCACCGCCCCAGGGCCGGCGGCTGGGCGTGCAGCGAAAATTCGGCATGCCGCGCGCAAACGCCGCGGTTACGGCGAGCCGGCAGCTGTTGGTGTGATCCTCCATGTAGTCCTGCGGTGAATGCGTCAGGACAATCGTCGGCTGCACGTCGCGGATGACCGCCGCCAGTCGCCGGAGCAGCGGCACGGAGTAGACGATCTCGAGGTCATCGCAAATGCTCTCGTGGTAGGTCGCGCCCAAAACCGCCGCGGCCCGCTGCGCCTCACGGCGCCGGATGCGGCGCAGTGCGGCGGGCTTGTGCACGAGACTGCCGCAGGAGCCGGTGAGGAGATTCAGATAGTGGATACGGTAGCCCGCTTCCCGCAGGAGACAGAGCGTTCCGGCCATCATGAACTCGATGTCGTCCGGGTGGGCTGCGATGGCAATGGCAGCCGGCTCAGCCATGGATCGCGGGGGGATTCAGTCGACGCATATGCAGAAGCGTTTCAACCGGGGTCGGCGGCGCGGAGCAAGCTCACTTCAGCGAAGCGAGCCACGCCACAAGATCGAGCAGCTGCTGCTCGGTGAACGTCTGTTCCAGGCCCGCCGGCATCAGGCTCGTCGCGAGAGTTGTCCGGCCGATGATCTGCGCATGCGGGATTGGTTTCTCCACGCCGGCGAGATCGATCAACACGAGGGACTCGGCTCCGTCGTTCTTGATCGCTCCCATGTGACTCTGGCCGTCGCCGGTCTCAATCACGTGCGTCTCGAAATCGCGCGCGATCGTGGCGTTCGGCAGGAGAATCGACTCGAGGAGATCACGCGGCCCGCGGATCTTGCCAATGTGGCTGAGGTCGGGCCCCATCGCGCGACCGAGCCCCCCGGCGGTGTGGCAGGCGGCGCAGGCGCTGGCGGCATACACTGCGCGCCCTTCGGCGGAGCGGCCCTGGGCGGCAGCGGCCGCGAGGGTCTCCAGTTTGCGCTTCTTCTGGTCGTTTTGTGCCGCCACCGCCCGTGCGGCGGGGCCGAGAATCCGTTCATAGTCGGCCGGCGGCAGGGTCTGAAACGACGTGCGGACTGTGCTCTCCTCGAGCGCTGCGAACGCGGGTGACTTCACCACCTGCGCGGCCCACTGCTGTCCAATTGCCGGTTCAAGCCGGCGCGCCAGGCGCAGCAACTCTCCCAGTTCAATGGCTCCTGCCGTCGCCAGGAGCGGCGCGAGCGACGCGAGCTGGTCCTTCGTCAACCGCGCGCGGGCCAGCAGCCGGGCAGCATCAACCCGCACCGTCGGCGAAGCGTCCCCGCCAGCCAAGCCCAGGAGGAGTGTGAACGACTCCGCCGGCATTGGCTCACCCGGCCGCGTGGCCGCGCCCAGGGCCCGCAGGCGCACAGGCAGCGGCCGCTCGCGGTCGTTGCTCAACGCCTGGAGCGCCGCCGCAAACGATTTCGCCGGCAGCTTAGCGATCGCATCCAGGATCAGCGTCAGGTCGCCACCTGCGCCGGCGGCCGCGATTCCCAGCTGCTTCTCCACCCGTGGCAGCCAGTCAGCATGGAAAACCGATCCCGCTTGCCCACTGATCACCCGCCACGCGGTCTGCCGCGCGAGCGCCGATGGGTGATCCAGCAGCCGGGTCACGAGCCCTTGGGCCTGCGGCTTTGTCAGGTGAGCCCCGGCCACTTCGGCAACCACCTTCAGCATGGCCGGGCTC
>JAEUHA010000215.1 GCA_016793535.1 Opitutaceae bacterium | reverse complement strand
GGATCTGGTCGCTGATCCAGGGCACCATGAAGTTCACATGCTCGATGATGCCGCGGTAGAGGTCGGCGATATAGAGGGCGCCATCGGGGCCGACCCGGGCGTTGACCGGCCGGAAGCGTTCGTCGGTCGAGGCGAGGAACTCCTGCTCGTCCGGGTAGAAACGCGTCGCGTTGGGCCGGATGCCGGGCGTGAGCTTCAGTCGGCCGATGAGATGCCCGCCCGAGTCCGGCACGAAGACGTTGCCGTACGCATCTTCCGGATACTGGTCGCCGTCGTAGTAGCACGCGCCCGAGGCGATCGTGTACGTGCGCAACCGGCCATCCTCGCGGAGCTCGCGCGCGCCGAGCGTGATCGCCGGCGTCACGCGGATCGGAAACACCTGCTGCCCGTCGGGCGCGACGTTCACGCCGACGCCGGAGAAGCCGCGGCCGCCGCGCGCGGTGACCTGCGCCAGGTGCCGGTTGCGCCCGATATACTCGGCCGGGATCAGGTCCATGTGCAGCGCCGCGCTTTCGCGGCAGGTCACGAAGCGCCCGGTCTCGTCGAACGACACCCCGAACTGCCCGCGCTGCACCGTCGGCTCCTCGACCAGCCGGCCGTCGACCCAGCGGTGGCGCATCGGCACGTCCGCGCTGTGCAGCCAGTTGTCGATCCCGTAGCGCAGGCCGTTCGCCGTGTGCTGCGGATTGCCGGCCACGCCGAACTTCCCGACCTCGGTGCGCCGGTCGCTGCGCAGGTCGCCGTCGGTGTCCTCGCAGAACCAGAGCTTCGGCGGCTCCTGCAGCAGCACGCCGCCTTTCACGAACGCGAACGACCGCGGCATCACCAGCCGGTCGAGAAACACCGTGCTCTTGTCCGCGCGGCCGTCGTGGTCGGTGTCCTCCAGCACCACGACGCGGCAGATCGGCTCGGCCTCGCCGCTGCCTTTGACGTCGCGCATGTAGCCCTGGTACTCGACGACCCAGATCCGGCCGTCGGGATCGAATTCAAAGAACACCGGGTTCTGCACCAGCGGTTCCGCCGCGACGAGCTCGAGCCGGTAGCCGGGCGCGACGCGAAAGGTTTTCATCGCCTCCTCGGGTGACAGCGGCGGCGCCGGCGGCACCTTGATCCGCTGGAACAGCTCCGCGCTTTTTTCCCACTCGGCGCGGCCGGTGAGCATCGAGGGCGGCCGCGCGCGGGGCCGCTCGGGCGGGATGTCCTGCGCGCCAAGGCTGGCGGCGAGGCCAAGTAGGAGGAGGGCGATCCGGGGAGCGCGGTCCCGTCGCCGCGGGACCGCTTTCACGTTTGGTGCGGACGAGGGCGTCCGCGCTCCCAGGGGAAAGTCAGAGTGATTCATCGTAAGAGTGGATTTCAAAACCGCGCCTGCACGCCGCCGGAGATCGACCGCGGAAACAGATTCGTCTGCGCCCAGCGGTCGTCGCGGAAGAGCCCGCGATAGCGGCCGCGCGTGGCTTCGGTCAGGTTGATCACGTCGAAGAACACGCTGGTGCGGCGCGTGAGCGTGAAGCGCACGAACCCGTCCCATTGCGCGCGGCGCCCGACGAACTCGCTGTTCGAGGGATCGTTGACGTCGAGCCCGGTGAGATAGGTGTCGGCGTAATTCCACATCAGCCGCAGATCCCAGCGGCCGCGGGCGAAGGAAAGCCCGGCGTTGCCCGACCGCGGTCGCAGCCCGGTCAGCCGGTTGGCGAAGGGAAGGCGGGACACGAGGCCGTGGTAGTCACCCGCGCTGCGCAGGACCGTCCAGTTGGCCATCGTGCTGAAGCCGCGCAGGAAATCCGGCAGGAAACCGAGCTGTTGCACGTAGTTGAGTTCGATGCCCTCGACCGTGGCGGCGCCGGCATTGACGCGCGTCGTGCCGGTCCAGCCGGCGTAGTTCGCGAGGTTGAGTCCGAATTCGTTGCCCGCGACCCGGAAGGTCGTGCTCGTGACGAAGCGGTCGATCTCCTTGCGGAAGACCCCCGCCGACACGACGCCGACCGGTTCGAAGTAGTATTCGAGGCTGACGTCGTAATTCCGCGAGTGCTGCGGCAGCAGCGACGGATTCGAGAACGCGAGGGTCTGGTCGAGGTCGTTGACGGTGAACCGGCCGACGAGATCCGCGATGCGGGGCCGGCCGATCGTGGTGGAGAGATTCGCGCGCACCACGAGGTGCCGGACCGGCTCGTAACGGAACTGGAGGTTGGGAAACCACGTCGCGTAGCGGGCCTGCACGGTCTTGAACTCCGCGTAACGCGCCTCGGGCGTGGCGGCGGCCGTGTTCTCCAGCCGCGACGTGATCCGCGTCCGCGTCTCCTCCCAACGGATACCGGCCGTCACCTGCAGCGGCGGCGCGAGCTTCAACTCGGCCTGCCCGTAACCCGCCGGAATCGTCTCCACCGTCCGATAGTCGTTGAGCAGCGAATCGCCCGCCGCCGCGTCGAGATTCACCCCGAGCCGGTTCGGATCGTAGGCGAACCGGACCACCGGCCGCTCCGCCAGGCCGTCCGCCACGTAGCGAATCGCGGCATCACGGAAGAACGCCCGGGTGTCGAAGATCGGCGTCGCCGGATACCGGCCATCGACCCAGCCATGCGTGAAGCGGAAGTTCCGGTACTGGCTGTAATCGCCGGCCGGCAGCGTGCCGCCGAGTTCGCTGTAATCGCGGGTGCGGTGCTGCTGGCGGACCCGGAGACCCGTCTTGAGCTTCACCGGCAGGCGCGCCCCCGCGAACTCCCGTGTGAGGTCGAGCTTCGCGGCGCGAATCCGGTCGGAGGAATCGTCGTGCGTGCCCGTCGCGGAGACGAGGCTGAGGTTGTCGAACCGGTCCTCCGGCGGCGGAACCCCGCCCTCGTAGGCGAGCGTGGGGAATTCGCGGCTCTGCCGGCGGTCATAGAGGAGCGTGAAGTCGTGGTTGCTGCGCGCCGACCCCGCCTGGCGGTCGAGCTTCCGCTCCGAGTCGGAGTGCGAGAAGTCCCAGTGAAGCAGCGCGAAGCCGAGATCGTGCCGGCCGCTGAGCTGGACACGCCAGGTGTCGGTCGGCGTGGTGCGGAAGTCACGGCTCGACCGGTAGCGCGCGCGGCTGAACACCCAGAAGTCCGGCGTGGAACGGGCGCTGTCGATCACGAGGTTGTCGATGTACTGCGGCCGGACCTGCTCCATGAGGTTCTCGAATCGCGTGAACCCGGCGGCGACGGTGACGGACGAATCGCGGCCGAGCTTGTAGTCGAACTTCGCGTGCAGGTCCGCGCGCCGGTTCAAGTGGTACTCCTGGTCGGAGTACACCACCCGCCGCGGCAGCGTGGGGCCGCGGTAGTCCCAGTTGGGCGCGAATTCGGCGCGGATCGTCTGCAATCCGTCTCCCACTTCCTGATACGTGCCCGTGACCACGAACCCGAGCTTGCGGCCCAGGAGCTCGAACACGTCGGAGTATTCCGCCGAGACGAGCGGGAAGAGGACCTTGCCGCCACGGGACGGATCCAGGTGCCGGCCCATCGTGGCGTTGTGGGAGGTGGCGGCATTGAGGACCACGGTGCGGCCCGTGCGGTCAAAGCCGCTGCGCGTGCGGAGGTTCACCACGCCGCCCAGGGAGTCCGCGTCCATGTCGGCCGTCGGCGTCTTCACCACTTCGACGCTCTGGATCGCCCCCGCCGGCAGGCTGCTGACGAACTGCGCGCGCGAGTCGGGGTTCGCGCTGGCCGCCCGCGTGCCGTCCATCATCACCGTCGTGAACTCCGGCGAGAGTCCGCGCACGAAGACCGTGTCGACCGCGGAGCCGCCGTATTCGCCGACCACGCCGGGCAGCCGCTGCAGGAACGTGCCGAGGTCGCCCTTCGCGATGTTCCCGTAGGCATCGGTCGAGAAGGCGTGCATCAGGGTGAGCGATTTCTCCTGCCGCGCGAGTGCCGCGGCATTGCCCGCGCGGATCGCCGTCACGGCCACCTGCTCCATCTCATGGATGGCGGAGGCGAGCGCGATGTCCTTCGTGACCACGGCGCCGGGCGCGAGCTCGACGGCGACCGTTGCGTCCTCGAGTCCTGGATACGACACCCGCGCGGTCGTCACCCCCGCGGGCAGCCGGCGCAGCACGAAGGTGCCGTCACGTTCGGTCACCTCGGCTGTCGCCGCGCCGAGCACC
>JAEUHA010000194.1 GCA_016793535.1 Opitutaceae bacterium | reverse complement strand
GTTAGTACAGGCGACTCACCGGGGCGGCCGGGGGGGTGCCCGCCGGGCCACGCGGGCGCCTGGGGGGGGGCCCCCCCCCGGGGGGATGCCTGTCCGACGCCGGAACCCGGGGGGTTGTGGGCACCCCGCCTACAGGATTCAGCCGGTGCGGGTCGCGGCGACGATGGCCCGCACCACCGTATCCACCATTTCATCACTCACGTGCCGGAAGTCCAGGTGCAGCAGCTCCGGGGTCGGCGCCTCGCGCACGATGATCGCCGGGGAGCCGGCGCGGAGCCGGGCGGCGAGCGCGGCGGCGGTGAGGCCGGCGACCTCGGGTTGAACCGTGACGTGCAGCCGGGAGAAAACGCCGCTCAACGCATCCGGGACGAGGGTGGCGCTCAGGCCGGGGACGTTGGCGAGGCCGGCCCGACCGTGCTCGAGACGCGCCGCGAGCGCGGCGCGCGCGGCGGCGTGGTCGGCGTGCCGCCAACGTTTGAGGGCCGCGATCACGCCGATCACGGCTTCTTTCCCGGCTTTCATCGGGCGGCCGAGGCCCGACTCCTGGGCCAGGCAGGCCCGGACGAGGGCGGCCTTGCCGGCGACGATGGCCGACGTCAGTCCCGCGAAACGCTTGTGCACGCTGGTGATCACGAGGTCGGCGCCGGCCGCGAGGAACGGCCTGATCTCGGGCTCCGCGGCGGCATCGACGATGGCGGGCACGCCGGCGTCATGGCAAAGGCGGCAGAAGGTGGTCACGTCGATCATGCCGCTGGGCGCGGTGTGATGCGACACCACGAACAGGGCGGCCGCGGTCTGCGGCGTGAGCGCGGCGATCAGGTCGTCGGGAACGCACCGCGTGTCGGTGCCGATCTCCACCACGCGCGCGCCGGTCATGGCGATGTTCTGCCGGATGGGCGCGCCATAATCGACATTGTGGCCGCGCTGCAACACGACGGTGTGCTTCAGGCCGGTGGTGTCCGGCAGTTGGTGAATGAGCGCCGGGTCCTCGCCGGTCATGCAGCCCGCGATCGCCATGGCGATGCCGGCGGCCGAGCAGTGCGTGACGGCGCCGGCTTCGCAGTCGAAGGCGGACGCGATCGCCGCGGAGGCCGCCCGCCGCAGTTCGCGCATGTCGACCCAATGCGGCCCCAGCGCGGTCACGGCGGCCAGGACTTCGGCGCAGACCGGGGAGGCGCCGTAGCCGGTCTCGGCGCCGGAGACGTTGATGACCCGGTTCAGGCCTAGCTCGGCAAACACGTCGCGAGGCGGAGGGGTGGGCACGCGGCGAGCAAACGCGGTTCGGTCACCGGGCGACAACCAGAAATTTGCCCGCGGATAACGAGGGTGGCGCGGATGGTTTCAGCGGAGCGCGCCGCCACCTTCTGATTTCGCCGGACGTCAGTTTATGGTTCTGCTCGAGGCCGGCAGCCAACCGGCCTGATCCTGGCCTTGCTGCGTATTGGCTTTCTCGCGACGTCCGCGTAATCCGCGGTCAACAGATCGAACGGGGCCGATCGTGGTGGCGTGTGGACTCGACCGTGCCGACACCGGGGATTGACCGGTGGAGGAATTCATAGCGAGATGGCGGCGCTGCGCGCGCCGACCCCCGTCGCGGAGTGCCCAACTTTTCCCCCGGACACGCCATGTTTGCTGGTTCCCTCCCGTTCCTGGCCCGAGCCTTTTTCGCGCGGCCGATTCTCCTGGTCGGCCTCGTGGCCACCGTGCTGCCGCTGCGGGCGCAGCCGTTCGAACTGATCCTCAAGGGCGGACACGTCATCGATCCGCGCAACAACATCGACGGCGTCCGTGATGTCGCCGTCGCCGGCGGCCGGATCGCCGCCGTGGCACCGAGCCTCACGCCGGCGCCGGGCACGCAGGTCATCGATGCCCGCGGCCTGTACGTGACGCCGGGATTGATCGACCTGCACGTGCACGTGTTTGCCACGACCGGTGTGAAGGGCGCGTGGGCGGGCGACAACAGTGTGCTGCCGGACGGCTTCAGCTTCCGCACCGGCGTGACCACGATGGTCGACGCCGGCTCGTCGGGCTGGCGGAATTTCGAGACGTTCCGCCACACCGTGATCGACCGGGCGCAGACGCGGGTGCTGGCCATGATCAACATCGCGGGCCTCGGCATGATGACCAATGCCGCGGAGCAGGTTGTCGCGGAGTTTCAGCCGGCGGAGGTCGTGGCGCTGGCGCGCAAGCACAAGGACGTGGTGGTCGGCGTGAAGACGGCGCACTATGAACAGCCCGACTGGTCGTCCGTTGACCGTGCGCTCGAGGCGGGCAAGGCGGCGGGTCTGCCGATCATGGTCGATTTCGGCTATTTCCGGCCGGAGCGGCCGTACTGGCAACTGGTGACGGAGAAACTGGGCGCAAACGACATCAGCACGCATTGCTATCGCGCGAGCGTCGCGTGGATGGACGAAAACAACCGGGTGCACGGCTACCTGCAGCGCGCGCGGGAGCGCGGCGTGAAGTTCGACGTGGGCCACGGCGCGGGCAGCCTCGTGTTTCGCAATGCCGTGCCGGCGATCAAGGCGGGTTTCTATCCCGACTCGATTTCCACCGACCTGCACACTCTGAGCATGAACATCGCGATGCTCGACATGCCGACGACGATGTCGAAGTTCCTCGTCATGGGCATGCCGCTCAAGGACGTGATCCTGCGCTCCACGTGGAATCCCGCGCAGATGATCCGGCGGCCCGAGCTCGGGCATCTCTCCGTCGGCGCGGGGGCCGACGTGGCGCTGCTCCGCGTGAGCAACGGGGAGTATCAGTACATCGACAGCAAGAGCGGGCGCATGCGCGGCACGCAGCGGATCACGTGCGAGCTGACGTTGCGCGACGGCAAGGTCGTGTGGGACTGGAATGGCCGCGCGGGTACCGACTACCAGCGACTGCCGCCCGACTACGGCCTGCGCGAGGGCATCGATGTCGTGGTCCCGCCGCCGAAATCATGAGCCAAGCCATGGAACGCCGCCAATTCATCGAGCGAACGCTGGCCGCGAGCGCGGCCTTCGGCGCCGCCACGTCCGTCGCGCAGGCCGCCGCCGCACCCCAACCCGGAGCATCCGCCGCGGCTTCGCCGCCGTCGCCACCGCCGCCGACCGGGGAACTGATTTCCGGCGGCGGCGGTGGCACGTCGTATCAGCTGCCGGTCACGGTCGAGCGCCGGCGCGAGGGCAAGCCGCACCGCGGCAAGGTGCTGGCGGCGATCCAGCCGCACTGCGACGACATCCCGATCTACGCGGGCGGGACAGTGCTCAAGCTGCTGGACGAGGGCTACGAAGGCATCCTGATCACGATGACCGACGACTCGATGGCCGGCACCGGCCGGCTGCATGGCGAGATCGCGGCGCGGAACGAGCAGGAAACGCTCGAGGTGGCCCGCCGGATGGGGCTCAAGCAGAGCATTTTCTTGAATTACCCGAATCACAACATGGACGCCTGGCCGGTGGTCGAGATGCGGGCGCGGCTCGTGTTTCTGTTCCGTGCGTTCAAAGTGGATACGGTGCTGACTTACGACCCGTCCGGCCTGTACGAGCGCAACCCCGATCACTACGTCGGGGCCAAGGCGGTGGAGTCGGCCTGCTGGATGGCGCGCTCGGCCTGGGATTATCCGGAGCACCTGGCCGCCGGACTCCAGCCGCACGGGCCCGCGGACAAATACTATTTCTCGCGCGGGCCGCAGTTGGTGAACCGCGTCGTGGATATCGGTGATTTCATGGACCAGAAAGTCTGGGTCAACCTGGCGAACGTGACGCAGGGACCGGCGGGCAACAGCGGCGTGAACCTCCGGGCGCGGCTGGCCGCGGAGGGCAAGCGGCTGCCGCTGCTCGATGGCACCGATGAACAGGCGAACCGGGCCTACGCGAAGGAGTTTGCGCTCGCGCGCGACCGGCAGCGGGCCGTGGCGTACGGGCTGCAGTACGCCGAGTACTTCCACTACAGCCCGCCGGATGAGTCCGCGGTCGACGCGTACGTGCGGGCGAACGCGGTGCGGTTGTGAGGTCTGTTTTCTGTAGGCGGGGTGCCCCCGCGCCGCGTTGACAGCCGGCGCTGCGTTCGTGCGGGGTGAGGGCACCCCGCCTACAAGAGAAGGCAGGCTAGCCCGGAAAGTTCATGAATCAGGGGCTGTGCACTCGAAATCTCCGCCGGCCCTCGGCTGGGCGACCTGGTTGCGGTTTGCCCCGGTAAAGTCGGCCCCTCCGGGACGAAAATTTTGCGCTTCGCGAAACATTCGGGCTAGGGTTTTGCGAATGCCGCCGTGAAGGCGTGCACCGGCATCGCCTCGAGCGTCGCGCGGTTGGCGAAGAGCGCCATGAGTTCGGCAGCCTTCTCCTGGCCGTAGTGGCCCGCGAAGGCCGACTCGGCTTTCTGCCGCAGCACGGGAATGCCTTCCGCGCGCCGACGGCGGTGGCCGATGGGATATTCGACGGCGACCTTGGCCGTCTTCGTGCCATCGCGGAAGAAGACCTGCACGGCGTTGGCGATGGAGCGTTTCTCCGGGTCGAGGTAGTCGCGGGAGTACTGCTTGTCCTCGGCCACCACCATACGCGCGCGCAGGGCGTCGATGCGCGGGTCGGCGGCGATCCGATCCTCATAATGGGCGGCGGTGAGTTCGCCGAAAATCAGACCGATGGCGGTCATGTACTGCAGACAGTGGTCGCGGTCGGCCGGGTTGTGCAGCGGGCCGGTCTTGTCGATGATTCGGATCGCGGACTCGTGCGTGGTGAGCTCGATCCGCTCGATGGCGTCGAGCCGGTCGCGGACCAGCGGGTGCAGCTGCAGGGCGCACTCGACCGCGGTCTGGGCGTGGAACTCGGCGGGGAACGAGATCTTGAACAGGATCTGCTCCATCACGTAGCTGACGAGCGGGCGGCCGAGTTTCACGCTCTGGCCGCGGAACGAGACATCCTGGAAGCCCCAGGTCTTCGCGGTGAGCGCCGAGGGGTAACCCATCTCGCCGGTCAGCGCGATGAGCGCGAGCCGGACCGCGCGGCTCGTGGCGTCGCCTGCGGCCCAGGACTTCCGGGAGCCGGTGTTGGGGGCGTGGCGGTACGTGCGCAGCGCGGAGCCGTCGAGCCACGCGTGCGAGAGCGCGTTGATGATTTGGTCGCGCGTGCCGCCGAGGAGAGCGGTTGCGACGGCTGTGGAGGCAATGCGCACAAGTAACACATGATCGAGTCCGACGCGGTTGAAGGAGTTTTCGAGGGCGAGCACGCCCTGGATTTCGTGGGCTTTCACCATCGCGAGCAGGAGGTCGCGGACGGTGAGGGGAGAGAGGCGAGAGCCGAGGGGCGAGTGGAACGCGGCGGGCGTGGTGCGGGCAGCCTGTTGGCGGGAGAGCCAGTCGGTGACGGCGAGAAGGGCGCCGAGGTTGTCGGACGGGTGGCCCCATTCCGCGGCGAGCCAGGTGTCGTTGAAATCGAGCCACCGGACGAGCGTGCCGATGTTGAAGGCGGCCTGCACCGGATCGAGTTCGTAGGCCGTGCCCGGAACGCGCGCGCCGTGCTGGATCGACGTGCCGGGGACGACCGGGCCGAGCAGTTTCGTGCAGGCCGGATAGGCGAGCGCGAGGATGCCGCAGGCCAGCGTGTCGGCGAGGCACCAGCGGGCGGTGTCGAGTGACTCGTCACTGGGATTCGAATACGACAACGCGTAGTCGGCGAGCGTGACGAGCAGCGGATCGGGGGGCGGGCGGACGTTGGAGATGGGAGCGGACATGAAGGGACGACGAACCAAGCGCGAAGCTGCGAAGGGACGCAAAGGTTCGCCAAGGAAAACACAATCTCGGGCTCGGACCTTTGCGTCTTGGCGCTTAAGCGCGCTGTTCGAGCGGCACGAACGGCCGCGGGGCGGGGCCGGTGTAATGTGCGCTCGGGCGGATGATTTTTCCGTCCTGCCGTTGCTCGATCACGTGGGCGCACCAGCCGGCGGTGCGGGCCATGACGAAGAGCGGGGTGAAGAACGAGGTCGGCACCCCCATCATGTCGTACGCGGGCGCGCTGTACCAATCGAGGTTGGGGAACATCTTCTTCAGTTCCCACATCACGCGCTCGATGCGTTCGCAGACGGCGAAGACGTCGGGGCGGCCGGCGTCGGCGCAGAGTTCGCGGGCGATCTCCTTGATGATCGGGTTGCGTGGATCGCCGATCGTGTAGACCGGGTGGCCGAAGCCGATGACGATCTCCTTTCGCGCGACGCGGGCGCGGATGTCGGCCTCGGCGTCGTCCGCGGTGGGGTAACGCAGTTGGATTTCGTGGGCGACCTCGTTGGCGCCGCCGTGCTTGGGGCCGCGCAGTGCGCCGATCGCGCCGGTCACGCACGAGTACATCCCGGAACCCGTGCCGGCGATGACCCGTGCGGTGAACGTGGAGGCGTTGAACTCGTGTTCGGCGTACAGGATCAGGGAACGGTCGAGCGCGCGCGAATGCAGGACGGACGGCGGGCGCTGGTGCAGCAGGCGCAGGAAATGGGCGGCGAGCGAAGGCTCGTCGGTTTCGACGTCGATCCGTTTGCCGGTCGTGGCGAAGTGATGCCAGTAGAGGAGCATCGACGGGAAGCTCGCGAGCAGCCGGTCGGCGATGTCGCGGGCGGCGGTGGCATCGTTGGGCCCCGCGCTGCCGGCGGGGGCGCGTTCCGGGTCGATCGCGCCCAGGGCGGAACAGGCGGTGCGCAGCACGCCCATGGTGTGGGCGGAGGCGGGGAGTTGTTCGAGGATGGCGCGGACGGTGGCCGGGATGCCGCGGAGCGAAATCAGCCGCTGGCGATACGCGTCGAGTTCAAGGCGGGTGGGCAGGCGCTCGTGGATGAGCAGGTGAGCGACCTCCTCGAAGGTCGCGTGGTGGGCCAG
>JAEUHA010000190.1 GCA_016793535.1 Opitutaceae bacterium | reverse complement strand
CGAGCGCATCGTCGGTGTTCGCGACAAAGGTCTTTCCGTCCCGTCGCGCAAACGTGCCCCACGGATACGTGTTGGTCGCGAGGTGCGGTCCGGTCGTGCGCGCCGCCGCACGACTGCGGGGCGCCAGGCCTGCCGTCACCGCGGCCGCCGCCGTCAGGGTCAGGAAGTGTCGTCGTTTCATGGGGGCAAGGGGGAGTGGTTTGAGGTCTTTATCCTGGGAGCGCGGCCGTCCCTTCGAAAGGACGACGGATGGAAAGCCGCGCCTCTAGGATTCAGCCATGCCCCGGACTCGCTTTCAACGCCCATTCCGCTATGCGCGTAACGTCCCCGTATCTCCCGCCCTTCTCCGCCATGCACGCGCTTCCCGGTCTCCTGGTCCGCTTCGTCGTCCTCCCCTGCCTCGCCGGCGGCACGTTCGCCGCCACCCCGCTTTCAACCACACCGCTCGAGGGGCTCCGTGACGCCAGCCCGCGCGTGCACGCGCTCGTCGGCGCCCGCATCGTCACGCAACCGGACACTGTGATCGAGAACGGCACCGTCGTCGTACGCGACGGGGTGATCGAGGCGGTCGGCGCCGGCCTCCCCGCCCCCGCCGACGCCCGCGTCTGGGACGTCCGCGGCCGCACGCTCTACGCCGGGTTCATCGAGAGCGACTCCACGCTCTTCCTGCCCGCCGCCTGGAAAGGCGCCAGCGCCGCGCGCGACGCCGGCGAGGTCGTCGATCCGCAGCCGGCCACTCCGCCCCCCGTGCCCGCCGCCCCCGAGCCCGCGGCGGGCGCGCGCGCCTGGAATGCCCGGGTCACTCCGGAACGCCACGTGAGCCGCGCCCTGCTGCCGGACGCCCGCGGCGCCGACGCGCTGCGCAAGCTGGGGTTCGCCGTGGCGCACGTCACACCGGCCCGCGGCATTTTTCGCGGGCAGACCGCGCTCGTGAGCCTCGGCCGCGGCGGTTTCAACACCACGGTAATCCGCGACGCCGTCGCGCAGCCGCTGGCGTTCGAGCACGGCGGCAGCGGCTCGGGCTATCCCGTCTCGCTCATGGGCGCGACCGCGCTGCTGCGCCAGACGCTGCTCGACGCGCAATGGTACGCCGACGCGCAGGCCCGCTACGCGGCGCACCGCGGTCCCGGCGTGGCCCGGCCGGAAACGAACGACGCCCTCGCCGTCCTCGGTCCGGTGCTGCGCGGTGAACAGCCCGTCGTGTTCGCCCTCGACGACGAACTCGACACCGGCCGCGCCGCCGGCCTCGCCGCGGAGTTCAAGCTCAACCTCGTCCTGCGCGGGAGCGGCTACGACTACCGCGCCCTGCGCTCCCTGCCCAAGGGCGTGCCCGTGATCGTGCCGCTCACGTTTCCCGAGGCCCCGGCGGTCGAGGACGCCGACCACGCGCTCGACGTGTCGCTCGACCGCCTCGAACACTGGGAACTCGCGCCGTCGAACGCCGCCCGGCTCCACGCCGCAGGCACGCCGGTCGCGCTCACCACGGCGGGTCTCCGGAAACCGGATACCGAGTTCTGGCCGCGCGTGCGCAAGGCGGTCCAGCACGGCCTGCCGGCGGCACAGGCGCTCGCCGCGCTCACGACCGAGCCCGCGCGCTTCCTCGGCGTAACCCGGACCCACGGCACCCTCGCGGTCGGACAGGCCGCGAACGTCGTCGTCGCCAGCGGCGATCTCTTCACGGCCGACGACACCGAGATCGTGCTCACGTTCGTCGACGGCGAACCCTTCGAACAGGACGCCTGGCGGCGCTTCGATGCCCGTGGCACCTGGCGCGTCGCATGGACCGGCGCCCCGGCCTCGGCGCCCGCCGAGATCAAGGTCACCGGCCGCTCCGCCTCGCGCGTGAAGGCGACGGCCGGCACGACCGACGCCACGGTCCGCACCGACGGCGAGTCCTTCACGCTGCTCGCACCGGGCAAGTGGTTCGGCCTCGACTCAGGCACCGTGCGACTCTCCGCGCGCCCCGAGGCCGGCGTCCTCCAAGGCACCGGCGAGCTGCCTGACGGCACCGCCCTGCGCTGGCGCGCGGAGCGCACCGCCCCGGCCGCCGAGCCGGCCCGGCCGGCCGCCAAGAAGCCGCCCACGCCCCTCGCGCGCGCGAATGTGTATCCAGCCGGCGCGTACGGCCGCACCGCGCCGCCGCCGGCGCCGGACCACGTGCTCGTCCGGAACGCCACGATCTGGACCAGCGGTCCCGCCGGCATCCTCGAGCAGGCCGACCTGCTCGTGAGCAAGGGTCGCATCGTGCGGGTCGGCCGCGGCCTGACCGCCCCCGAAGGTGCGCTGGTCATCGACGCGACCGGCAAGCATGTGTCGCCGGGATTGATCGACTGCCACACGCACGCCGGCGTGACCCGCGGCGTCAACGAAGGCTCGCACTCGGTCACGGTCGAGGTGCGCGTGGGCGACGCGCTCGACCCGACCGACATCGCGCTCTACCGGCAGCTCGCCGGCGGCCTCACGAGCGCGAACGTGCTCCATGGTTCCGCCAATGCGATGGGCGGCCAGAATCAGGTGATCAAGCTGCGCTGGGGCGAGAACGCCGAGGGCCTCAAGTTCGCCGGCGCGCCGCCCGGGGTGAAGTTCGCCCTCGGCGAAAACGTCACCCGCAAGAGCTCGACCACGCCCGTGACGCGCTACCCCGTCAGCCGGATGGGCGTGCGGGAGATCATGCTCGATACGTTCACCCGCGCGCGCGACTACGAGCGGCAATGGACGGAGTTCCGCGCGGGGCGCACCGTGCTCCCGCCGCGGCGGGACCTGCGGCTCGAGGCCGCGCTGGAGATTCTGCGCGGGGAGCGGCTGATCCACATCCATTCGTACCGCCAGGACGAGGTGCTCGCGTTCATCCGGCTCGCGGAGCAGCTCAAGCTGCCGGTCGCCACCTTCCAGCACATCCTCGAAGGCTACAAAGTCGGGCCCGAGATCGCCGCCCTCGGCGCCGGCGCCTCGGCCTTCTCCGACTGGTGGGCCTACAAGCATGAGGTCATCGACGCGATCCCGTACGCCGGTGCGCTGATGCACGCCGCCGGAGTTGTGGTTTCATTCAACTCCGACGACCGCGAGCTCGCCCGGCACATGAACACCGAGGCGGCCAAGGCCGTGAAGTACGGCGGCCTGTCCCCCGCGGAGGCCCTGAAGTTCGTGACCCTCAATCCCGCGAGGCAGCTCCGGATCGACGCCCGGGTCGGCTCACTCGAAGCGGACAAGGATGCCGACTTCGTGATCTGGACGGCGTCACCTCTATCCGGATACGCCCGGGTCGAGCAGACCTGGATCGACGGCCGGCGCTATTTCGACGTCGCCGAGGAGGCGCAGATGCGCGCCGCGGTGGCGGCCACCCGCGCCGCCCTGATCCAGCGGATCCTCCCCGAACGGCAGCGGGCCCTCGGTTCCGGCGGCACCGGCAGCGGTGACGGCGCGGGCGACGATGCCCCAAAGCCGTCGGTCCTGCGGCTCCTCGAACACCTCGCCACCGCGCACGCCGGCGGCGCGCACGACTTGTATCACGACGGCAACGGCCACTCCTGCAAACACCTCGAAGTCCAATGAGCACCCCCGTCCTCCCCGTGCCCCGCGCCGCGTTGCTCCGCTCCCTGCTCCTCGCGGCCGCCTGGCTCAGCCTGGTGTCCGCCCTTCCCGCCTCGCCCGGCCTCGTCCCCGCCCCGCGGCAGCAGAAACCCGTCGTGCTGACCGGAGGCCGCGTCGTGACCGTGAGCGGCGCCGTCCTCGAGCCGGCGGACGTCCTGTTCATGGATGGCCGCATTGCCCAGGTGGCGGCCAAGATCACGGTGCCGGCGGGCGCCGAAGTCATCGACGTGCGGGGACGCTCGGTTTATCCGGGTCTCATCGCCGCCCACACCCAGCTCGGGCTGACGGAGATCGGCAGCGCCCGCGCGACCAACGACGTGGCGGAGATCGGTCCGCTCAATCCCAACGCGCGCACCCAGACCGCGCTGAATCCCGACAGCGAGCACCTGCCGGTCACGCGAGCCAATGGCGTGCTGACAGCCCTCGTGGTGCCGGCCGACCGGCCCGGCGCGGGCGCGCGGCTCAATCTGATCGCCGGCACATCAACTCTGATCCGGCTCGACGGCTGGACATGGGAGGACCTGACCGTGCGTCCCGCGGTCGCGATGAACGTGCACTGGCCCTCGATGCGGCTGTCCGGAAGCGCCAGCTCGGTCGCGGCGGTCGCCACGCAGCAGAAGAACCTCGACGCCCAAGTCCGCCAGCTCGACGACGCGTTCGCTGCGGCGCGCGCTTATGCGCTGGCGAAGGCGTCCGGCGCGCCGCCGGCCGACACCGACCTGCGCTGGGAAGCGATGCTGCCGGTGCTGCGCGGCGAGCAGCGCGTATTCGTGCACGCGGATGAACTGAAGCAGATCCGGGCCGCGCTGGCGTTTGCCCGGCGGCAGAAGATCGCGATCACGCTCGTGGGCGGACTCGACGCCTGGCGCGTCGCCGACGAACTGAAGGCGGCCAGCGTGCCCGTCATCATCAACGGCACCGAGCGCCTGCCCTCGCGGCGCGACGACGACTACGAATCCGCCTACGCGAACCCTGCGCGGCTGCACGCGGCCGGGGTGAAGTTCTGCATCGCCGGACTGGGCATGGGCGACCTCGGGTTCGAGCGCAATCTGCCGATCCATGCGGCGCGTGCCGCGGCCCACGGCCTGCCGCGCGACATCGCGCTGCGCTCCGTCACGCTCAGCGCAGCCGAACTGCTCGGCGTGGGCGCGGAGCTCGGTTCGATCGAACCCGGCAAGCGCGCGACCCTGATCGTCACCGACGGCGACCCGCTGGAGATCGCCACGCAGGTGCAGATCGCCTTCATCGACGGCAGCCGCATCGACCTGCGCAGCCGCCACACGCAGCTCTACGAGAAATTCAACGAGCGGCTGAAGCGCGTGCGGGACGGACGCTGAGTCGGGGCTAGTTCTCCCCTGGGA
>JAEUHA010000116.1 GCA_016793535.1 Opitutaceae bacterium | reverse complement strand
GCTCACGGCCGGAGCCTGTGGCTGCCGCTTTTCCCCGACCTGCTCGCACTACGCCGCCGAGGCGATTCGGACCCACGGGGCCGTGGTGGGAGTCGGGCTGGCGGCAATCCGCCTGGTGAAGTGCACCCCGCTGCATCCGGGCGGCGTTGATCCCGTGCCACCGCGCCGGACCCGGCCGCGCTGCGAGCGCGTCGCCACCTGACCCTTTCCCCACTCTGTAATGGACAAGAAGAACACCACCATCGGCGTCCTGCTCCTGCTCGCCGCGTTCGCCATCATCTATTTCGCCCCGCGCCCCGCGCCGCCGCCGCCCGGGCCCGCGCCCGAAGTGGCCGCCCCGGGCACGCCCGCAGTCGCCGCTCCCGCCCAGGCCGGCGCTGCGCCCGGCGTGGCCGCTCCCGCTCCGGTCGCGAATCCCGTGAACGCCGCGTTCGCCGCGATGAACCAGGATTCGGCGGATGCCACCGTCACCACGCTCAGCAACGATTTTGTCGAAGCCCGGTTCAGCGACTTCGGTGGCGCCCTGCGGGAAGTCGCGCTCAAGAAATACAGCAAGGAGCTGAAGGGGACGTCACCGTACGTCTTCAACGAGCAGCGCGCCGACCCGATCCTGGCGTTCGTCGATCTGCCCGGGCTTGACCGCAACACGCGCTTTCGCCGCGTCTCCTCGTCCGACACCGAGGTCGTCTATCGCGCGGTGGTCGACAACCGGCTCGAAGTCACCCGCCGCTACGTGCTGGCGCCGTCCAAGGGCGAGGGCTCCGACCCGTACCAGGTCCGGCACGAGACGACCTTCCGTAATCTGACCGACCAGACCCTGCAGCCGATGCGCGTCGCGCTCTCGCTCGGCACCGCGGCGCCGAACGATCCGAAGGATGACGGTCTCATGTTGAAGACCGGCTACTCCAACAGCGGCGACCAGACCTTCATCCCGCGCTCCGACCTCGAGGCGAGCGGCGGCTTCCTCGGCATCGGGGCGCACAGCTCGCGTCCGTTCATCGCGAGCGGTGGGCCGATCGCGTGGGCCGCGGTAAAGAACAAGTTTTTCGTCAGCATTCTGACCGGCGACGAGCCGGCCACCGGCCTGATCACGAAGCGGGTGAAGCTGTTCACGTCGCTGCCTGACGATGCGCACAACGCCTACGGGATCACCGGTGCGGCGCAGTTCGACCTCAAGGGCATGGAACCGAAGGGCGAGGCGAAACTCGCCGGCTCGCTGTATGTGGGTCCGAAGGAGTATCGCCGGCTGGCCAACACCAGCGTGTTCAAGGCCGACCAGGACAAGATCATGGATTTCGGCTTCTTTAAGTTTTTCAGCCAGATCCTGCTCACCTTGATGACGTGGATCCACGGCTGGGCCGGTAACTGGGGCGTCGCGATCATCCTGACGACGCTGATCCTGAAGACGATTTTCATCCCGTTTACCCTGGCGGCATCGCGCTCGGCCAAGCGCATGGCGAAACTCCAACCGGAGCTCCAGGCGATCCGCGAGAAGCACAAGGACAATCCCCAGAAGCAGCAGCAGGCGACGATGGAGCTGTTCAAGGCGCGAAAGATCAACCCGGTCGGCGGGTGTTTCCCGATCCTGCTCACGATTCCGTTCTTCATGGGCTTCTTCACCATGCTGCAGAGCGCGGCCGAGCTGCGCTTCTCGCCGTTCCTCTGGGCGCCGGACTTGTCGGCGATGGACACGGTGGCGGTGCTGTTCGGTGTCCTCCCCCTGAACATCATGCCGCTCCTCATGGGCGCCACGATGATCATCCAGATGCACCTCACGCCGTCGCCGTCGGTCGACAATATGCAGATGAAGATGATGAAGGTCATGCCCTACATCTTCACGCTGTTCTGCTACACCTTCTCGTGCGCCCTCTCGCTGTATTCATTCGTCAACGGCCTGTTCTCCATCGGCCAGCAACTCGTGATCAACCGCATGAAGGATCCCGAGGAGACGCCCGCCGCGCCGGCGTCCGGCGGCAAGGCGATGAAGAACGTGACGCCGGGGAAGAAAAAGTAGAGAGTAGCGAGTAGCGGGTAGCGAGCATCCGGCATACGGGCACCGACACGGTCCCAGCCGGAATCCAGCACTGAGTTTGCCACCTACTCGCTACTCACTACTGGCTACTCGCTACTTTTCCTTTCCACATGGCTGGTCACAACAAGTGGTCCAAAGTCAAACGGCTGAAGGCCGTCACCGACGCGCGCAAAGGGAAGGTGTTTTCCCGTCTCTCGCGCGACATCACGCTCGCGGCGAAAGCGGGTGGCGGTGATCCCGACGGCAACGCGCGGCTGCGCACGCTGGTGATCAAGGCGCGGGATGCCAACATGCCCGCGGACAACGTCGACCGGGCGATCAAGAAGGGGACCGGCGAATTGCCGGGCGTCGTGTATGAAGAGATCACGTACGAAGGCTACGGCCCGGGCGGCGTTGCGTTCATCGTGAAGGCGATGACCGACAACAAGACTCGAACCGCGCAGGACGTCCGTTCCGCATTCACCAAGCACGGTGGCAACCTCGCCGCGTCCGGCGCCGTCGCGTTCCAGTTTCTCCATGCCGGCCAGTTCCTGATCGCCCGGGACCGGATCGCCGAGGACGCGCTGCTCGAGATCGCGCTCGAAGCCGGGGCCGACGACGTCATCGCCAGCGAGCAGGGTTTCGAAGTCCGCTGCGACATCCACGCCTTCGACAAGGTCGCCCAGGCGCTCGAGCACAAGGGCATCAAGTCCGACAGTGCTGAGATCGCCTACATCCCCACCACGACCGTGCGCGTGACCGAACCCCAGGTCGCAGCCTCGGTCGAAAAGCTGCACGAGGCCCTCGAGGAAAACGACGATGTGCAGGTGGTGTTTTCCAACGAGGAAGTCGACGACGCGCGGTCGTGACCCGGGAGCGCGGACGCCCCCGTCCGCAACAGGCCGAAACACGGCCGGGGACGTCCGCGTGCCCGGGACCAGGGCTCCGTCCCTCTCGCCCCACCCACGCGTCATAAACCAGTCGGTTACTTGCGTCGCGCCCCCGGTGATGGTTGGGTTGTCGGACCCGGATGACAGACGACTTGGAAATCGCCGCACCCGCCGACGCCGTGCCGCGCCATCGCGCGGTGGGCGATGTTGGCCTCGTGACGCCGCGGGATTTCGTCTGCCGGAATCCTTTCACGTTCAAGAGCGGCCAGATCCTGCCCGGGTTCACGCTGCGTTATGAAACGTACGGCGCGCTCAACGCCACCCGCGACAACGCGATCCTGATCTGTCACGCGCTCAGCGGTGACCACCACTGCGCCGGCTGGCACACGCCGGAGGACCGCAAGCCTGGCTGGTGGAACAATCTCATCGGCCCCGGCAAGGCGGTCGACACGCAGCGGTTCTTTGTCGTTTGCGCGAACGTGCTGGGCGGCTGCCAGGGTTCGACCGGGCCGTCGTCGATCAATCCGGAGACGGGGCGGCCGTACGGGATCCTGTTTCCGTTCGTGACGATTCACGACATGGTGCGCGCGCAGAAGCTGCTGCTCGAACATCTCGGCGTGAGCGAGCTGCACGGCGTGATCGGCGGCTCGATGGGCGGGATGCAGGCGCTGTTGTTTGCGATCGAGTATCCACGGTTTGTCCGGCGCGTGCTGGCGATGGCCACGACCGGGCGGGAAAGTGCGCAGGCGATCGCGTTCAACGAAGTCGGGCGGCAGGCGATCATGCAGGATCCGGCCTGGAACCATGGCGACTATCCCAAGGAGGGCGGGCCGCGGGTCGGCCTCGCGATCGCCCGCATGATGGCGCACATCACCTACGTCTCCGACGCCAGCATGGACCGGAAGTTCGGGCGGCGAAAGAAGGAGAGTGCGAACCCCAATGCGTACACCTTCGACGTCCAGTTCGAAGTCGAAGGCTACCTGCGCCACCAGGGCCAGAGCTTCATCAACCGGTTCGACGCGAACTCCTACCTCTACATCACGCGCGCGCTCGACCAGTTCGACCTCGCGACCGCCTACGGCTCGCTCGAGCGGGCATTTGCATCCGTGGAGTGCGAGACCCTCGTCGTGGGTTTCACGAGCGACTGGCTTTTCCCGCCGGAGCAGAACCGCACCCTCGCCCTCTCGCTGCTGCGCGCCGGCAAGCGCGCCAGCTACGCCGAGCTCAACACCGACCTCGGCCACGACTCGTTCCTGCTCGAATCCGAGGAACTCTATACGCTCGTCCGCGGCTTCCTCGAACGCGATCAGCCGTATGAGTTCGATTACTCGATCTGAGCATCGGATGGAGAACCACGAAACACACAAAATACACGGAAAGCAGACCCAGAAGGATGAACCCACGTATTGGTTTTCGTGTATTTCGTGTGTTTCGTGGTTTTACCCTGAGTTCTACCCATGACTCGTAACGTCGAAAAGCGCACCGTCGACATGGAGATCATCGGGGATTGGGTCGAACCCAACACCCGGGTGCTTGATCTCGGCTGCGGCAAAGGCGTGCTGCTCGACTACCTCGTGCAGACGAAGAAGGTGTCCGCCGTGGGCGTGGACCTCGAGTTCGCCAAGATCAGCGCGTGCATCCGGCGCGGCCTGCCCGCCTACCAGGGCGACATGACCGCGTTCATGCGCGCGTTCCCGGAGAAACATTTTGACCGCGTCATCTGCTCGCGCACGGTCCAGGAACTCGCCGATCCCACCACCGTCATCCTCGAAGCCCTGCGCGTCGGCCGCACCCTGACCGTCGGCTTCGTCAACCACGGCTTCTGGAAGAACCGGCTCAACACCCTCGTCCGCGGCCGCAAGATCCGCAATGCCGTCTACACGACGGAATGGTTCGAGAGCCGGCCCGCGAATCCCGTCACGATCGCCGACTTCGAACACTTCTGCGCGCTCAAGGACATCCGCATCGCCCGCCGCGCCCACCTCGCCGGCAACTGGCACGACCCGTGCCCCGCCCTGCCGAATCTCTTCGCCGGCTACGCACTCTACGACCTGGCGCGGTGACCGGCTGATTGCTGCTGGCGGGGTGCCCTCACCCCGCGATATCCGCGCCGAACCCGGCATCGCGCGGAGTGAGGGCGCCCCGCCCACGATCACTCGCTGCCCAGCGCCTCGGCGTGCTTCGTGAACTGCTTCTCGAGGCTGCCGCACACCAGCTCGCACAGCTTGTAGATCGAAGGATCGGAGATCGCGTAGAATACCTGCAGCCCCTCCTTCCGGCGGGAGAGCATGTGCGCCTGCGTCAAAGTCTGCAGGTGGCGGGAAATGTTCGCCTGCGTCCCACCTGTCTCCTCCACCAGCGCGTTCACGTTCTTCTCCCCTTCGAAAAGCGCCTGGATCAGCCGCAGACGCATCGGCTCCGCCAGCACCGCAAAACGCCGCGCGACCAGTTCGAGCGCTTCATCGGAAAGTGGGACCTTCTTCGGCATGCCCCGGAGTGAACAGACGCTTGACATGCGAGCAACTATATGCGTATATGCTCATATTAGTCAAATCCAGCCTCCATGAAAATCGACTCCCTCATCCGCCTGCTCGCCGGTACGGTCGTCCTGACCGGCGTTGCCCTCGCCCACTTCGTCAGCCCCTGGTGGCTGCTGCTGCCGGCGTTCGCCGGGTTCAACCTGATCCAGTCCGTCTTCACCGGCTTCTGCCCGCCGAGCCTCGTGCTGCGGAAGCTGGGCTGGCTGGACGACAACGGCATCATTCACTGGGGCGGCGTCGAGCGCCGGAATTGATCCCCAACGCCACCGGCTGCTCCTGCGCCCCTCCGCCATGCGAACGCCTCCCGCCGTCCTCTCCCTCTTAGCCGTGGCGGCCGCGGCTGCGGTCCACGCCGAGACCTGGACGCTGGATCGGGCGGTGGCCACCGCGCTGGACAAGAGTCCCGATGCCCGGGTCGCGCGCGCCCGCATCGACGGCGCCCAGGCCCTCGTCGACCAGGCGCAGGCGGCCTGGCGCCCGCAGGTTTCGCTGTCGGGACGGTACACCACCACCAACGGCGCCATGCCCGCGTTTGGCGCCATTCTCAACCAGCGCGCCTTCAACTTCGGCCTCGATTTCAACCGGCCCGGTCACATCGACAACCTCAACGCCACAGGTACGATCGCTTACACGCTCTACTCCGGCGGCCGGGCCACCGCCGGGCGCACCGCCGCCCAGGCCGGGGCGGAGGCCGCCGGACTCGACCAGCGCACGGCGCACCAGCGGCTGGCCACGGAAGTCGTCCGGACCGCCCTCACGCTGCGCAAGGCGCGCGAGGCGGTCGGCGCCCTGGAAGGTGGCGTCCGCGCCTACGAAGCCGCGGTCGCCGCGGCCCAGGCGCGGTTCGACGCCGGCCAGCTGCTCAAGGCCGATCTGCTCAGCCTCGAAGTCCAGCTCGCCCAGACCCGCGAGTCGCTTTCGTCCGCGCGTCACGGTGCCGCCCTCGCCGCCCGCGCCTTCAACTACGTCCTCGGCCTCGAGACCCAGGAGGCTGCCGTGGAACTCTCCGACGACGATCCCGCCCTGGCTCG
The DNA here is from genome assembly GCA_016793535.1 of Opitutaceae bacterium. Classification (GTDB taxonomy): domain Bacteria; phylum Verrucomicrobiota; class Verrucomicrobiia; order Opitutales; family Opitutaceae; genus ER46. The sequence continues at coordinate 10,561 of JAEUHA010000116.1, read as the reverse complement.
TCTGGTTTTGCCGGATACACGCGACTTCAGCGCCCGACCCGAACTGCTCGGCCTCCAGGCCCGGATCCGGGCCGCCGAGGCGCGGGTGGAGTCTTCCCGCGGCGCCCGCCGGCCGACGGTCAACGCCTTCGCCAGCTACCAGTACGACCAGGGCTGGAGACTGTCGCGCCATGGCGACAGCTGGCTCGCCGGCGTGTCGGTCGACCTCAACCTCTTCGACGGCGGCCAGACCAACGGCCGGATCCGGCAAAGCAGTGCAGAGCTGACCGAGCTGCGGGAGATGTTTCGCAAGGCCACGTTCGGCATCGGGCTCGAAGTCGAACAAGCCCGGCTCGCCCACGCCGACGCCGCCGAACGGCTCCGCGTCTCGTCCCGTGCGGTCGAGCAGGCCACCGAAGCGGCCGCCCTGAGTCGCGCGCGGTTCGAGAAGGAGGCGCTGGTGTCCGCCGATCTCATCGGCGCCGAGAGCCGGCTGCTCGACGCCCGCCTCCGCCGCACGGTCGCGGCGGCCGACGAACGGCTCGCCCTGGTCGAACTTCGTCGCGCCCTGGGCCTCACTCCGCTCCCGCAATCCTGAGCCTTCCCACCATGACGCCACGCCTCCTTCCGGTCCTCGGCGCCGCCGCCCTCTTGCTCGCTGCCGGCTGCACCAAAGCGCCTCCCGCCGGCCCGACCACCGCGGCCCTGCCCGCCCTCCGGGTTCGCGTGGAGCACGCCCGCGTCGAGAACGTTCCCGTCTTCACCGAAGTATCCGGCACGATCCGTCCGCTGCAGCGGGCACAGGTCGCCGCCCGGCTCATGGGTACGATCCAGGAACTGCCCGTCACCCTCGGGCAACGGGTGCGTTCCGGCGACCTGGTGGCGAAGATCGCCGCCGGCGAGATCGCCGCCCGCGTGGCCCAGGCCCAGTCCCAGCTCAACGTCGCCCGCCGCGATCTCGAGCGGGAACGCGCCCTGCTCGGCAAGGGTGCGAGCACGGCCGACACGGTCCGCGGACTCGAGGATCGGCTGGCGTTGACGCAGGCGATGCTGCGCGAGGCCGAGGTGATGCTCAGCTACGCGACGATCCGGGCGCCCTTCGACGGTGTCGTGGCCCGCAAGCCCGCCAACGCCGGCGACCTCGCCTCACCCGGCATGACGCTGCTCGAAATCGAAGGCACCGACGCCTTCCAGATCGAGGCCCCGGTCCCCGATTCACTCGCCGCCGGCCTGACCCCGGGTGTCACCCTCGCCGTCGAGGTGCCCGGTTCCGGACTGAAGTTCCAGGCCGCGCTGGCCGAGCTCTCCTCCGCGGCCGATCCGGAGGCGCGCAGCGTGCTCGCGCGCCTCACGGTCCCCGCCGGCACCGCCGTGCGCTCGGGCCAGTATGCCCGGGTGCTCCTGCCAGGCCCGCCCGCCCGCGCCATCCTCGTGCCGGCTGCCGCGCTGTCGACGTTCGGGCAGATGGAACGGATCTTCGTCGTCGGCGAAAACAACCGCGCGGTGCTGCGCCTGGTGAAGTCAGGCCCTTTCCGCGGAACCGCGGAGCCGCAAAGGATCGAGATTCTCTCCGGTCTCTCGGGCGACGAACGGGTCGTCGTCGCGCCGCCCGCGACCCTGCGCGAGGGCCAGCCCCTGGAAATCGCCCCATGAGCACCGGGCCTGACTCTTCCCTCCCGCCGGCAGCGGAACCGATCGGCCTGGCCGGCCGGGTCGCCGGGTTCTTCGTCACGTCGAAGCTCACGCCCATCGCCGTGATCGCGTCGATCCTGCTCGGCGCGTTCGCCGTGCTGATGCTGCCCCGCGAGGAGGAGCCGCAGATCAAGGTGCCGATGGTCGACGTGTTTGTCGGCATGCCGGGCGCCACCGCGGCGGAGGTCGAGAATCGCGTCACGCGGCCGATGGAGAAGCTGCTCTGGGAAGTTCCGGGCGTCGAATACCTGTACTCCACCTCGAGCCCGGCGACCTCGCTCGTGATCGTCCGCTTCAAGGTCGGCACCGACATCGAGGCGGCGCTCGTCCGCCTCAACCAGAAGCTCCAGGCGAACTTCGACCGCATTCCGTCCGGCGTCAGTCCGCCGCTGGTCAAGCCGCGCACGATCGACGACGTGCCCATCCTGGCGCTCACGCTGCACAGCGCGACGCACGATCACCTGACGCTGCGCCGGCTGGGTGCGCAGCTCGATGACGCGGTGAAGTCCATTCCGCAGGTGGCCGAGACGACGCTGATCGGCGGCACCCGGCGTGCGATTCGCGTGGCGCTCGACCCCGCCGCCCTCGCCGCACGCGGGCTCAGCCCGGCCGAGCTCGTCCCCGCGCTTCAGCAGGCCAACCGTCCGCTCCACGCAGGCTCGCGGCCGTTCGCCAACACCGAGGTGCTCCTCGAAACCGGCGCGTTCCTGCGTGACGCCGCGGACATCGGCCAGGTGGTCGCCGGCGTGCACGACGGCCGGCCGGTGTTCCTGCGCGACGTTGCCACGATCACCGACGCCGCCGAGGAACCATCGCACTATGTCCTGCATGGAGATCGCCGCTCCGGGACCCTCGAGGCCGCCGTGACCCTCAGTGTCGCGAAGCGGCCGGGCGCAAACGCCATCGACGTCGTCAACCTCGTGCAGGCGAAAGCCGAGGCGCTGCGCGGCACGCTGCTGCCCGCGGGGGTGGAGCTCACCGTGACCCGCGACTACGGCCACACGGCGGCCGAAAAGAGCAACGAGCTGCTGCTCCACATGGGCATCGCGGTGTTCGGCGTGGCCATCCTCATCCTGCTCTTCCTCGGCTGGCGCGAATCCCTGGTCGTGCTCCTCGCCATCCCGTCGACCCTGGCGCTGACCCTGCTCGTGTTCTACCTTTATGGATACACCCTGAACCGGATCACGCTGTTCGCGCTGATCTTTTCGATCGGCATCCTGGTGGACGATGCGATCGTGGTGGTCGAGAACATCGTGCGCCACGTCCGCCTGCCCGGCGCAGCGAAGAAGTCCCTCGGCCGGATCGCCCTCGAGGCGGTCGACGAGGTCGGCAACCCGACGATCCTCGCCACGTGGGCGGTGATCGCCGCGATCCTGCCGATGGCGTTTGTCGGCGGGCTGATGGGGCCGTACATGCGCCCGATCCCGATCGGGTCGACTGCGGCGATGCTGTTCTCGCTGGCGATCGCGTTCACCATCACGCCGTGGGCCGCGGTGCGCGTGCTGCGGCGGCGGGCGACCTGTGAGGAGAACCTGACGGAGGCCGAGCGCTCCGCCCTGGCCTTCGAGCACGAACACGCCCCGCAGGACTGGTTTACCCGCCTCTACTACCGGGTGATGGCGCCGCTGCTGGACCGCGCGCGGTGGCGGTGGGGGTTCCTCGCGACGATCGCGCTGCTGCTGCTCGGCTCCGTGGCCTTCGTGCTCACCGGGGCGGTGACGATCAAGATGCTGCCGTTCGACAACAAGTCGGAGTTCCAGATCGTGCTCAACACGCCGGAGGGCACGACGCTCGAGCAGACGGCCCGGATCGCCCGCGAGATGGGTGACGCGCTCCGCACCGTACCCGAGGTCCGCGATTTCCAGATCTACGCCGGCACGGCCGCGCCCTTCAACTTCAACGGCCTCGTCCGGCACTCGTACCTGCGGCGCGGCCCCAATGTCGCCGACATCCAGGTCAACCTGGTCGGCAAAGGCGAACGCTCCGACCAGAGCCACGCCATCGCCAAACGGGTCCGCCCGCTCGTCACGGCCATCGCCCGGAAACACGGCGCCGCAGTCGCCGTGGCCGAGGTACCGCCCGGTCCGCCGGTGCTCCAGTCGATCGTCGCCGAGATCTACGGACCCGACGAGACGCAGCGCGTCGCGCTGGCCCGCGATGTCCGTGCCATCATGGAGCGCACGGCCGGCGTGGTGGACATCGACTGGTACATCGAGGATCCGCAGCCCAAGGTCCGCTTCGTCGTCGACCGCCTGAAGGCGGCGCACCACGGCGTCAGCGAGGCCGCGATCGCCCGCACGCTCGCGGTCGCAGCCCAGGGGCTCGCGGCGGACCAGCTGCACGCCCCCGCGGAGCGCGAGGACGTGCCGATCGTCTTCGAGTTGCCCGCCAGCCAGCGCTCGCCACCGGAGCGACTGCTGGCCCTGCGGGTGCGCGCGGATCGCCCGGGCGCCGGCGGCCAGGCCGCTCCGCTCGTGCCGCTCTCCGAGCTCGTGCGCATCGAGCGGACCGAAGGTGAACGCAGTCTTTACCGCAAGAACCTCAAGCCGGTCACCGACGGGACGGCCGACGTCGCCGGCGTGGTCGAGAGCCCGGCGTACGCGATGTTCGGCATCGACCGGGCGATCCGCGCCCTTGACGCGCGCAAGTATGGCGGCGCCCAGGCGGCCCTGCCGATCTATCATCTCAACGTCCCGCTCGACGACCTCGCGCCGGCGCTGAAATGGGACGGCGAGTGGCACATCACGCTCGAGGTTTTCCGCGATCTCGGGCTCGCGTTCGCCGCCGTGCTCGTGCTGATCGCGATGCTCATGGTCGGCTGGTTCCGCAGCTACGTGACGCCGCTGGTCGTCATGGCGGCGATTCCGTTTTCCCTGATTGGAATCCTGCCGGCGCACTGGGCGATGGGCGCCTTCTTCACCGCGACGTCGATGATCGGCTTCATGGCCGGCGCAGGCATCGTGGTGCGGAATTCGATCATCCTGGTGGACTTCATCGAACTGCGTCGCGCGCACGGCCTGGCCCTGCGCGACGCCGTGATCGAGGCCGGTGCCGTCCGGTTCCGCCCGATGCTGCTCACGGCACTCGCGGTCGTGGTGGGGGCGAGCGTCATCCTCGCGGACCCGATTTTCCAGGGCCTCGCCATCAGTCTGATGTTCGGAGAAATCGCCTCGCTGCTGATCAGCCGCATGGCGGTGCCCGTACTCTACTTCATGACCAACGAGCGGTCCACCGCCCCGGCTGCTCTCGTCGCATGAACCTCGCCAAGCTCTGCAAAGCCATGTTCATCTCGATTCCCCGCCTGAATCCATCCGACTGCGCCGACCGGATTCGTTCCGGGGCGGCGATCCTCGTCGATGTGCGGGAGCCCGACGAGTGGACCGAGGGCGTCGCCGACCAGGCCGCCCTGCTTCCGCTCAGTGATCTCAACGGTCCTCGCACCCACTGGAAACCGGTCCTCGAGACGGTCGCGAACCGCGAGCTCGTGCTGTATTGCCGGGCCGGCGGCCGCTCGCTGATCGCCGCCAAGGTTCTCGCCGCCGAAGGCTTCCGGACCGCCAACGGCGGCGCCTTCTCCGCATGGGTCGAGGCGGGATGGCCGACCGTGCTGCCACCCCAAGGCTGACCCCGACTCTTTGTTCGCAACCCAACCACCATCCGTACTCCCATGAAACCCAACGTTGGCGGCTTCGACCGCATCCTCCGCGTCGTCCTTGGCCTCGGCATCCTCGGTGCCGGCTACTACTTCAAGACCTGGTGGGGCCTGGTCGGACTCATGCCGCTCCTCACCGCCGTCGTGCGCTTCTGCCCGGCCTACCTGCCGTTCGGCCTGAACACCTGTTCCCGGAAGGAACAGACCAGCTGAGCCGCACCCGCGCGGCCGCTGGAATTTCAACCCGGCGCTGCAGGAGCGGCTTCACGCCGCGACCGAACGCGAGGTTTCGTATCGGGTCGGGGCGCAAAGCCGCTCCGACCCATTCCGACCGGCGGAGAACGCTTTCCCGCGCGGCCGTATCCATACAGACGTGACAAGGTCCGGTGCGGCCTTTCGGCGCGCCGCCTCCACCTGAACCACCCCCTGCCCCCGGCCATGAACTTCTGGGACGAACGCTACCGCACCGCCGAAGGCTATGTCTTCGGCACCGCGCCCAATGACTTTCTCGCGGCCCACGCCGCGTCGATTCCTCCGGGCCCGGTACTCTGCCTCGCCGAAGGCGAAGGCCGCAATGCGGTGCACCTGGCCCAGCGCGGCCACGCCGTTACTGCCGTCGACCAATCCACCGTCGGTCTCGCCAAGGCCCGGGCGCTGGCGGCGCAAAACGGCATGAGCATCACCACCACCGCCGCCGACCTCGCCGACTATCGCATCGAGCCCGGGGCGTGGTCCGGCATCGTCGCGATCTTCGCGCATCTGCCGGTGCCGCTGCGCCGGAAAGTCAACGCCCAGATCGTGGCCGGGCTCCGACCGGGCGGCGTTTACCTGACGGAAGTCTACGCCCCGGCGCAGCTCGCGTTCGGCACGGGCGGTCCCAAGGACCTGGCGCTGCTCGTCCCGCTCAAGGATCTCTGCGCAGAGCTGGCCGGCCTCGACCTGGTCATTGCCCGCGAATGTGAACGCGACGTCATCGAGGGCGCCGGCCACACCGGCCGGGCCGCGGTCGTGCAGGTGCTGGCCATCCGGCGGGCGTGAATCCAACCCCCCGGCGCAGTTGCGATTCCTCCGGTCTCACGGATGTTGCCGCCTCCCTCATTACTTCCCTTATGGCCAAATCGACCCTCCCTCCCACCGTCCTGCACGAACTGAACCGCCAGCTGAACCATGAGCTGGGCGCGAGTCACAGCTACCTTGCGCTGTCGCTCTGGTGCGCGGCGCGCAACTTCACCGGGTTCGCGTCCTACTTCGCGAAGCAGTCCGGCGAGGAACGCACGCACGCGGAGAAGATGATCGACCATCTTATCGATCGCGGCGCCGTGCCGGAGATCACGGCCATCGCCGCGCCGAACCGGGACTTCTCGTCGCTGCTCGACGTCGCGCTCCAGGCGCAGGCGATGGAACAGGCCAACACGAAGGGCATTCACGCCGTGTACGAAGCCGCGCTCGCCGCCAAGGATTATCCGGCGCAGGTGCTGATGCACTGGTTCATCAGCGAACAGGTCGAGGAGGAAGCCTGGTGCGACGAGATGATCGACCGCGTGAAGGCCGCCTCCTGCGCCGGCAGTCTCTCCGACCTCGACCGCCACATCGAGCGACACCTCGCGGGCGACGGCAAGTAACGTCGCTCTGGATACAACGTCCCCTCACCCGCCGGCGCCCCCGGCGCAACCTCCGCCTCCCCGCCGCGCCCCCATGCCCAACGACCTTCTCATCGTCCGCCACTCCCCCCTGCCGCTGGAAACCGTCTGCCGCCAGCTGACCGAGTCCGCGGTGCGCCATCAGTTCGGAGTGCTCGCGACGCACAACCTGCGCGAGAAGATCGAGGGCAAGGGACTCCCGTTCGGCCGTGAGTGCCGCGTGATCGAGGTGTGCAATCCACGCCAGGCGCAACTCGTGCTCCGCGAGGCGATCTCCATCGCGACCGCGCTCCCGTGCCGGATCGCGGTCTACGAGGAGGATGGCCGGACGATCCTCGCCACGATCAAGCCGACGATGCTCCTGACGATGTTCGACTCTCCCAGCGCCGCCCCCGTGGCCCTGGAGGTCGAGGCGACGATGATCCAGATCATGGAGGAAGCGGGCCGCGCCGGCTAGGGCAGGCGGAATCAAGACGTGGTCCTGCTCGGAGGGTTGCGCTTCGTCGCCGCCGCAGCGCTGACGCCGCTGCGCGCGTTGCAACGGGGCGCCCCCATTCAGCCGCCGCAACCGGCATTCCTACACGCCCTCGCCGTAGAGGTTGGCGAGGCGGGCCGCGAGTTTCCGCCGGGCGACGGCGTACGAGAAGTATTTCAAGCCCAGCTCGAAATTCGTCCCGGCCCAATCCGCGCGCAGGGCCGCGTTCGCGAGCACTTCGCGCGTCTGCGCGATGACGTCGTTCGTGACGAGCTGGGTCATTCCGATGGTCTTGAAGCCGAGCGGATCGATGTCGCGGGCGTAGACCGTGTACATGTTCACGACGACGGGCTTTCGAAAATAGACCGCCTCGAGGAACGCGTTGCCGAAGCCCTCGTAGTGGCTCGGATAGGTCACCAGGTCGGCATGCGGATACACGTCGGCGAGGGTGTAAATCTTCCTACCGAGGGCATCGCGGCCCCGGGTTTCGCCCACGCGGTCGGCAATGAACAGCACCGTGATCCGCGCATCCTCGATGCGTTCGCGCAGCATCTGGATGTAGCCGCCGCCCTCGTCGCCGGCCGGATGCGAGATCACCAGTTTGACCCGCGGATCGTCGAGACGCCGCACGAGCTCGATGGCGTGCTCGATGCCCTTGCGGGCCACGACCCGGGTCGGCTGGAGCACGAACACGTCATCCTCGCGCAATCCGATTTCCCGCCGGAGATCGGCATTGTACGCGTCGATGCCCGGCGGCGGGGTCTCGAAATCCAGGATGTTGGGGATGATCTGTGAGGCGATGCCGTACCTTCGCGCCAGTTCCTTCTGCGCCATCGAATTGATCACGACGTGCTCCATCCGGAACAGCAGCGGCGGAAACGCCGCCTGCAGGTAGTCGTTCACGGCATTCAGGGTGAAGCGCTCGCGCTCCCAGGAGAAATCGTGGTGATGGGCGATCACCGGCAAACCCGTCTCCGCAATCACCTCCGTCATCGCCAGCCCCAGCGGCACGTGCATCGGGATCGCGAGGATGTTCTCCGGCACGAGCACCTCGAGGTTGAACTTCGCGATGAACCGGTAGAGGTCGTCCTTCAGGCGCTCCTTGAGCGCGAAGATCTGCTGGGTGGTTTCGCGGGTGCGCGTCGCAACGCCGAACAGCTTCTCCTGCACCGCCGCCACCTCGGGATGATTGAAAAACGCCAGCGGCGCCTCGTAGCTCGCCTGCGGCGGCGCATCGAGCAGCCCGGCCATCCAGTACGACGAGTGCCCCATGCCCTCGAGGATCTGCGCCCACTTGCGGGTTTCGAGCGTGACTCCGTCCGTGCCGTGAAAGCGCGTCGAGATGAACCCGATGCGACGCGGCGCCCCGACGGGCAGAAGGGAGGGTGTCATCCGCCCAGCGTGCGTCAGCGCGGAGGTGTGGCAACCGCGCAGGTCGACGTTTCTCGTGTGGGTGCACGGACGCCCGCACCCGCCAGGCGCACGTCGAGGCCGGCGACGACCGCGCTCCCCGGCGGCCCGGCCGCTCAACTGCGGCGCGCCAGGAACGCCCCGAGCGCCGCCCAGTCGCCGCCCGTCTCTCCGCCCGAGGCCGCTCCCAACTGCCACGTGCGCCAGCCCTGGGCGCGCGCGGGCGCGATGTCGTTGTCGAGCCGGTCGCCAACCATGAGCGTATCCCCAGCCGCGATACCACGCGCCTGCAGCCGCGCCGAGAGGAGGCGAAAGACGTGCGGATCCGGCTTGCTGAAGCCGTGGGCAAACGACCAGAAGCACAGGTCGGGCGCAAAGCGTCCGAGCCCGATCCCGGCCGGCGCTAATTCGCGCGCGAGTTCCAGCAGGGTGTAGGGCTGCGCATTGGACGCGATGCCGGCCGGAACTTCCCGTTCGTGCAACCAGCGCAGCACGGCGTCCGCCCCGGGCATCAGGCTCACGGTGTGCAGGAGCGACTTCTGCCGGAGCAGAAAGTCCGCCTGCGCCGCGGCCGGCAGCGCGCCGAACGCCGGTATCACCTCGCGCACGACGTCGGGCCAGAAGATCTCCGGGAAACGAATCCCGGCGGTGCGCGACACCGCATGCTCCCGGGCGATCACTGCATCGCACGCCAGGATAAAGTCCTCGAGTCCCAGCCGTGCGGTCGGCCCAAAGGTCGCCCTCGTCAGCTCCTGCCAGCGCGCGTCGCGGTCGGCCGGCGCCGGCCCGACGGCGAGCAGCGTCTGGTAAACATCGAAGATGACGGCGCGAACGTTCACGGCTTCGGTCCCCAGAGCAGCGGATACTGGTTCGCACCCGCCAGCTTTTCCTCGATGAACGCCGTCATTGCGCGGCGGCCGCTGCGGGCGGGCGGAGGCGACGCCGGCACGCGCAGCAACCGGATGAACCGGCGCGCGTAGGCCGCGCCGTCGAGCCAGCGGGACGCGCCCTTCGGCCAGGCCGAGGGCAGGAGAGCACCGTCGGCCGCGCGGTGCCGCCAGGCGGCAAGCCACGGGTTGTGCGGGAGACAGCGGGCCCACGACTCGGCGACCGGCTGCGCCAGGACTTCGAGCTGCGCCGTCAGCGTCAGACGGCTGAAAGGCACGGCCGCGGGCAGCGAGCGTCCCGCGAGCAACGCCGGCCGGCCCGCCTGCGCGCGGCACGGTGCGGGCAGCCCGCGGCGCCAGGCGCGCCACCGTTCCGCCTGCCGCCGGCGCTCGGCGCGACCGTCGAAGAGCCGCGCATCGATCCAGACGTCGTCGTACGCCTGCGGGAAGCGAAAGCCAAATCGCGCGAGGTCCGGCGCGATGTTGGGCAGCGTCCGCGCAATCAGCGGCCGGCCTGCGGCCGCCGCCTCGAGGTTCGGCAGCCCGAAGCCTTCCTGCAGCGAGGTGAGAAGCACCGCCTCGCTCGCGGCGAGCAACGCGTCCACCGCCGGCCGGTCCGGTCCGCCGCCGCCCAGCACGCCCAGCCGCAGGCGCCACCCCTGGCGCCGCGCAGCATCGCCCAGCGCCGCGGCGTACGCTTCCTCGTCGGCGGAACTCACCCGGCCCGTCGTCACCAGCCACGCCTCGGGCCGCAGCCAGCGCGTCAGCAACAGGGCCTCGGCGAGATTCTTCCGCCGCAGCAGCCGGCAGGGCACCAGCCACACCG
>JAEUHA010000105.1 GCA_016793535.1 Opitutaceae bacterium | reverse complement strand
CCCGGCGGCATTCGCGGCCGGCGGACGCGGCCGCGCCCGGGGCACCTGATCGAACTGCCAGGTCGACGGGGGCGGCGGCGGCGCAACGGTGGCCGCAGGCGCGGTCCATGCCACCACCTGGCCGTTCAGGAAAAGCACCTCGGCGCGACCCTCATAGATCGCCACCTCGAAACCCCGGCCACGGCTGCCCATCAACTCCGTGCCGAGCGCCGCGTTCATTTCCACGCGGGTCATCCCCGGCTTGAGCTGGGACCAGTCACCGGCCGCGTCGGCAGCCACGGGAAACAGCAAAGCCACGAGGGAGCAACGCAGGCGAAGGAGTCGCTTCATCCCGGGATGAACGTCACGCGCGGCCCACGCCGCGAGCGGGACGAGGGGAATTTACGGGGATTTGACGCCGGAATCCCCAGCGGAGGGAGCGCGGACGGGCCCGTCCGCATTTCGAGCTGAGGCGGACGGGTACGTCCGCGATCCCAGGGAAAAAGAAAGCCGTGTTACGCCTCCGCGCGCGCCTTGGCGTCAGCCTCGATCAACTGATTCAGCCGGTCGAGCGTGGCCCGCACGCGCGCCTTCACGGCGGGCAGTTCGGCGGCGTTCGCGACCTTTTCGTTGGCGAAGAGGTAGAACTTCATCTTCGGCTCGGTCCCGCTCCCGCGCGCGGCGAACGAGTAGCCGTTCGCCAGCGTCACAAGATAGAGATCCTGCGCCGGGATGAGTTCGCCGTCGGCGTCGACGATCTTCTCCCGCCCGAAGTCCTGAAACTTCGCCACCGCGACGTCGCCGAAGGCCTTGGGCGGACGGGCGCGGTAGGTCTCCAGGATACGCTTGATCTTCGCATTCCCGCTGGCGCCCTCGTAGTAAAGGTTGATCACGCCTTCGAGGTAGAAGCCGTAGCGCAGGTAGATCTCGTCGAGGTATTCGGGCACCGTGAGGCCGCGGCCCTTCACCCAGGCGCAGAGTTCGGCGAACATGAGGCAGGCGGAATTGCCGTCCTTGTCGCGCAGGTAGTCGTTGGGGAGGTAACCATAGCTCTCCTCGGTCCCGAAGACGTAGAACGTGCTGTGCTGCTGCAGCAGCTTCGCCCGCTGCTCGAACGGCGTCGCCTCGTAGTCGAAGCCCGGCCCCATCGCCCGCCGCAGGCCCTCCTCGTAGCCACGCATCTTGGCCGCGATCCATTTGAAGCCGGTGAGGGTGTTGATGACCTTCACGCCGTGGCCGCGGCCGATGGCGTCCTGGAGCTGGGTCGTGACGAACGTCTTCACGATCGCCGCGCGGTTCGAGCCGGCGGCCGGGATCCAGCCGAGCTCCTTGTATTTGGTCAGCCGATACTCGGCGAGCAGCGAGCCGATCTGGTTGCCGGTCAGCAGTTCCATCGCACCGGCGCGGTTGCGCACCGCGCAACCCATGCGGTCCGCGTCCGGATCGGTGGCGAGCACGACATCGGCTCCCTCCCGGCCGGCCAGCGCGACGGCGCGCGCGAGCGCCTCGGCGTTCTCCGGATTCGGTGACTTCACGGTCGGGAAACGCGCGTCGAAGGCCAGCTGCTCGGGCACGGTGATCACATCGCAGCCCGCCTGCTGCAGGAGCGGGAGCGAGGCGATCGCGCCGGTGGCGTGGATGTTCGTGAACACCACTTTCAGCTTCGTCCGCCGGAAGACCGCCGGGTCGAGCGCCGCCTTCGCCGCCACCGCGAGGTACGCGGCATCCGCGTCGCGGCCGAGGGTCGAGACGCCGGTCAGGTTCGGCGTGAGGAAACGGGCCAGCTCCGCGAGCGGCACCGCGTTGACCTCGGTGACGATGCCCTTGTCGTGCGGCGGGACCACCTGGGCACCGTCGTCGAAGTACGCCTTGAAGCCATTGTCGTGGGGCGGATTGTGGCTCGCGGTGATCACGACGCCCGCGTGCGCCTTCAGCCAGCGGACGGAATAGCTGAGCTGCGGCGTGGAGCGCGGGCCGTCGAAGATGAAGGCCTCGCCGCCGAGCTGCGTCCAGGTCGACGCCGAGAGGTCCGAGAAGTGCCGGGAGAAATGCCGCACGTCATGCGCGATCACGAGCCGGGGCCGGACCTTGACGCCCTGCTGCGCGAGGTGCTTCGCGGTATACCGATAGAGCCCGATGACGGCGCGGATCAGCGTGAAGTCGTTCAGCAGGTTGCTGCCGATGGCTGCATGCTCGGGGGAACCGCGCTCGTCGAGCCGGCCGGTCTCCGCGGCGGTCGGCACGACGCCGATGGTGCGCCCGCGCATGCCGCCGGTGCCAAACTCGAGGAAGCGGTAGAAGCGGTCGTTGAGCTCACCCCAGGCGGACTGCGCCACGAGTTCGTCGATGCTGCGTTCCGCCCACGCGGGCAGCTTGGCCGCGAGGAACGCGGCGAGGTTTTCGGCCGTGCCGGGCAGCAGGTGGCCGGCTTTGACGGCGGCGTGGATGCGATCGAGGGTGGTCATGAGAAAAGAGGCGCACGGCCGGGCGGGGACCCGCGGGACCGGCGGCGGGGATTCACTCCAAATACAAGCCGGGTTCAATCCTGGGTTTCACCGCGAGGCGCCGCCAGGAGTCCGCGAACGAATCCTCGTCGTACCCAAAAAGCGGAGACACCTCGAGGGGGAACGCCGGCAAGCCGGTCGCATCGCTCGCCGGCGCGGCGCCCTCGGCCCGCAGCCAGCGGACGAACTGCCGCAGCTGGTCGTTCCGGCAGGTGAGCGGTGAATCGGCGCCATCGGCGTTCTTGACCGGCGAAAACTCGTCCGCCCGCAGCGTCTCGATCACGAGCGGCGCCCGCGCAAACGGCACGGCATCGAAAACGAACAGCTCGAACTTCACCCCGTTGGGCTTGTCCGGCCGCACGGGCGCGCCCGCGGCGTCGATGGTCGGGATTTTCTTGTCGGCGCGATGAAACGGCAGCGCCACCCCTTCCCCTCCCCCCGCCATCCGGCGGACAAACTCGCGGTCGAGCACGTGAATCGCGATGCTGCCCGCGACATAGCGGAGTCCGCCGGCGGCGTTCGTCTCGCGCTGCAGGGCCGCCGGCAGGTCGGAATACTCGACCACGGTCAGCCGGCCGCCCTGCGCACAGAACACGCCCACCTTCTCCTCGGCGTACGCCTTGGCGACCATCTTGCTCGACATCTCGGAACCGCGCCGCACGTGCCAGCCGAGGAAGGCGGGGTCGACGCAGCGCACGAGCGGGTTGTCGACCTGGAAATAGCTCAGGGTGTCGACGCCCTCGCGCTGCATGAGGTCGAGCGCGCCGCTGCGTTGCAGCGCCCGGAGCGACCCGCCGTGACCGTCCGGGGAGAGGGCGAGCGACGATTTCGTTTCGAGCAGGATCCGGCCCGCAAAGTCCACCGCCGGCATGCGGCCCTGGCGGAAGAAGTGCACCCGCCCCCGGTCGAGCCCGAAGAACCGGTGTTCGGCGAAGAACGCCTCGGTCGCGGCGTGATTCGCATGGCTCGTCATGATGAACCAGTGCAGCGGCCGGCCGTAGCGACGGCCCGCGGCGAGGATTTTCTCGGCGAAGACCTGGAAGAGCGGCTTCGCCCGCACGGGCGTGACCGGAAACGTACCCTTGGGGCCGTCGTAGCCGAGCCGGGTGCCCTGCCCGCCCGCGACGGTGAACGCCGCCACGCGGCCGGCGCGGAGCACCGCTTCACCCGCCGCCCGGGCCTCCGCCCAGGCCGTGGCATCACCGCCGTGCTCGGGCCGGGGCTCGTACGGTGCCGGGGCGAGGCCGTCGAGCGCCACCGCGGCTCCGCCCTGCTTCAGCAGGGTCTGCGTCAGGCGGGCGACTTCACCCAGATCGATCTCGGCCGCCTCCTCGAGCAACCGGCGCTGCTCGGCCGGGGTGGCCTGGTCGAAGAAGGCAAAGACATGGCCCTGGCCGGCCTTTTGGAATTTCTCGATCAGCGGGTGATTCGCCATGGATGCAAGGAGAGTCACCCAGAACCGGAATTGGTTCGGTCGTCCACCCGGAAATTCAAGGGCCGGGATCGAAGCGGAAGATCCACTCGCCCTCACCCTTGCCGTAGCCGAGCTGGGTGCGGATCACCTTCTCGACATAGTCGGGATCGCTCCGCATCCGCTCGAGGATCTTCTGCTGCTCCTGCAGCCGCGCCCGGGCGGCCGACAACTTGGCCGCGCTCGCCGCCTGGTCCTGCTTCAGTTTGTCGTACTCGGCCCTCGCCTCGAGGAACAGCGCACCCGCACCCAAACCAATCGCGGTCAGGAGCACGGTATAAAGGAGGACGATGATGCGCTGCGAGGTCACGACGCGACCCCGGATGAACGTTTCCCGCACGCGGAGAGTAAAGGACATTTCAAATCCGCCCTCCCGGGGCCGCCGGAGGGGAAATTGACGTGCGTTTTAGGTGTGCGAACGCAACTTCTGCCGATCCCCCTTCCATGTACCAGAGCTTTTACGGGTTAAAGGAGATGCCGTTCAACATCACCCCCGACCCCCGTTTTCTCTTCCTCAGTCCGACCCATCAGGAGGCGTTGCAGCACCTCAAGTACGGCGTGCGCGAGAAGAAAGGTTTCATCGTCCTGGTCGGCGAAGTAGGCTGCGGCAAGACCACCCTCTGCCGCCGGTTCCTGAACGAGCTCGATTCGACGAAGTACGATACCGCGCTGATCCTGAATCCGCGGGTGACCGAGACGCAGATGCTCAAGGCGATCCTGACCGAACTCGGAGAAACCCGCTTCGGCCGCAGCCAGAACGACCTCGTCGCGCAGATGAACAAGGTCCTGCTCGAACGCATCGAGAAGAACCGGGACATCGTCCTGATCATCGACGAGGCGCAGAATCTCAGCTTCGAGGTGCTGGAGCAGATCCGGCTGCTGTCCAATCTCGAGACCGACAAGCAGAAGCTCCTGCAGATCGTCCTCATGGGGCAGCCCGAGTTGAAGGGCATCCTCGCGCGCGACGAACTGCGCCAGCTGCGGCAGCGCATCCTCGTGCACTACGAACTGCGCAAGCTGACCAGCCAGGACATCGCGGAGTACATCCGCCATCGCATCACCCTCGCGGGCGGCAACGGCCGGCCCTTTTTCACCCGCTGGGCCCTCTGGGCCCTGCATTACAAGAGCCGCGGGATTCCGCGGATCGTGAACAATCTTTGCGACAAGTCGCTCCTCGCCGCGTTCATTCGTGAATCCGACGAGGTGAACTTCTGGGACGTGCGTCGGGCCGTGAAGGACATGAACGCCCTGACGAACTGACCGTCGCCACGTCACCACCTCCCGCCGCCATGAGCCTGATCAACGAAGCCCTCAAGAAGGCGCAGCGCCAGCGCCACGAGGAAACCGGCGAGGCCGCGCCGGCCGCCCCGCTTCCCGTCCTCGAAACCGCGCCCGCTGCCCCCGCCGGCGAAGCCGTTCCGGTGCGCCGGGGCAAGACGTCCGGCGCCAACACGCTCCTGCTCATCGGCAGCGGCGCCGTTGTCCTCGTGGTGCTCTCCGTCGTCGTGACGTTCGTCCTGCTCAATCGCGCCTCCCCTTCCGCGCCCGCCACCGCCGTCGCCACCGCGCGCCCGGCGCCAGTCGCACCGCCGCCCGCCGCCAGGACTCCCGTCGAGTCTCCGGCCCCGCCCCTCACGCCGCCGGTGAGCGCGCCCGCCGTGGTCACGGCCCCGGTCCCCGTTGCCGCCGCCCCGGCCGCCGCTGTCCCCGCCGCTCCGGCCGTCGTCGCGCCGGCCCCGACTCCGGCGCCGGCCCCGGCCCCGACCACCCCAACGCCCCCGGCGGTCGCAAGCGCGCCGGCGGTTCCGGTGACCCCGCCCGCCCCGGTCGCCGCGGCGCCGGCTGTATCCACTCCCGCGTTACCGACACCCGAGGCCGCGCCTCCGGCCGCGACGCCCGCGCCGGTGGCCGGACCCGCCAAGCCGGACGAACGCATTGCCCGGTTCGTCGAAGCCATCAAGGTGACGGGCATCCGCTCGTCCGGAGCGGAAAGCCGCGTACTGATGAATGACCGCGTCTATCGCGTGAACGACACCGTCGAGCGCACGCTCGGGGTCAAGCTGACCAAGGTGGAGGCCGATCAGCTGACTTTCGTGGACGCGAACGGCCTCACGTACGTGAAGGGCCTCTGAGGCGATTCGATACCGTCCTCACTTCTTCAGTGCCGCGCAGAAACGCGCGAGGCGCGTCACGCCCTTTTGGATGATCTCGTCGCTCGTCGCGTAGCTCAGCCGGAGATAACCCTCGGCCCCGAAGGCGCTGCCCGGGACCGCGGCGACCTTTTCCTGGTCGAGCAGCCGGTTGCAGAAATCGAGGTCCTTCAGGCCGAAGCTCGTGATGTTGGGGAACAGGTAGAACGCGCCCTCGGCGAGCAGGCACGTGATCCCGGGGATCTTGTTCAGCTCGGCATGCAGGAACTTCCGCCGGCGGTCGAAGGCCACGAGCATCGTCTTCAGCGCGGCGGCGGTCTTTTCCTTTTCCTTGAGGGCGGCGAGGGCGCCGTACTGGGCGAACGTCGTGACGTTGGACGACATCTGGCTCTGCAGTTCCGAGATCGCCTTCGCGATCGGCGCGGGCGCGAGGGTGGTGCCGATGCGCCAGCCGGTCATCGCGTAGGTCTTGGAGAAACCGGCGACCGTGATCGTGCGGGCCTCGACCTCCTTGCTGAACGTCGCGATGCACGTCGGCTTCGCCCCATCGTATACGAGATGTTCATACATCTCGTCGGAGAGGATGTAGAGGTTGTGCTTCAGCGCGACGGCGACGATGGCCTCGAGCTCCTGCCGGGAGTAGACCGCGCCGGTCGGATTCGACGGGGAGTTCAGGATCAGGAGCCGGGTCCGCGGGGTGATGGCCGACTCGACCATCGCGGGGGTCAGGCGGAAGCCGGTGCGATCGTCGGCGAGCACGAACTTCGGCACGGCGCCCGCGAGCTTCACCATCTCCGGATAGCTCACCCAGAACGGCGCCGGCACGATCACTTCGTCGCCGGGCGAGCAGGTGGCGAGAACGCCGAGGTAGCAGTTGAACTTGCCGCCGGGCGAGACGATGACCTGGGACGGCGCGGCCTTGAGGCCGTATTCGGCGGCATAGCGGTCGACGATGGCCTGACGCAGCGGCTCGATGCCGGGCGTCGGTGCGTACTTCGTCTTGCCCGACTTCAGCGCCGCGATGCAGGCCTCCTTGATATGCTCAGGGGTGTCGAAGTCGGGCTCGCCGGCGGCGAAGCCACAGACGTCTTCACCCGCCGCTTGCAGGGCCTTCGCCTTCGCGTCGACGGCGAGCGTCGGCGAAGGCGAGACGTTGCGGGCCCAGGTGGACAATGGCGCGGGAGGGATGCTCATGGACAATTGCGCCGACCAAAGAGTCGCGTCCGGCGAAAGGCAAGCCCTCGGGCGGTTGGGACGCGCACCGGTGGACGACGACAGAAGCCGCTGCCCGCCGCGCCCGCGTGTTCGGTCGCACCTCCGGTTGCAGGGTGAACCCGCGCCTGCCACCGGCGGGCGCGACGTTCCGGCACGCGGCCACGAAAAAGGCGACGGCTTGCGGCCGTCGCCGTAGCTCCACCGTGGGTGGAGAAATTACTTCTTCTTCTTCGCGGGCATCGCCTCGAGGGCGAGCCGGAGAAGTTCACCGACACTCGCGTTCTTCTTCTTCGAATAACGCTTCAGGATCGCGCGCTGATCGGCGGTGATGCGCACCGAGATCTGGCGGTGCGGGTCGCGCGAGGGTTCCGAACTCTCGAAATCGTAACCGGCGATGGCGGTGCGAACGACCTCGCTGGCGGTTGCGAAACCGTGCCCCTTGCGGCAGGTCTCGATTCTCGCGATAAGCGATTCGGGCAGATCAAAGGTGAGCGGGGCAGACGGCTTGCGGGATGATTTGGCCATACATTAGGGCGGGCTGAAAGCTTAAGACCCGGGTAGAAGGCACCGCCATTGCCTCGGCGGCAATGAAAAATTTCGCCGGAGAAAAAAGCGCCGGTTCACGTCCGCGCGTGCACCCGTTGCAAAACGACGTCAAAAGCGTCAGCGGGCGAAACGACCGTGCGCCACGAGCGCGCTGCAATATGTTTCTCCACCTGCCGCGCATGGCGGATGAGCAGCGTATCCACTCCACACTCCGACCCGCCCAGCACGTCCACGTCGGCGTCGCCGACAAAGAGGGCGCGCTCCGCCGAGACTTCGACCCGGCGCAGGATCTCCCGGAGTCCGGCGGGATCCGGCTTGTGCGAGGACAGATCGTCGCCGCAGACGACCGTGGTGAAATACGCGGCGAGACGATGCGAGTGCAGCAGCCGCTCCGCGGAACGGCGGTCGCGGCCCGTCCAGATCGCGGTGCGCACTCCGGCGATTTGCACGGTTTCGAGCAGCTCCCGCACGCCCGCGTAGGGCTGGATCAGATGCGCGTTGTCGCGATGGAAGGACTCGAGACGGGCGAGCGCGACCGGCAGATTGTCCGCGTGCGCGACCATCGGCAGCAGAAAGCGCTCCGGCGGACCGCCGAGCCGCGCGAAGATCTCCATCGTCGGCCGTTCCCCGAACGGCTCCACCGCATGCGAGATCGCCGCGAGCACGAGCGGCAGGCTGTCGAGCAGCGTGCCGTCGAGATCGAACACCACGACGTCGGGCCGCGCGCCGCCGCTCATGGATCCACCCGGACCACCCGTTCCGGATCCGGGATCAGGCCCGGTTGAGCGAGGCTGGCCGGACGAAACAGGACGTCGGGCAGATCGAGGTTCAGACCGACTGCGGTCACCTGCAGCCGCGTCTTGTCGCGCGTGACTTCGTTCCGGTAGTCGGCCGACTTTGGCAGCGTCTGCCGGTTGACGGTCTGCAGGCTGAGCAAGGCAAGCGACTTCACGACCTGTCCCGTGGGGCCGAGGACCTCGGTCTGCGTGGGGACATTGAACTGCGTGTCGAGATAGGCGCGCGCCGCGCCGATGCCGGCAAACTGGGCCTTGAAGGCGGCGGGAGCCGGAAAGATGAAGGCGTAGGCGGGCCGGCCCAGGACCCGCGTGATCTTCTCCACGCTGGCGTCGGGCCAGTAAAGGAACGGCATCTGCAGATCGAACGCCGAGATTTCGATCCCGGGAACGAGCGGTGCCATCACGCCCTGGACATCCAGTTCGACCGGCCGGCCTTGTTCGAACCGCCAGACGCGGGCGTTCGCTCCATTCTGCAGGAGGATGCGGTGCGTGGTGCCGGTGGGATCCGTCAGCTCGATCCTCACGACCGCGCCCTCGTCGTTGCGGCTGCCCCACCAGCGGCCGGGGAACGTCGGACCGTCGTTCCGCCGCCGCGGCATCTGCCG
>JAEUHA010000024.1 GCA_016793535.1 Opitutaceae bacterium | reverse complement strand
TAGCCCTCGTCCCGCTGCTGGCGGCGGACGTACGCCGGATCAAAGACCGGGTCGTAGCTCTGCCCGTAGATGCGGCTGCCGGCGAGGTTGGTGTCGAGGTCGGTGATCAGCGCCCCTGCGGAAACCGTGAACTGCTCGTTGACCTTGCGTTCGTAGAATCCGTGCGCGGCAAACATGTCGGTCGTCGTCTGATCCTTGGTCGTGACGATGCGGTCGGCCGCAGCTTCGAACGGGCGCCGGCGCGTGTTGCGTTTGTTGTTCAGCTCGGTCTCCGAGTAGCGTGCGCCCACGTTCCATTTCACGTTCTCCTTCTCCTCGTTGCCGACATCAGCCGAGAAACTGTGGGTGACTTCGTCGAGGTCGTAGAACGAGGGTGAGATGTTGCGGGTACCGTACGGGGCGCCAACGAGGTTGGAATCCGCCCACAGGGTCGAACCCTTGGTGCCGTCGCGCGCCGTACGCTCGTAGCGGAAGCGGAACAAGGTCTTGTCCGCCAAGTAGGCGCCGACCTCGAGCCAAGCCTTGCTCCGGGTGAGGGAAAGATCCTCGCCGAAGAGCGTGAACTCCGTGCCGGTCGGGCGGAAATAGCCGCCAGAACCATCGTACCACACGCGGAAGCTCTCGAAGCCCGCGCTGACGTAGAACTTCTCCGGCTTCTCGATCCGCGCGGAGAGCTTGTAGTCGTCGTCACCGGGCAGGAGCCGGCCATCGAAGCGGAACACCCATTCCTTGGACTCGCTGGTCAGGCGGAGTTCCTCGATGCCGCCGTAGCCGTCCTTGCGGTGCTGATAGAGCTTCTGGAACGAAGGCCGGTCGCCGTCGAGCAGGGCGCCGCCGCCGCCGACCGAGAGCGTGCCTTCCGTCGTGACGTCGGCGGCCAGGGCGGCCGCGGGGAGGAGCAAGGTCGCCCAGAGGGCGGTAAAGGGAAGACGTTGCATGGCGGGCGTAAGTTAGGGTTCAGAAGCGGAGGGACGAATTGACGTGAGAGCCGTGGACGGCCTCGTGGCAGCCGGCGGTCCAGCAGGTGCCGCGTTGGACGAAGGCGGCGTGGTCGCGACCACCGATCCAGAGCTGACCGCCGACGGTCTGCTGCTGGTAATGGCACTGGAGGCAGAGCGTCTGGTTGCGGGCCTTGAGCATCTTGTCATTCACCGTGCCGTGCGGGTTGTGGCAGGTGGTGCAGTTCTCGCGCAGGGCCTCGTGTTCGAAGACGTACGGTCCGCGCTGCGCGCTGTGGCACTTGAGGCAGGTCTCGTTGGCGGCGGCCAGCTGGGTGCCCCCGGAAACGATCGCATCGCCCTTGTGCGGGTCGTGGCAATCGGTGCAGGTGACCTTGCCCATCGGGTGGGCGTGCGGCAGCGCGAACTCGCCGCGCTTGTCGAGGTGGCACTGGAAGCACATTTCCGGGTTCTTGCCCGGATTGACGATGTTCGTGTACCCGCTGCCCTTCTTGGAGTGGACGCTGCCGGGGCCATGGCAGGATTCGCACCCGATGTTTTTCGCATTCTCACCCGGCGCCTGCAGCTTCGCGTGGGTGGCGTCGGCAAACGCCGCCGTGATGCCCTGATGGCATTCGACGCAGTTCTTGGATCCGACGAAGGTCGCACCCGGAACCTGCGGCGGCATGATGATGGTGCGATTCACCATCACACAGGAAACGAGCGTCAGCCCCCACACGGCGGCGCCGCCGAAGAGGAGGGTGTTCTTGTAGCGGAGAAGGCGCGAGATCATGGCGGGAAGTCCGTTTGGGTTTGGGCGGGGCGCTGGGCGGTGCGTAAGCGCTGAATCGTCGGTAGCCAGTATTTCAAATTCTGATGCGACTGGCTCCGCATGGCTTGCCAAGCTCCGCGCAACAATTGGCGCGTATGTCACCGGGAATCGACAGAGGTACGCGTCTCCGGGACGACCTGCGCGCGTCGCCCCTGGCTCCGCGCGCGATGCCCATGCTCCGGACCCGGACGAGGGAACGAAAAGAAATTCTTATACGCCGCGCCGCCTGACAGGGCGCGAGCGGTTCGCGCCAGGAAGTCAGCCCGCCACCTCGGACGCCTCCGAGGCAAACCCGTTCACGCCTCTGCTCTCAGGCCTGAATCGACGCGTGCGGACTACCCCTTCGGCAGCGTCAGCCGGAACGTGCTGCCCCGTGGTTCCGCCGGCTCGTACTCGAGCGTGCCGCCGATCACGCGCATGTAGGCCTTCGTGATGGAAAGCCCCAGCCCGAAGCCGCCGCTGGTGCGGCCGCGGCCGCGATCCGGACGAAAAAAACGCTCCATCAAATGCGCGCGATTCTCCGGCGTGATGCCCGCGCCTTCGTCGGTCACGCTGACCTCCACGGCATCCGGCCGATTCCGGACGCGAACCCGGATCACGGAGCGGTCGGGACTGTACTTGATCGCGTTGTCGATGAGGTTTTGCAGCGCCTGGCGGAACAGCACCGAGTCCGTCGTCACCGCGCAGGGTTCACTCTGCACCAGGATCTGCTGCCGCCTCGCTTCCGCCAGGATGCCGAGCTCGCCCACGCAGGCGGCCACGAACTCGTCGAGCCGGATCTCGCTCCGGTGCACCTCGGCCGCGCCGCCTTCCGCGCCGGCCAGTTCGAGCAGGCGCTGGATGAGGCGCTGCAGCCGCTGTGCTTCCTCGAGCATGCTGCCGATGATCTCGCGGTATTCCTCGACCGTGCGGCTCCGGCGCAGCCCGACTTCACCGACGCTGCGCAGCGTGGTCAGCGGCGTGCGCAGCTCATGGGAGGCGTCCGCCACGAAGCGGTCCAGCGCATCGAACGATGCCTGCAGCCGGTCGAGCGTGACGTTGAAGACGCTCGCGAGCCGGCCGAGTTCGTCGTGCGGATTGCCCACCGGGAGACGGCGGCTGAGGTCGGCGGCGGAAATGTGATTCGCCTCGGTCACCATTTGGTCGAGTGGCTTCAGCCAGCGGCGCGTGATCACGTAGCCGCCGACCACCAGCAGCGCCACCACGATCGGCAGCGCCACCACGATGATCAGCCGCAACGCGCCCAGCGCGTCGCCCGTCGGTTCGTGGATCCGCATGAGCCGGATCATCCAGACATCGTTCCGGCCGGGCACCTGATACGGCACCGAATACACCCGCAGCCGCAGGTCGGGCGCGACATTGTAGATCGCCACGGTTTCCCGGCCGCGAAACGGCGCGCTCGGCGGCTGCGTGACGCGGGACTCGGCGAACGGCCAGAGCCGGCCGACCAGTTTTCCCTGTTCATCCCAGAACTCGAACCACGGGTATTCCGTCGTCCACGGCGCGTGGGTGTCGACGGGCCGGCCGTTCCAACGGAAGCTGTGATCGGGCAGCACCTCGACCCGGCGCCGCACTTCCTCGAGGTCACGGGAGAGTTCGTACGCGAGCGGGCGCCCCATCCGCTCGTAGACAAACAGGTAGATCGTCGCGGTGAACGACGTCAGCAGCAGCGTGCCGCCCACCGCGTACCAGACCGCGAGCCGGAACCGGAGCGTGCGCCGCTCCCACCACGCGATCATTCCACTTCCTTTCCCAGCCGGTAACCGACTCCCCGCAACGTATGGATCAGCCGCTCGGTGCCGTCGGTGTCCACCTTGCGCCGCAGCCGCATGATCTGCACGTCGATCACGTTGTCCAGGGACGTCATGCGGTGGGTCTGCTTCCAGACGTCCCGCTCCAGCATCTCCCGGGTCACGATCTGGCCCTGATAGCGTAACAGATACTCCAATACGTCGACCTCGCGCGGCGTCAGCGCAATCTCCTCGCCGGCCCGCACCGCGACGCGCGCCCGGGTGTCGAGCTGGAGGTCGCCGCAGCGCAGCAGGCCCCCGGTCTTCACCACCGGCCGGCGCAGCAGCGCGCGGCAGCGGGCGAGCAGCTCGGCAAACGCGAAGGGCTTCGCCAGGTAGTCGTCCGCCCCGGAATCCAGGCCGGTCACGCGGTCGTTCAGCGTGCTGCGCGCGGTGAGCATCAGCACGGACGTCGGCTGGGCGCGGCTCCGCATCTCGCGCAGCACCTCGACGCCGTCCCGGTCCGGCAGCATCCAGTCGAGCACGACAAGATCGAACGCCTCCCGGCCCAGCAGCCCGAGCGCCTCCTGGCCGGTCGCGGCCGTGGCGACCGACCAGGTCTCCAGCCGCAGGCCCTCGGCGAGCGACTCGCGCGTCTTCTGTTCATCCTCCACCACGAGCACGCGCGGCGGGGTCGTGGAGTCGGAGGCGGGCATGGCGGTGGGAAGGTTGGTGTCACGAGACGGCGACGGCAATCCGTGTGAACAGGATCTCGCTTACATTTCCGTCAGGGGTTGGCTCGGGGAAAGGCCCAAGACATCCAATCCTCTTGCCCACGGAACACACGGACTACACGGAAGAAGATCTGATTTCCGTGTGGTCCGTGTGTTCCGTGGGCCAATCCTTTGGATCCCTCGGCGGCGGCGA
The DNA here is from genome assembly GCA_016793535.1 of Opitutaceae bacterium. Classification (GTDB taxonomy): domain Bacteria; phylum Verrucomicrobiota; class Verrucomicrobiia; order Opitutales; family Opitutaceae; genus ER46. The sequence continues at coordinate 3,308 of JAEUHA010000024.1, read as the reverse complement.
CGGCGGGCGTCGTAAACAAATCGATATTCCACCGGCCGCACGCCCCCGCGGCGGGGCGAAGTTTGCAACTCTCGCCCGCCGGCGCAGTCTCTACCCCACCCGCTATGCGCCGCTCGCCCTCGCTTGCTTTCGCCGGTTGGCTGATTCTCGCCGCTGCGGCCGCGGCCCAGCCCTTGACCCGCGTGCCCGCCACGTCGCTGCGGCTGCCGGCGAACCCGCCGCCGACGACCTACACCACGGCGCGCGCGTTCCCCGGGCTCACCTTCACCCAGCCGGTTGCCGCCCTCACGCCCCCCGGCGAAACCCGCCGGCTTTTCGTGGTCGAGAAACCGGGCCGGATCTGGGTGATCCCGGATGTCACGGCCGCGAATCCGACCCGCACGCTGTTCCTTGACCTGGCGTCGCGCGTCACGGTTTCCGCCGACAACAACGACGAGCGCGGCCTGCTCGCCCTCGCGTTTCACCCCGACTACGCCACCAACGGCCAGTTCTTCGTCTGGTACACGGTCACGACCACGACGTCTGCGGGCGGCGGCCTGCACAACCGGCTCGCGCGCTTTCGTGTCTCGGCCGGTGATCCCAACGCCGCCGACCCGGCGTCGGAGGTTCCGCTCCTCTCCCAGCGCGACGAGGCCAGCAATCACAACGGCGGCCAGCTCCTGTTCGGGCCCGACGGTTATCTGTACCTGTCCCTGGGCGACGAGGGCGGCGGCAACGATCAGTTCCAGAACAGCCAGCGGATCGACCGCGACTTCTTCGCCGGCGTGATCCGGATCGACGTCGACCGCCGGCCGAGTTCGCTCCCGCCGAACCCGCACCCGGCCGTGCACGCCAACACCTACGCCGTGCCGCCGGACAATCCGTTCGTCGGCGCCACCACCTTCAATGGCGCCGCGGTCACCGCCGCTGCCGTCCGCACGGAATTCTGGACCACCGGGCTGCGCAACCCGTGGCGCATGTCCTTCGATCCCGCGACCGGCCGGCTGTGGCTGGGCGACGTCGGCCAGGGCAGCCGCGAGGAGATCAATGTGATCACGCGCGGCGGCAACTACGGCTGGAACTACCGCGAGGGCACGATCGCCGGTCCCCGTGGCTCGCCGCCGGCAGGCGCGTCGTTCGTCGCGCCGATCTGGGATTACCCGAATCCGAACCAGGGGTCGTCGGTCACCGGCGGACTCGTCTATCGCGGCACGCGTTACCCGGCGCTGTTCGGACACTATCTTTTCGCCGACTTCGTCAGCGGCCGGATCTGGAGTCTGCTGCCCGACGGTGCCAATCCGGTGCCGGCGAGCGCGGTGCAATTGCTCGCCACCGACAGCGGCATCAGCGGTTTCAGCGTCGATCCCGCCACCGGCGACATCCTCCTGTGCGACCTGCTCGAAGGCGCGCTCAAGCGCCTCGTCGCCAGTCCGGCGGGCGGCGGCACTCCCCTGCCCGCGACCCTCTCAGCCACCGGAGCGTTCACCGACCTGGCGGCGCTCACCCCCGCGCCCGGCCTGGTGGCCTACGAACCCAACGTGTCGTTCTGGTCCGACCACGCCCGGAAACGCCGCTGGTTCGCGCTGCCGGACAACGCGGGCTCGTACAGTTTCGCCGTGGACGGTGCCTGGACCCTGCCGACCGGCGCAGTCTGGGTGAAGCACTTCGACCTCGAGCTGACACGCGGCAATGCCGCGACCGCCCGGCGCCTCGAAACCCGCTTCCTGGTCAAGACCGCGAGCGGCGTGTATGGCCTGACGTACCGGTGGAACGACGCGCAGACGGATGCCACGCTCGTGCCGGAAGAGGGCGCCGAGCAGACCTTCAATGTCGTCGAGAACGGGATCGCGCGGACCCAGACGTGGCGTTTTCCCGGCCGGGCCGAGTGCCTGACGTGTCACACCCCGGCGGGGGGTCTCGCGCTGAGTTTCAACACCCGGCAGCTCAACCGGGAGCAGGCGCTGCCCGGCGGCACCGCGAACCTGATCACCGCCCTCGCCCAGGCGGGCTATCTCACGGCCGCGACCGTCCCGGAGCCCGCGACCCTGCCCGCGCTGGCGGCGGCCGACTCAAATCGGTCCCTCGAGACCCGCGCCCGGTCTTATCTCGATGCGAATTGTGCCTCGTGCCACCAGCCTGGCGGCACGGCGCTGGGTTCGTGGGACGCGCGCGCCGCCGTGCCGCTGTCGCTGGCCGGGCTCATCAACGGTCCGCTCCTCGACAACGGCGGCGACCCGTCCACCCGCGTCATCGTCCCGGGCGACCCCGGCCGTTCCCGCCTCCTGCAGCGAATGAGCGTCCGCGGCGCGGGCCAGATGCCTCCGTTGGGGAGCCATGTGCGGGACCTCGCGGGCGAGAGCCTGCTGGCCGCGTGGATCGCGACGCTCGACGACCCCGCCTTGCACCAGCCGGCGAGCCAGATCGTCAATCTCGCCGCCCGCGCCCAGGTGGCCGGGGGCTCCGGCGGGTTGATCGCGGGGTTCGTGATCGCGCCGGGTGCGAACAAGACCGTGCTCGTGCGCGGGCTAGGTCCGGCCCTCGCCGCGGCCCCGTTCAACCTGCCCGGCACCCTCGCGGATCCGGTGCTCACGGTGTTTGGTCCCGACTCGGCAACCCGGGTCGCGGCCAGCAACGACAATTGGAACGCCGGCGACGCGGCCGCCTTCACCGCCGCCGGAGCGTTCGCCCTGCCGCCCGGCAGCCGGGACGCCGCGCTGCTCGCGCAGCTCGCACCCGGTTCCTACACCGCCCAGGTCGCAGGGACGGGGACCGGGACCGGCCTCGCGCTCGTCGAAATTTACGATGCCGACCGGGCTCCGACCGGCGGCGGGACCGGTGCGCGCCTAGTGAACACGGCGGTCCGGGCCCAGGTGGGAACCGGAGCCAACGTCCTGATCCCCGGCCTCGTCATCGGCCCCGGCGCCAACAAGACCGTCCTGATCCGCGCCGTCGGTCCCGGGATCGCCGCGGCTCCGTTCAACGTGACCGGGACCCTGGCGGAACCGGTGGTGACGCTGTTTGCCGGGGCGCAGAGCGTCGCGACCAACACCGCGTGGAATTCCGCTCCGAACGCCGCCGAGATCCGGGCCACCGCACGGGCCGTCGGGGCCTTCCCGCTGGCCGAGGGCAGCCGCGACAGCGTGTTGCTAGTGACCCTGCCCTCGGGGGCGTACACGATTCAGGTATCGGGAACGAATGGCACGACCGGCGTCGCGCTGGTCGAGGTGTACGAAGTGCCGTAGTTTTTTCATTTCCTGGGAGCGGGGGCGCCCGCCGCCGGCCAGGTCGGGGAGGACCGCGACGTTGTTGCGCATTCATCCAGCCGGCGA